>NZ_JBHRXE010000057.1:10221-58931 GCF_042648325.1 Paracoccus simplex | reverse complement strand
CGCCGCCGCGTCCCCTGCCCCGGCGACCGCCGAAACCGCGGTTTCCGCCGCCTGCCCGGCCGGCCGGGATGTCCCGGCGACCGCCGCCGCGACGGCCTCCGGCGGGAAATCGAAAGTCGCACCGCCGCTCCGCCCGGCCGCATCCGGTCCGCCCGCCGGTGGCGGCGAGGGGGTTGCGACCCGTTCGACCGGCGGCAGCGGCGCGGGCGGGGTGGCGGGTTGCGGGGCCAGCGTGCTCAGCAGCGATCTGGTCGATTCGAGCAGGGAACCGATCGGCATTCCGCGTCTCCTTTTCATTTGCGCAGGCCAAAGCCTAGCCGGGCCCGGTCAGCGGTCCAGAAAGGAATGTCGCGCATTTTAGCGAAACGCGGTGTACGCCCGGTGTACGCGCCGTGCACGGTTTCTGCACGCCGATCACCGCCAGAATCCCAGCAATCGCCGGGTTTTCGTCGCGGGCGGCGGGGGCGGATGCCGGGGCAACGCCCGCAGCCGTTGCGCGGCATGAAAAAACGCCCGCGGCTTTCGCCGCGGGCGTGGTTCCAGCGTCAGGGGCCGCGCCTCGGCGCGGCGCGCCGGTCAGCGGCGCAGGCCCAGCTTGCCGATCAGGTCGGTATAGCGGGCTTCGTCCTTGCGCTTCAGATAGTCCAGCAGCTTGCGGCGCTGCGCGACCAGCTTCAGCAGACCACGACGCGAATGGTTGTCTTTCTTGTGGGTCTTGAAATGCTCGGTCAGCGTCGCGATGCGCGACGACAGGATGGCGACCTGCACCTCGGGCGAGCCGGTGTCGCCTTTCTTGGTGGCGAATTCGCTCATCACGCGGTTCTTTTCTTCAACCGTGATCGACATCGGGGTCTCCTTTCAGAGTCAAGGGGTTATGGCGCAGGCCGGGATGTCGTCCAGCACAGGCCCGTGGAGGAAACCGCCGGATTCGGACCGGCGGATGCGGGCGTATAGGCGGAATCCACCGCAAAGGAAAGGCTTTTCTGCCGACCCGCTCAGCCGGCCGGCGGCAGCGCCGTCAGGGTGATGTCGCCGGCCCGCAGCCCCTCGGCCGCCAGCAGCCGCGCCACCGCGACGCCATCCATGCGGATCATCGTCGCGCCCTCCGGGTCCAGTTCCAGCGTAAGCTGCGGCACGCTGCCATCGCCCGGATCGGGATAGCGCAGCTCGATCCGGTCCTCGGCCTGGTTGAAATCGCCGATCACCGGCACGGTCTCGCCCGGCTCCTCCAGCGCCGGGTCCGCCGGGCCGATCAGGAACAGATCCTCGCCCTCGCCGCCCTCGGCGAAATCGCCCGCCCCGGCGATCAGCGTGTCCTGGCCCGCCCCGCCATGCAGCCAGGCCGCATCCGGCCGTGCCGAGCCGGTCAGCAGATCGTCGCCCGCGCCGCCATCCAGGTCATCGGTGCCGCTGCCAGCGACCAGAGTGTCATGGCCGGAATTGCCGGTGATCCAATCGTCGCCCGCGCCGCCGGTCAGGGAATCGTCGCCCTCGCCGCCGAAAATCGTGTCGTTCCCGGCCTGGCCATGCAGCGTATCGTTGCCGCCCTGCCCGGCCAGGGAATCGTCGCCCGCGCCGCCCGCGATCAGATCGGCGCCGCTGGGTCCGTAATCGCCGTCGCCATAGATCCAGTCGGTGCCGTCGCCGCCCAGCAGGGTATCGTCGCCCTGCCCGCCATGCAGGTCGTCATTGCCGCCATGGCCGGTCAGCGCATCGTCGCCTTCGCCCCCGGCCAGCCAATCGTCGCCCTCGGTGCCGTCCAGCGCCGCGCCTTCGGCATCGTCGCCGTCTTCGGGCTCCACCGGGGTGGGATTGTCCGGGTTGTCGGGATCGTCCTCTTCGGCCGGACGGGTCAGCGAGGTCACATCGATCGCCAGACCCGCAAACAGCAAGCTCATCACACTGGCCAGCAGCAACATGACATCACCAAACACGAATCACACAACCCTTGCGGGCAGATTATCCCGCCGCCCACCCCTTGGCATCCTCTTTTGTTAAGAGAGGGTTAACGCCACTCGACCGGCGCCAGGGCGCGCGGCCGATAAAGCGGATGCCGCGGCGCGCCGGATTTCGTCAACCCCAGATGGAGAAGCGGCCGCCCAAGGCTGCGCAGCATCGCCTCGACCGCGCGATCCCGGTCCTGCAGCTTGCCGTCGGCGCCCCAGGCGCAAAGCACCAGGTCGGCCCAAAGCGCGGCGCGGCGGATGGTGGCGTCGTTGCCGGCGCCGACCGGATCCGCGGCGGCCCGCAGCTCGTGCGGGAAGGTCGCGCGCCAGGCGAACAGGTTCACGATGCGCAGGGCGCCCATGCCCATGTCGCGCGCCCGGATCTCGCAGCGGGCGATGGTCGGATCGTTGCGGCGCTGGTCGGCGGTCGAGGGGTTCAGCATCACCACCGCCAGCCGGCCGCCCGTCCCCCATTGCCGGGTCAGCGCATAGCGATAGCGCCCGCAGGCCGAGAAGACGGCGCTGGAGCGCTTCTCGCCGTCGCGGTGCCGGCGGGTGATGCGCCCGGCCGCGTCAGCTATAGTCGCGCGCCCCGAAGATCGCGCTGCCGACCCGGATATGGGTGGCGCCCTCGGCAATCGCCGTCTCGAAATCGGCGCTCATGCCCATGGAAAGGCCGGCAAGGCCGTTGCGGGCCGCGATCCCGCGCAGGGCGCGGAAATGCGGCACCGGATCCTGATTCTCGGGCGGGATGCACATCAGGCCGGAAAGCACCAGGTCCAGCGCCTGGCAATCGGCGATGAAGGCATCGGCCTCGTCCGGCAGGATGCCGGCCTTTTGCGGCTCGGCGCCGGTGTTCACCTGCACGAAAAGCTGCGGACAGCGCCCGGCGCCCTGCACCTGCCGCGCCAGCTTCTGCGCCAGCGAGGGGCGGTCGAGCGTGTGGATGGCGTCGAAAAGCTCAAGCGCCGGTTTCAGCTTGTTGGTCTGCAGCGGACCGATCATGTGCAACTCGACCCCCGGGAAACGCGCGCGCCAGGCAGGCCATTTGGCCCCGGCCTCCTGCACGTAATTCTCGCCGAAGACGCGATGGCCGGCGGCCAGCACGGCCTCGACCCGCTCGGGCGGCTGCACCTTGCTGACGGCGATCAGCGTGACGCTGCCGGCGGGACGGCCAGCGGCGGATTCGGCCGCGGCGATGCGGCGCCTGATGTCATCCAGTTCCATGGCGCATGGATCCCAAAAGAAAAGAGCGGGCGCAAGGCCCGCTCTTTCCTTGTTGCTTGTCCTGACGGATCAGAACGAGAACTTGATGCCCATGTCGGCAACGGTGTCCTCGAGGTAGTCCGAGTCGATGATGCCGCCGGCCAGAACGGCACCGCCGCCCAGGTCGTATTCGGCGCCGATGCCGAAAGCATCGAACTTCTCGCTGTCGCCACCGAACAGGTCGTACTTGTCCTGGCGCCAGAAGCCTTCGACCAGGATCGCGTCCATCTGGTAGGAAGCGCCCAGACCGGCGGTGTACTTCATCTCGTCCAGACCGAAGAAGCGATCTTCATAGGAGAGGTAGACACCTTTGACGGCGAAGTTGTTGAACGAACCTTCAGCGCCCAGGCCGATTTCGCTGGCATCGCCCCATTTCGAGTAGGACAGCGAGGCCCAGAAGTTCGAGCCTTCGTACTTCGCGGCGACCGAGTAGGCGGTGTCGGATTCGACATCGTCACCCGCAACGTTGCAGGTCGCGTCGTAACCGACGACGGCGCCGACGCCGCACTGGCGGTTGTCCGAACCGTCGCTGGCCGAAGCGAAGAGCGAGATGTTGTTGATGGTGTATTCGTACAGGATCGACGGACCCTGATCTTCGTTCTCGCCGTCGCCGGTCAGGAACCACAGCTCTTCAATGTCGCCACTGAATTCGCCGTCGGTGTAGCCGATTTCATACAGGTCGCCGATGGCGGCTTCCGAAGCCGAGACCACGTCGCCCATCGACAGTTTGCCGTAGGTGCCCGAGATCCAGACCGAACCGGCGGTGCCGCGAGCGGCCGAACGTTCGGTAGCGCCGTTACCAGCGGTGTAGTCGCTTTCCTGGTCGACGCGGAACGCACCGCCGAAGGACAGGCCGGCATCCGATTCACCGGTCAGGGTGAATTTCACGCGGGCGCGGCTCGAGAACTGCACGTCGTTGCCGTCATAGATCATACCCATGCGGCCGTCGCCCGACACGGCGACTTCGGCTGCAGCGACGCCGGCCGTCATGACCAGGGCGCTGGTGGCGAAAAGAACCTTTTTCATGGTTTTCCCTCTTGTCTCTCTCGTGTGCCCCACCCCGGCAGGCCGGCTTGGGGTATGATGGTTGTGTCGCGCTTTCACCCCGGCAATGCAACGGAATCGCATCGGCTTAACCTGTTTCGGCCCCTCTGTGATGCACATGGGCCACACCCCCGTTGCAGGGCCGAAGCGCGGCGAAAGCCCGGACGGCAAAACCCGGATTTCGCCGCCTTGCGCGCGCGAGCCTTATCATACCGGCAAAGCCGTATCGGCAAAAAGCCCCGGCCGCGGCGGGCCGGCCTCTCTTGTCGCAAGGGGCGGAATTGCGCTATGGCTCGCGCAAGGACGATCCGGGGGACATCAAATGACCAGACGCGCCGCACGGCTGACCGCCGCCCTGCTTATCTCGGCCGGGCTTGCCGCATGTTCGGGCGGCGGCTCGGGCTCGGCCGGATCCGCGACCTCGGCGCCGGGCGGGAACCGGCAGGCCCAGGCCGCACAGCCGCAACGGCAATCGACGTTTTGGGACCTGTTCTCGAATCGCCGCAGCTCGAACGACACCGTGGCGGTGAACAAGTATCTGTGGAACGCCAGCCTGGAAGTGCTGAACTTCCTGCCGATCCAGTCCATCGACCCGTTCACCGGCGTGATCGTCACCGGCTACGGCACGCCGCCCGGCGGCGGCCGCGCCTATCGCGCCACGGTCAAGATCAGCGATCCGTCGCTGGACGCCCGGGCGCTGAAGCTGTCGCTGCAGGGCGCCGGCGGCGCAGCGGTGGCGCCCGACACGGCGCGCGCGGTCGAGGATGCGATCCTGACCCGGGCCCGGCAGCTGCGGGTGCGCGACGGCCAGCTCTAGACCCCGCTGGACCTGCACCGGGCAAGCGGCTAATACCCTGCGGGCAATCTGACGCCCGGAGGTTCCCATGCCCTATGATCCCGCAATCAGCGAACCGCGCTGGCAAAAGGCGTGGGACCAGGCCGACACGTTCCGCGCGGTGCGGGACGAGCGGCCCAAATATTACGTCCTGGAAATGTTCCCCTATCCTTCGGGGCGCATCCATATGGGCCATGTCCGCAATTACACGATGGGCGACGTGGTGGCCCGCTTCAAACGCGCGCAGGGCTTTTCGGTGCTGCACCCGATGGGCTGGGACGCCTTCGGCATGCCGGCCGAGAACGCCGCGATGGAGCAGGGCGGCCATCCGCGCGACTGGACCTATGGCAATATCGCCACCATGCGCGGCCAGCTGAAGCCCTTGGGCCTGTCCATCGACTGGAGCCGCGAATTCGCCACCTGCGACGATGCCTATGTGGCCCAGCAGCAGGCGCTGTTCCTGGACATGCTGGACGCCGGGCTGATCACCCGCAAGTCGGCGCAGGTGAACTGGGATCCGGTCGACATGACGGTTCTGGCCAACGAGCAGGTAATCGACGGCAAGGGCTGGCGATCCGGCGCCGCGGTCGAGCGCAAGGAGCTGACGCAGTGGTTCTTCAAGATCTCGGACTACTCGGACGAGCTGCTGACCGCGCTGGACGGGCTGGACGGCTGGCCGGAAAAGGTGCGGCTGATGCAGGCGAACTGGATCGGCAAGTCGCGCGGGCTGCAGTTCCGCTTTGACACCGTCGACCTGCCGGATTTCCCGCAGATCGAGGTCTATACCACCCGGCCCGACACGCTGATGGGCGCGAGCTTCGTGGCGCTGTCGCCGGACCACCCGCTGGCCAAGGCGCTGGCGGCTTCGGACCCGACAGTCGCGGCTTTTGTCGAAGAATGCCGCAAGATCGGCACCACCGAGGAAGCCATCGAGACCGCGCCGAAGCTGGGCTTCGACACCGGCCTGACCGTGCGCCACCCGCTGGACCCGGATTGGCAACTGCCGATCTGGATCGCGAATTTCGTGCTGATGGATTACGGCACCGGCGCGATCTTCGGCTCTCCGGCGCATGACGAGCGCGACCACGAGTTTGCGACGAAATACGGGCTGCCGATCCGCGCCACCTTCGGCGACAAGGGCATGACGCTGGAACAGGCCGATGCGCTTGTGGCGAAAGCGCCCTTTGTGCCGCTGAAATCCGACACCGTGAGCTATGTGCGCGGCTTTGCCGGCCCGGCCGACCAGACCGGCGAGGCGGCGGTGGATGCCGCCATCGCCCATGCCGAGGCCAAGGGCTATGGCGAGGGCGTGACGAGATTCCGGCTGCGCGACTGGGGCATCTCGCGGCAGCGCTATTGGGGCTGCCCGATTCCCGTGGTGCATTGCGAAAACTGCGGCACCGTGCCCGAGGCCAAGGCGAACCTGCCGGTGCTGCTGCCGCAGGACGTCAGCTTCGACGTGCCCGGCAACCCGCTGGACCGCCACCCGACCTGGCGCAACGCCGCCTGCCCGCAATGCGGCGGCCCGGCCCGGCGCGAGACCGACACCATGGACACCTTCGTCGATTCGTCCTGGTATTACGCCCGCTTCACCTCGCCCCATGCCGCGGTACCGACCGACCGGCCCGAGACCGACTACTGGATGAACGTGGACCAGTATATCGGCGGCATCGAGCACGCGATCCTGCACCTGCTCTATTCGCGCTTCTTCGCCCGGGCGATGGTCAAGACCGGCCACCTGCCCGAAAGCGCCAAGGAGCCGTTCGACGCGCTGTTCACCCAGGGCATGGTCACGCACGAAATCTACATGACCCGCGACGCGCGCGGCCGCCCGGTCTATCACCTGCCCGAGGACGTGACCGACGGCAAGCTGGCCGACGGCACCGCGGTCGAGATCATCCCCTCGGCCAAGATGTCGAAATCCAAGAAGAACGTCGTCGATCCGGTGAACATCGTCGCCAATTTCGGCGCCGACACCGCGCGCTGGTTCATGCTTTCGGACAGCCCGCCCGAGCGCGACGTGGAATGGACCGCCGCCGGGGCCGAGGCCGCGAATCGCTTCCTCGCCCGGGTCTGGCGGCTGGCCGACGAGATCCCCGAGGGCGGCGACGACCCCGATCTGCTGCGCGCCGCGCATCGCGCCATCGACGAGGTGACGAAATCCATCGAGGGCTTCGCCTTCAACAAGGCCGTAGCCAAGCTCTACGAGCTGGCGAACGCCATCGGCAAGTCGGGCGCAGGCGGCGAAAGCCGGGGCGCGGCGCTGCGCATCCTCGCTCAGCTTCTGGCGCCGATGGTGCCGCATCTGGCCGAGGAGGTCTGGGCCAAGGCCGGTGGCCAGGGCATGGTGGTCGATGCCGCCTGGCCCAAGGCGGATCCGGCGCTGCTGGTCTCGGATTCGGTGGTGCTGCCGATCCAGATCAACGGCAAGCGCCGGGCCGAGATCGAGGTGCCCAAGGACATGCCCAAGGAAGAGATCGAGGCCATCGTGCTGGCCGACGAGACCGTGCAGCGCTTCATGGAGGGGCAGGCGCCCAAGAAGCTGATCGTGGTGCCGGGGCGGATCGTCAATGTCGTGGTCTAGGCGCAGCGTGCTCCTGGCCGGGCTGGCGCTGGCCGCCTGCGGCTTCTCGCCGGTCTACGGGCCGGACGGCACCGGAGCCCGGCTTTTCGGCCAGATCCGCACCGCCGATCCGCGCACGCCCGACGATTTCAGCTTCGCCGGCCGCATCGCCGAGCGGCTGGGCCCCGAGGCCGAGGCGCGCTTCCTGCTCGACTATCGGCTGCGCATCGCCGTGGTGCCGCAGGCGATCACCCCGGACGAGGTGACGACGCGCTATGCGCTGAACGGCACCGCCGAATTCACCCTGACCGAGGCCGCGACCGGCCGCGAGGTGACGCGCGGACAGGTCAGCAGCTTCACCTCCTATTCCACCACCGGCACCACCATCGCCACCATGGCCGCCGAACAGGACGCGCATGAGCGGCTGGCGCGGATGCTGGCCGACCAGGTGGTGACGCGGCTGATCGCCGTGGACCCGGCCGCTGTTCCATGATCCTGAAGGGCGCCGAGATCGGACGCTACCTGGCGCGGCCCGATCCGACGCGGCCGGCGCTGCTGATCCATGGCCAGGACGCCATGCGCGTGGCGCTGAAGCGGGCCGAGGCGGTCAAGGCGCTGGTCGGACCCGGCGCCGAGGAGGAGATGCGCCTGACCCGCATCCCCGGCGCCGATCTGCGCAAGGATCCGGCGGCGCTGCTGGATGCGGTGAAAGCGGTGGGCTTCTTTCCCGGCCAGCGCGTGGTGCTGGTTGACGACGCGTCGGACGCCGCGGCGCCCGCCATCGCTGCGGCCATCGCGGAATGGAAAAGCGGCGATGCGGTGGTCGTGGTGGCGGCCGGCGGGCTCGGCAAGTCCTCGGCGCTGCGCAAGCTCTTCGAGCCGCATCCCGCCGCCGTGGCCGCGCCGATCTATGACGACCCGCCCGGCGAGGAGGAGATCGGCCGCTGGCTGCATGACGCCGGCCTGCGCGAGGTGCCGCGCGACGCGATGCGCGACCTGATGGCGCTGTCGCGCGCGCTGGACCCCGGCGATTTCCGCCAGACGGTGGCAAAGATCGGGCTTTACAAGCATGGCGACCCGGCGCCGCTGACCCCGGCCGAGATCGCCGCGCTGGCGCCCGCCACCATCGAGGCCGAGGTCGACGAGCTGATCGACTGCGTGGCCGAGGGCCGGGCGCGCGAATTCGCCACGCTGATGCGGCGCATCGAGGGGCAGGGCATCGCGCCGGTGACGCTCTGCATCGCGGCGCTGCGGCATTTCCGGGCGCTGCATGCCGGGGCCTCGGACCCCGGCGGGCCGGGTGCGGGGTTTTCGCGGCTGCGGCCGCCGGTTTTCGGTCCGCGCCGCGACCGGATGATCCGGCAGGCCCAGGACTGGGGCATGCGGGCGCTGGAGGACGCCATCCACCAGCTGATCGAGACCGACCTGGTGCTGCGCTCCTCCTCGCGGGCGCCGGCCATGGCGCTGATGGAGCGGATGCTGCTGCGGCTGTGCATGATGCCGCGGGGCGGGCGGTGAGCGAGGCGGTCGAGGCGCTGGTGATCGGCGCCGGGCCGGCCGGGCTGATGGCCGCCGAGGCGCTGGCCGGGCAGGGCGCGCGGGTGGTTCTGGCCGAAGCCATGCCGACCCCGGCGCGCAAGTTCCTGATGGCGGGGAAATCCGGGCTGAACCTGACGCGGGACGAGCCGCGCGCCGCCTTCTTCGCGCATTATGGGGGCGCTGCCCCCGGCCTTCGGCCTGCCCCGGGGGATTTGGAAAACGGTGAAATGGGGCCGGCCGAGGTCATGGCCTGGGCGCGCGGGCTGGGGGTGGAGCTGTTCGTGGGCTCGACGGGGCGGGTGTTTCCCGTCGGCATGAAGGCCTCGCCGCTGCTCAGGGCCTGGCTGGCGCGGCTGGCCGGGCTGGGGGTCGGGCTACGGACGCGCTGGCGCTGGAGCGGCTTTGACGGCGACGACTGGCGCTTCGAGGCGCCGGGCGGGATCGAGCGCCTGCGCCCGCAGGTCGTGGTGCTGGCGCTGGGAGGGGCGAGCTGGCCGGGGCTGGGTTCGGACGCGGCCTGGGTGCCGTGGCTTCGCGACAGGGGCGTCGCGGTGGTGCCGTTCCGACCGGCGAACATGGGCTTCCGAGTCGCCTGGTCGGCGGAGATGGCGCGGCATTTCGGCCAGGCGGTGAAGGGCGTGGCGCTGCAGGTCGCGGGCCGGGTCGGACGCGGCGAATGGGTGATCAGCGCCGCCGGGGTCGAGGGCGGCGGGATCTACGAGGTCGCGGCGGCGATGCGCGACGGGGCCGAGGCTTTCGTCGATCTGGCCCCGGATGTCGCGCCGGAGGAGTTGGCGCGGCGCTTCGCCCGGGTCCCGGCCAGGCTCTCGGTCGGCAACCGGCTGCGGCGGGTGCTGGGCGATCCGGTCCGGGCGGCGCTGCTGCTGGAATGGGGCCGGCCGCTGCCCGCCGAACCCGCGCGGCTGGCGGCGCGCGCCAAGGCGCTGCGGCTGCGGCACGAGGGGCCGATGGCGATCGAGCGGGCGATTTCCTCGGCCGGCGGCATCGCCGCCGACAGCCTGAGCGCGGCGCTGGAGCTGAAGGCGCTGCCCGGGGTCTTTGCCGCCGGCGAGATGCTGGACTGGGAGGCGCCGACCGGCGGCTATCTGCTGACCGGCTGCCTTGCCACCGGGCGCCGGGCCGGCCGGGGCGCCGCCGCCTATCTGGCCGCGGCGCGCAGATAGGCCGGGCGGGCGCGCATGCGGTCCAGATAATCGGTCAGCCGGTGCTCGGTGATCGGGAAGCGCGCCGTCAGCGCCCAGGTCAGGCAATGCGCCAGGATGATGTCGGGCACCGTCATGTGCTCGCCCATCAGAAAGCCGCCATCGGCCATGCGATGCACCAGGGTGCGCTGGCTGCGCTCGAATTCCCAGCGCAGGGTGTTCTTGATCGCCGCCAGCCGCATCTCCTCGGGCAGCACGAAGCTGTGGCGCGCCGCCAGCCACAGGGCGGCGTCGAACTCGTCCAGCACGAATTGCGTCAGGCTGTCCTGCCGCGCCCGGTCCAGCGTTCCGGCCGGATGGGTCAGCGCCCCGTGCTTGTCGGCGAGATAGGTCAGGATGGCGGTGGAATCGGTGATCGGCGTGCCGTCCACGATCAGCACCGGCACCTTGCCCGCCGGGTTGAAGGGCGTCACCCGCTCGCTATGCGGGTTGACCGGCACATGCTCATAGGGCTGGCCCAGTTCCTCGAGCAACCAGAGCACCCGCATGGCGCGGCTGCGTGCAGTTCCAATGACCTGATACATGGACAGCCCCTTGCGGTTGACGAGGCCAAGGCTAGCGCCCGGCCGCGCCCCGCGCAATGAGCGCCATTGACGCCGCCTGCACCCCGGCGCAGGAATGGCCGGCCGGAGAGAGGAAAAGCCATGTCCGCCAGCACACGCGCGCCGCTGTTCACCGCCGTCCTGGTCGGCGGCTCGATCATCCTGCTGATCAATTTCGCCCTGCGCGCCAGTTTCGGCGTCTTCCAGATCCCCATCGCGCAGGAATTCGGCTGGCCGCGCTCCGAGTTCAGCCTGGCCATCGCCATCCAGAACCTGGCCTGGGGCATCGGCCAGCCGATCTTCGGCGCACTGGCCGAGCGCTGGGGCGACCGCTGGTCGGTGATCATCGGCGCCTTCCTCTATTCCGCCGGGCTGATCCTGACCGGCTATGCCACGGACCCGCTGACCGTGCAGCTTCTGGAGGTGATCGTCGGCTTCGGCATCGCCGGCACCGGCTTCGGCGTCATCCTGGCGGTGATCGGCCGCGCCGCCAGCGACGAGAACCGCAGCCTGGCGCTGGGGATCGGCACCGCCGCCGGCTCGGCCGGGCAGGTCTTCGGCGCGCCCCTGGCCGAGGTGCTGCTGATGCATTACCCGTGGCAGAGCGTGTTCGTCATCTTCGGGGTGATCGTGCTGGCCTGCCTGTTCTTCCTGCCCATGCTGGGCGGCGGCAAGCCCGCCAGCCGCGGCGAGCTGGAAGAGAGCATGGGCTCGGTGCTGAAGCGGGCCTTCACCGATCCCTCCTATCTGATGATCTTCGCCGGGTTTTTTTCCTGCGGCTACCAGCTCGCGTTCATCACTGCGCATTTCCCCGCCATGGTGACCGAGATGTGCGGGCCGATCAGCCCGATGGGCACCCTGGCCAGCATCGGCATCACCACCACCTCGGCGCTTGGCGCCGCCGCCATCTCGCTGATCGGGCTGGCGAATATCGCCGGGGCGATCTTCGCCGGCTGGCTGGGCAAGCGCTATACCAAGAAATACCTGCTGGCCGGGATCTATACGCTGCGCACCATCGCCGCCGCCGCCTTCATCCTGACGCCGATCACCCCGACCACGGTCATCGTGTTCTCGCTGGTCATGGGCGGGCTGTGGCTGGCCACCGTGCCGCTGACCTCGGGCCTGGTCGCCTATATCTACGGGCTGCGCTACATGGGCACGCTTTACGGCTTCGTGTTCCTGAGCCACCAGCTCGGCTCGTTCCTGGGCGTCTGGCTGGGCGGCAAGATGTATGACGTCTACGGCGACTACACGCTGGTCTGGTGGGTGGGCGTCGGCGTCGGCGCCTTCAGCGCCTTGATCCACCTGCCGGTGCGCGAGGCGCCCTCGCGGCTGGCCGCCGGCTGATCCGCCGGTTTTTGTTTGACCGGTCAATCAACAAACCCTAGCCTTCCCGGTCAGGCGCAGAACGCGCCGACACATAACGGGGAGAATTCCATGTTCCACAACCGCCTTGCCCGCCGCCTGATGCTGGGCCTGACCGCCTCGGCCCTGCTGGCGCCCGACCTGACCGCGACCGCCGCGCTGGCCCAGGACGCCGCGCAGATGCCGCAGTGCCAGGTCCGCGAGTTCGCCATGGGCCTGCGCTACCAGCAGCAATCGGCCGAGGTCCGGGCATTGCAACTGCAGGCCTATGCGCTGGCCAAGGCCAATCTGCAGGCGGCGATCGCCAAGGCCGAGGATCCCGCGAAACTGGCCGTGGTCACCGACCTGGACGAGACGGCGATCGACAATACCCCGCTGCTGGTCCGCGACATGCGGGAATGCCATGTCTACGACACCTGGGACACCTGGGGCGACTGGGAGCTGCACGGCAAGCCGAACGCCATCCCCGGCGCGCTGGAGTTCTTCGACTTCGCCGACAAGGCCGGGGTGGCGATCTATTACGTCTCGGACCGTTTCGGCGAGCCCGAGAACAAGGCCGCGACCATCGCCACGCTGAAGGAGCTGGGCTTCCCGCAGGTCTCGGACGATCATGTGCTGCTTTACGGCACCTCGAAGGTCGAGCGGCGGGCGGTGGTGGCCAAGGATCACCAGATCGTGCTGCTGCTGGGCGACACGCTGCATGATTTCGACGGCGCCTTCCACAAGGCGGCGACCGAGGCGAAGCGCGCCGCGGTGGACGAGAACGCCGCGCATTTCGGCGCCGACTGGATCGTCTTCCCCAACGCCACCTATGGCGAGTGGAGCGAGGCGCCGCTGGCCGCCTGGGACGCGGCGCTGAAGGTCGAGTGACGGGCAGGCCGGGGGCTGACCCCGGCTTGCACTTTCCGGCGGCCTGACGCAGCTTTCGCCCGCAAGGGGGACGGGAAAAGTATGCGCTGGATCATGTCGCCGGGACTGATGTCCCTCGTGCTGGGCTATGCGCTCAGCCAGTTCTACCGGGCCTTCCTGGCGGTGCTTTCGCCGACGCTGCATGCCGAGCTGGGGGCGGGGCCGGCCGATCTGGCGCTGTCCTCGGGGCTCTGGTACATCGCCTTCGCCGCCATGCAGCTGCCGGTCGGCTGGGCGCTGGACCGCTTCGGCCCGCGCGAGGCGGTGTCGGTCCTGCTGGCCGTGGGCGGCGCCGGCGGCGCGCTGGTTTTCGCGCTGGCCCAGGCGCCCTGGCACATCCATGTCGCCATGGCACTGCTGGGCATCGGCTGCGCGCCGGTGATGATGGGCAGCTTCTTCATCTTCGCCCGCACCCTGCCGCCCGCTTCGATGAGCGCGGCGGGCGGCGCGGTGGTCGGGCTCGGTTCGCTCGGCAACATGCTGGGCGCGGCGCCGCTGGTCTGGATCATCGACCAGACCGGCTGGCGCGAGGCCCTGGGCGGCCTGGCGCTCATTACCCTGGCGGTGTCGCTGGCGATCTTCGCCATCGTCCGCAACCCGGCCAGCCCGGCCGGCAAGCTGCCGCCGGCGCGGCTGCGCGACCTGCTGGCGGTGCGCGAGCTGCGCTGCATCCTGCCGCTGATGGGCGTGACCTATGCCGCCTCGGCCTGCATCCGCGGGCTCTGGGCCGGGCCCTATCTGGCCGAGGTGTTCGGCGCCAGCGACTATCGCATCGGCTGGGTGACGCTGGGCATGGGGCTGGCGATGGTGACGGCCAACCTGTCGGTGGGCCGGGTGGTGCGGCTGATCGGCTCGGACAAGCGCACCTCGGTGGCGAACACGCTGCTGCTTTGCGCGGTGCTGGCGACGCTGTGGCTGGCGCCGGGGGCCAGCCTGTGGCTCTCCTCGGTGCTGCTGGTCATGGTCTGCATCTCGGACAGCTCCTATTCGCTGATCATGTCGCATGGCCGGGTCTACCTGCCGCATCATCTGGTGGGGCGCGGCATCACCTTCATGAACATGGTCTCGATCTCGGGCGTGGGGATCATGCAATTCCTGTCGCGGCCGGTCTATCTGCAAACCTCGGCCGCGCATCCGCCGGCGCAGGCCTATGGTTACATTTTCCTGTTCTTCCTGATACCTCTGGCCATCGGATTGGTGTTCTACCTGTTCAGCCCCGAGGATCGTCATGCCGGATATTGAAGTCGTCGCGCCGAACCTGAAACGCCGCCTGTCGGGGGTGACGGCGACCGTGGTGCGGCTGATCCCGGTGCAGGCGCGCATGATCGGCATCGTCGCCACCGGGCCGGGCCTGCCGCCCGCGCTGCCGCATATCCCGCTGGCCCGCGCCGCGACCCTGCCACGCGACCGCTGGCGGGTCTGGCACGCGCGCCGCAATACCGAAATGGCGCTGGGGCTGATCCTGCGCCGCATCCTGCGGCGAAAATACAAAATGTTGTTTACGTCGGCGGCTCAAAGACAACATACGGGGTTCACCCGCTGGCTGATCCGCCAACAGGACGCGCTGATCGCCACCTCGCCCCAAGCCGCCAGCTACCTGGAGCGGCCGGCGACGGTGATCCTGCACGGCGTGGACCTGTCGGTCTTTCACCCCGCATCCGACCGCGAGGCGCTGCGGGCGGGGTTGGGCTTTGCGCCGGACGACATCGTCATCGGCTGTTTCGGCCGCATCCGGGCGCAGAAGGGCGTGGACCTGCTGGTCGAGGCCGCGCTGCGCCTGTTTCCGCAGCGCCCCCGCGCGAAGCTGATCTTCACCGGCCGCGTCACCCCGGACAACCAGGCCTTCTTCGACGCGCAACAGGCGCGGATCGCCGCGGCCGGCCTGTCGGACCGCATCCGCTTCCTGGGCGAGATCCCGTGGGAGCAGGTGGTGCGCACCTATCAGGCGCTGGACCTGTTCGCCGCCCCGGCGCGCTGGGAGGGCTTCGGCCTGACCCCGCTGGAAGCCATGGCCTGCGGCGTCCCCGTGGTCGCCGCCCGCGTCGGCGCCTATGAGACGCTGATCCGCGACGGCGAAACCGGCAACCTGGTGGCGCGCGACGACGCCGAGGCGCTGGCGGCGGCGCTGGCGTGCTGGCTCGACGACGATGCCGGCCGCCGGGCGGCGGGGCAGGCGGCCCGCGCCCATGTCGAGGCCAACCACGCCATCGAGGCCGAGGCCCGCGCCATCGTCGAGGTTTATCGCAGGCTGCTGGCGTGACCCGGTCGGGTTTCCTGATCGCGCGGACCCTGCGGAACGATGCCGCGCTGCAACGGCTGTCCATGCCGCAGGCGGCGATCCTCGACGCGCTGGCCGGCAAGCGCATCGCCCTGATCGGCAATGCCAGGGCACTGGCCGAGACCCGGCATGGTGCCGAAATCGACGCGGCCGACCTGGTGATCCGCATCAACCGCGCGCCGATGCCCGCGGCCGAAAGCCACGGCACCCGCACCGACTGGCTGGCGCTGGCGACGCGCCTGCCCGATGCCGACCGCGCCCGCATCGCCCCGGATCGCATCCTGTGGATGTCGCCCAAACGCAAGCGGCTGGACTGGCGCACGGCGACCAGTCCCGGCTTCTACCTGCACCCGCTGGCCGATTATCGGGCGCTGATGCTCCGGCTGGGCGCCCCGCCCACCACCGGCGCGATGATGATCGACCTGATCGCGCGCTCGGACATGGCCCGGCTGGACCTTTACGGCTTCGATTTCTTCGCCTCGCTGTCGCTGTCCGGTCGGCGAACCGCCGAACAGGTTCCCCATGATTTTACAGGGGAATCCCGCTGGGTTCGGGAGCTGGAGCTGGCAGATCGCCGGATCCACCGGCATTAAGCCGAAATTTCGCTATATCATCAGGCGTTTCGCCGAAATCTCGCTTTCCCTTTCCGGGGAAACGCCCTATATCGCGGCGTCCTTTGTTGAAGGAGACCCCAATGGGCTACAAGGTCGTTGTCGCCGGCGCCACGGGGAACGTGGGCCGTGAAATGCTGAACATCCTGGCCGAGCGCCAGTTTCCTGCTGATGAGGTTGTCGCTCTGGCTTCGCGCCGGAGCATTGGCACTGAGGTCAGCTATGGCGACAAAACCCTGAAATGCAAGGATATCGAGGGGTTCGACTTCACCGGCTACGACATTGCGCTGTTCGCCATCGGCTCGGAGGCGACCAAGACCTATGCGCCGATCGCCGCCAGCCAGGGCTGCGTGGTGATCGACAACTCGTCGCTTTACCGCTACGACCCGGAAATCCCGCTGATCGTGCCCGAGGTGAACGCCGACGCGATCGAGGATTACCGCAACAAGATGATCATCGCCAACCCCAACTGCTCGACCGCGCAGATGGTGGTGGCGCTGAAGCCGCTGCATGACCGGGCGCGGATCAAGCGCGTCGTCGTCTCGACCTACCAGTCGGTCTCGGGCGCCGGGAAAGAGGGCATGGACGAACTGTGGAATCAGACCAAGGGCGTCTACGTCCCGGGTCAGGAGGTCGAGCCGAAGAAGTTCCAGAAGCAGATCGCCTTCAACGTCATTCCGCAGATCGACGTGTTCCTGGACAGCGGCGACACCAAGGAAGAATGGAAGATGGTGGTCGAGACCAAGAAGATCGTCGATCCGGCGATCAAGGTCACGGCGACCTGCGTGCGGGTGCCGGTCTTCGTCGGCCATTCGGAATCGGTGAACGTCGAGTTCGAGGATTTCCTGGACGAGGACGAGGCCCGCGACATCCTGCGCGAGGCGCCGGGCGTGCTGGTCATCGACAAGCGCGAGCCGGGCGGCTACTCGACCCCGGTGGAATGCGTCGGCGATTTCGCCACCTTCATCAGCCGCATCCGCCAGGACGTGACGGTGGAGAACGGCCTGAACATGTGGATCGTCAGCGACAACCTGCGCAAGGGTGCGGCGCTGAACGCGGTGCAGATCGCCGAGCTTCTGGGCAATCGCTGCCTGAAGAAGGGTTGATCGCAAACGGATATGTGAGGGGCGCCCGGACGGGCGCCCTCTTGCTTTTCCGCCCCCCGTCGCGGACCTTGTCGGCGGTCATGAACGAGGGGTCCGATGCGTCATCTGCTGCTTTCCACCACCATCCTGTTCGCAGGGCCGGCACTGGCCGACCGCATCGAGACGACCGCTCGCGTCACCGACGTCACCGTCTATCCCTGGGGCGCCGGCGTCACGCGCGAGGCGGCGCTGGACCTGCCGGCCGGTGCGCATGAGCTGGTGATCCCCGGCATTCCCGAAGGCGTGGACCCCGCCAGCCTGCGCATCCTGGGCGAGGGGGCGGTGATCGGCGCGGTGGGCTTCCAGCAGGAACGCGCCCTGCCCGAGACGCCGGCCAAGTCCCCCGAGCTGCGCGCCGCCGAGGATGAACTGCGCGGGCTTCGGACCGAGCTGGCCCAGCGGGACAGCCGCAGGGCCGAGATCGAGGCCCGCGGCGAGGCGGCCGAGGATCTGATCGAATTCCTGATGAAACTGGCCGAATCCGACGGCATGGCCGGCAACGACATCGCCGCGTTGTCGGGCGCGGTCGGCCAGCAATTGCTGGAGGCGCGTCAGACCGCCATCCGCGCCGAGGCCGAAGCCGAGGCCGCCGACGAAGGCCGCGATGAGCTCGAGGAGCGCATCGCGCGCGCCGAGGCCCGGCTGGAGGCGCTGCGCGGCCCGGAATCGGATCGCGGCGCGCTGGTCGTCGCCGTCCAGGGCCAGGGCCAGCCGGCCCGCATCCGCATCACCACCCTGACCGACGAGGCCAGCTGGCAGCCGGTCTACGACCTGTCGCTGCAGCGCAAGGAGGGCCGGCTGCGCATGGATCGCGGCTTGCTGGTCCGCCAGCAGACTGGCGAGGACTGGACCGGCGTGCACCTGCAGCTTTCCACCGCCCGGCCGATGGACCAAGCGGCGCCCAGCGAATTGGAGCCGCGCTTCCCGCGCCTTGGCGAGAATGAGGCGAAGCTCTACAGCCGCTCGGCCGCGCCGATGGCCGAAGCCGCGATGGATGCCGCCGAGCGTGCCTATGCCCCCGCCCCGGTCGAGGCCAAGGCCGATGGCGTGGCCGGCTCGGCGTTGGCCGGGGTGGTCGGGGAAACCGTGGTCTATGACTATCCGACGCCCGTCACCCTGCGCGACGGCGCCGATGCGCTGCGCCTGCCGCTGGATTCGCACGAGCTGGCCCCCGAGGTGGTGGCCGAGGCGGTGCCGCGCCGCGACGACACCGCCTATCTGGTGGCGGACACGGTGAATTCGACCGGCGCGGTGATCCTGCCGGGGGACGCAACCTTCCATGCCGACGGCGCCATGGTCGGCCGCGGCGCGCTGACGCTGACCGCCGCCGGCGACGAGATGAAGCTCGGCTTCGGGCCGCTGACCGGCATCAAGCTGGAGCGCCGCATCCCCGACCGGGTCGAGGGCGATCGCGGGCTGATCTCGTCATCCTCGGAACGCAAGGAGGTGGCCGAGCTGCGCATCCGCAATCTGACCGGCGAGGCATGGCCGCTGCGGGTGATCGACCAGGTTCCGGTCTCGACCCAGAAGGATCTGCGCGTCGACTGGTCGGCCGATCCCGCCCCGGACGAGACCGACCCCGACGGCAAGCGCGGCCTGCTGGTCTGGAACGGCCCGATCGCCGCGGGGGCCGAGCGCACCATCACCCTGACCACCACCCTGCGCTGGCCGGAAGGCCAGATGCTGTTCGACGGCTTCTAGGCCCGGTTTCTGGACCCCGGCCCGGCCGGCCCCGGACCGCAGAAGCGGCCGGGCCCGGCTGCCGGTCATTTCACCAGTTCGCGGATGATCGTGTCCAGCCCGATCACGCCGTTGCCCATCTGGCCCTGATTGATCAGCCGGTTGCGGCGCTGGCGGGCCTGCTCGGCATGTTCGCCGCGCGGCCAGTTCTGCAGATATTGCGTATAGGACGGCACGGTATCCAGCTGCCGCGCCCGGTTCCAGGCGCGATCCTCGCGCTCATCGCGCGGAATGTCCCGGTCCAGCGCCGCGGCCAGGCGCTGCCGCGCGGTCCGGGCATAGATGCCGTTCGGATAGCGGTCCAGATAGGCGCGCAGATTGCGGGCCCCGCCGCGGGCCCCGGTCTGCTGCCAATAGGCACGGTCCTGCTGGTCGCGGCTGGGCGTGGCCGCCTCGGCCTGCGCCCGCAGCGTGCCAAGCTGCGCCGCGGTCAGATAGCCGGTCACCGCATAGCCGTTGCGCTGCTGCCAGCCGCGGATCGCCGAACGGCTGCGCGAACCGAACACGCCGTCCGCCCCGCCGGTGGAATAGCCAAGCGCGTTCAGCCGGCGCTGGATTGTCACCCGGTCGCCGCGGCTCAGGCCCAGCCGGCTTTCGGTCAGTTCGGCCTGCGAAGGCTGGCGCGGCGCCACCACCTCGCGCGGCTGCTGGATCTCGGGCGCCCGCGGCGGCCCGGGTTGCGGGACGGGTTCAGGGGCGGGGGCGGGTTGCGGGGCGGGGGCCGGGCGCAGTTCGGCCAGCCGCCTTTGTGCCGCCTCGGCATATTCGCCGCGGGGATAGCGGGCCAGGTAATCCTCATAGGCGGCGGCGGTATTGGCGGCGGCGGCCTCGGCCCAGAGGTCGCGATCGCTCTGCGCCGGTCCCAGCGCCTCCAGCCGCGCCTTGGCGGCCGCCGAATAAAGGCCGGTGGGATAGCGGTCCAGATAGCCGCGATAGGCTTCGGCCGTGTCTTCGGCCGCGGCCTTGGCCCACAGGTCGCGATCCGCCTCCAGCGGGTCTGCGGCAGCATCGGCTGCGGTATCGGCATCCGCCCGCGCCGCGACCAGCACCAGTTGCGCATCGCCGCCCTCGGCCAGGGCCAGCCGGTCGTCGGCGTCGACCACCGCTTCGACCGAGGCGCCGGGCTTCAGCAGCGCCGCCGCCGCCGCCGTGGTCGCGGCCGGCGGACCCGAGATCACCGTCACCCCTTCGGGCGCGGCCAATGGGCCGATGCCGTTTTCCAGCCCGGCGGCATGGTCCATGCCCTGCCGATCCGAGCCGAGCAGCAGCACCGCGCCCGGCTGCGCCTGTTTCATCAGGTCCAGCACCATCGACAGCGGCACGCCCTGCGAGCCGGCGCGGACCAGGTCGGGCTGGTCGGCATCGGTGCCCATGTACCAGCTGTCGCTGTCGCCATGCAGGAAGCGGCCGTTCAGCAGCACCAGCCGCGCCCCGGGGGCCTCGTCGGGCCGCAACAGGTCGGCCAGGGCCTTGCGCAGGTCGGCGCTGGTCAGGTCGGCACCGGCCACGGTGCGGAACCCGGCCGCCTTCATCGCCTCCGAGGCGGGGCCGGCATCGGCATCGGCCAGTTCCGGCGCGTTCTGGTAGCGCGCATTGGCGATCGCCACGCCGCGATCCTCGGCCCAGGCCGGTCCCGCCGCGACCAGGGCGGCCAGAAGAAGCGACAGGGTGCGCATGACATTCTCCTTCATCGATGCTTGCCGTCGGTCTACGGCTGGCCAGGGGATTTATTCCGGTTATCGGCGCCGGCGCGGCCCAACAAGCCACGGCCGGACACATGACTGCGAGGCCGGCGACGGTTCGGCAAGGGACCGCCGATCCGCCGGGCGCGCCGGCCAGGCCGCCGTTCCGGCGCGGTTCTTGCACCCAGAGGGTCCAGGCTTTAGACCGCCCGTTTTCAACGGATGGACTTGATCATGCCTGATATCAAGCGATTGCTTTTCCCGGCCGTGGCGGCGCTGGCCGTCGGCTTCGGCTTCATGACCTATGACAAGATGCGCGGCGCCGAATGGGTGGTCTCGCCCCGGCAGATCGCCGAGGCCAGGGCGGCAGGCCAGCCGGGTCACGAATCGCGCCCCGGCACCGTCACCGTCCTGCCGATCCGCAGCGAAACGGCCGACGCCCTGCCCTTCAAATGGGCGATGGCCGGCATCGCCGCCGGCGCCTTCGTCTTCGGCGCCATGCGCCGCAAGGCCAAGGCCGCCTGAACCGGCCGGCAGGCGTCTAGGCCGGCGGGCCCCCGGCATTGCCGGCCAGGACGCAGAGCAGCTCGAACACCATGGTGGCGCCGGCCAGCGCCGTCATGCCGCCCAGATCGAAGGGCGGCGAGACCTCGACCACGTCGGCGCCGACGATGTCGAGCCCGGCCAGGCCGCGCAGCATGGCCTGCGCCTCGCGGGTGGTGAAGCCGCCGATCTCGGGCGTGCCGGTGCCCGGAGCCATCGACGGGTCGATGCCGTCGATATCGAAGCTCACAT
The DNA here is from genome assembly GCF_042648325.1 of Paracoccus simplex. Classification (NCBI taxonomy): domain Bacteria; kingdom Pseudomonadati; phylum Pseudomonadota; class Alphaproteobacteria; order Rhodobacterales; family Paracoccaceae; genus Paracoccus; species Paracoccus simplex. Next base: position 37,448 of record NZ_JBHRXE010000057.1, on the reverse strand, counting down.
AGGCGGGCCCGGAGCCGATCAGCGTCCGGACCTCGGCCATCACCGCCTCGGGGCCGCGGCGGGCGAATTCCTCGATATAGATGATGCGGACGCCCTGGTCGCGCGCCCATTGATGCTCGTCAGCCGCGTAGACCGAGCCGCGGATGCCGATCTGCACCATGCGCGCGGGATCCAGGATCCCCTCCTCGATGGCGCGGCGGAAGGGCGTGCCATGGGTATAGGGGTTGTCGCCGAAATAGCGGTCATTGGTGTCGGAATGGGCGTCGAACTGCACCAGGCCCAGCCGCCCGCGCCCGGGATCGGCCTTGCGAAGCGCGCGCAGCACCGGCAGCGTCGTCAGATGATCGCCGCCCACGCTCAGCGGCAGGGCGCCGGCAGCGCAGATCGCGGCAATGCCGGCCTCGATCTGCTGCAGCGCCGCCATCAGGTCGATGGGCTGCACGGCCAGATCGCCCAGATCGGCGACCGCCAGCCGCTCATAGGGGGCGATGCCGGTGACGTGGTGGACGCGGCGCATCAGGCTGGACTGGTTGCGCACCTCGCGCGGGCCGTGGCGCGCGCCGGCCCGGTTGGTGGTGCCGCCGTCCCAGGGAATGCCCAGGATGGCGACATCCAGCCCCTCGGCGCTGGTCGCCGCCGGCAGGCGCATGAAGGTCGAATGGCCGGCGAAACGCGGCACAAGGGCCGCATCGACGGGTTCGTTGAGCTGTCTGGACATCGGTGCTCCCGCAAGGTTTCCGGGCAAGGTTAGCCGGGCAGAGACGGGAAGATCCAGCGCCTCGCGCCGTCAGACCACCGGCCAGTTGGCGATGCAGAGCGCGACGGCGATGAAGAAGATCACGCTGCCGCCCAGCACGAAGACATGCCAGATGGTGTTGTGAAACGGCAGCCGCTCGAACAGGAAGAACAGCACGCCGACGGTGTAAAGCCCGCCGCCGGTCAGCATCAGCGCCAGCACCCCGGCGGGCAGCTCGGCCAGCATGGCGCCGCCGGCGTAAAGCCCCGCCCAGCCCATCGCCAGGTAAAGCGCCAGCGCCAGCCATTTCAGCCGGGCGGGGGCGATGATCTTCAGGGACAGCCCCAGCGCCGCCGCCGCCCACAGCCCGGCCAGCAGCCCGCTGGCCTGGCCGCCGGACAGCAGCGTGAAGGGCGTGTAGGTGCCGGCGATCTTCATGTAGATCGCCGAATGGTCCAGACGCCGCAGCAGACCGGTCCATCGCGGATTGTCGATCATGTTGTAAAGCGCCGAGAAGGCCAGCATCAGGATCAGCGTCGTGCCGTAGACCGCGGCGCCGACCACCGCCGCCGCCCCGGCGCCCGAAGCCACGGTCAGCGCGATCAGCGCCGGCACCGCTGCCAGCGCCAGCACCACGCCGATGACATGGACCACGCCGTCGCTGATCCGCTCGGCGCGGCTGTAGGGCCGGGAAAGATGCGCGATCGACACCATGCGACCAGACTAGATCGGCCGGGGGCGGTCAGGCAAATCAAACCCGCTCATGCCCGGCGCCAGCGGTGCAAACCGCTGGCGGGGCGACCGGCAAGGCGGGTTTCGGACAGCGGATGCGGGCGCCGTTTCGGCACGGCGATTCGGCCCCGACCCACCGCGGGATGGGCGGTTTCGTGCCGAAGCGTTCTGCCTTCTGCGTTGACATGGCAGCCGCCCCGACGCTCGGGGCAGAACAGGAGAACTCGCAATGCCGCACGCACCCGTCCTTGCCTTGCTGCTTCTGGCCGGACTGACTGCCGGCGCGACCCTTGCCGCCGGCACGGTCATCGCCCTGCAATCCTTGGGGATCTGGCTGCCCGGCCGGATGCTCTAGCCGTGGCCGCGGCTGGTTTCGGCTTGCTGGCCTGCCTCGTGGCGCCGATCCTGCTGCTGCGGCTGATGCCGGGGCTGCGCTCGCTGCTGGCCGGAGGCGCCGGCCTGCTGTTGTTCTGCGCCTGGCTTTACGCCCGGATGGGCGGCGGCAAGGGGCTGGAAGGCGAATCGATCATCGTCCTGATCGTCGGAACCGTGCTGGCGGGGACGGTCATCGGCTTTGTCGCCCGGGTCATCACGCTGCTTCGCCGCGACGATTCCTGATATTTTCCGGTCGGTTGACGGCTGGGAAATTTCCCCGAAAATCACGATTGCTTTTATCGTGAAATACGGGGTTCGACATGTTAGGGTCATCCGGTGCGCGACCGACGCGCCCTTGGAGGACTCGCAATGACCAGCAAGCCCAGCAAAAGCGACGTGAAGCAGGCCGTGTTCGAAGAGCGCCGGAAGCTCAGGGGCGCGGCCGGCATTCTGGACGACAGCGCCGCCGTCGACGAGGCGCGACCGGCCGCCGGCCCGCAACGGACAGCGGCGGGGAAGCGGCGCTGCGACATTCTTGGCAGATGATGAAGGACCGGGCGGCAGGACGATCCCGCCGCCCGGACCGCAAAGACGGCCGAGGTCGTCCGACAGTCGCGACCCCGTGCTCAGATCCCGATCTCGCCCCGCTGCAGGGCTTCGGCCAGGCGATCCACCGCCTCGGCCAGGCGTTCGTCGATCAGATGCAGATATTGCGTCCAGTCCGACAATTGCCGCAGATCCTCGGCGCCGTCCGATATGCCGCGCAAGCCGATCAGCGGGATGCCGAAGCGCTGGCAGGCGCGCAGCACGGCGAAGCTTTCCATATCCACCATCTCGGCGGCGATGGTGTCGTAATCTCCGCCGCTGACGATGCTGGCGCCCGTGGCGAGGCTCGCCGAGGCAAGACCGGGGATCCGATGCGGCAGCTCGATCCGGGCGGGCAGACCCAGCAACGGCGTCTCGCCCCGGGCAAAACCCAGGGCCGAGGCGTCCATGTCGCGATATTCCAGCGACGCGACCTGATAGACGCCCAGTTGCCGCAACTGCCGCGATCCGGCCGAACCCAGCGACACCACCAGTTCCGGCAACTCGTCGCGCGCCGCCAACTGCGCCAGGGCCGCGGTCAGCTGCACCGCCGCCTCGACCGGGCCGACGCCGGTCATCAGCGGCGAGATGCGGGCGCGCAACTGCGGCCCGTATTCCGCATCCAGCGCCATCACGAAAAGCACGCTCCGCCCGCCCAGCCTGTCGGGGTCGATGCCCGGGCCCTGCCGTCCGATTGCCGCCATGTCCGATCCCTTCTCAGCCCGGGCGCAGGGAAGCGCAGGCGGGGCGGGCGTTCAAGGGGGCATCGTCATCCGGTCATGGCGCGCTGCATGTCCGCCGCCGCCGGCGCGGCATCGGCCGCAACCGGGACATCGCGCCCAAGCGGCAGGGTCGGAACCGGCGCGGCAAAGCTCAGCAGCAAGCGCCCGCCCGACAGCCCGCGCAATCCCCAGGACAGCAACCCGCCCGAAGGCCCGGCCATGGCGCCGCGCAGCGGCTCGTCGGGCAGGGCCGACATCAGCGCCTCGCGCAACCGGGCAAGGCCCGGGCTTTGGCCGCAGGCGCCCAGCCAGATGGCGATATGGTCGTCCAGCGTGCCCGGCGCCGCGGCGCGCCAAAGCTCGGCATAGCGTCGGTTCGAAATCAGCAGCTCGCCGTTGGCGGCAAAGACCGCCACCGCGTCCTCGAGCGAATCCAGCACTTCGGCGCCCAGCGACAGGTCGGCGCGGAACTTGCGGGTCAGCGAGATTTCCGAGGTGATGTCCTCGAACAGGAAGGCCACCGCGCCATCGGGATGCGGCCGGCCGGTGACGCGATAGGTCTGGCCGCCGGGCAGCGACCAGGTCTCGAAATGGTGACCCGAGGCGGCCGCGGCCTCCAGCGTGTTCATCTGGTGGCGCCAGCTTCGGTAGTCCTTGGGCTCGGGCACCATCCGCGCCTCGCGCAGCCGGTCGAGGAAGGCGTGCAGAGTCGGGCGCGCGGTCAGGAAGCCGGTGGCGAGCCCGGTCAGGTCGATCAGCGCCGGGTTGAACAGTTGCAGATTGCGGTCACGGTCGAAGATCGCCAGCCCGATGGGCAGATCGGCAAAGGTCTTGGTCAGCGTCTGCACGAATTCGCGCAAGCTGCGCTCGGCCCGCACGGCGGCGTCGGCGGGCAGGGCGATGGCGACGGTCTGCTCCGCGATCTCGTGGACATGGCAGTCGTACCAGCGGCTTTGCCCGTCATGTTCGACCTGCACGCGCCTTGCCGGGCCGGCGCCGGATGGCGGCCGCGCCGCCAGGTCGATCAGCGGCGGCAGCGGCCAGACCGTCTGACCGTCGGCCTTGGCCTCGGCCAGTTGCAGATAGGCCGAATTCGCCCAGGTCACCTGCCCCAGCCGGTCCTGCCGCCAGGCCAGCATCGGCGAATGGTCCATGGTGCTGCGCAGGATCTCCAGCTCCTGCTCCATGGCGCCGAGCGACAGCGAATCGACCAAAATGCCGGCATTCTCGGCCGAGGGATCGGCCAGGGTCAGACGCAGCGTGCCGTCGCCCAGATCTTCGGCCAGCAGGCGCAGGGGATTGCCCGCGGTCCGCTCTTTCAGCTCCAGCCGCGCGGCGCCGCCCAGGTCGGGCAAGACCGCGCCCAGCTCGGGCAGGCGCATCCCCAGCCAGCAGGTCAGCCTTTGCCAGTCGCCCTCGCCCGGCAGGGCGGCCAGCAGGGCCCGGGCCGGGCCGGTGGCATCCAGAAGCAGCTGGTCGCGGAACAGGAAGATGATCGGCTCGATCCCCAGGTCGAGGCCGCGCGCGGCGCCGCGTCCCGCCATGCGCCGGTCCGCCAGCCGGATCAGCAGCAGCGCCAGCAGCACGGCCAGCGCCGCGGCGGCAAAGGCGATGAGGAAATGCGCAACCATCGCAGGAACCCATGAGCAAACCACTGGGATACAACTATAGCGCGATGTTTTAAAAAGGGGTTAACGCGCGCAGGATCAGGAGCGAATTTCCGGATTCTGCCCCAGCGCGCCGCGATTCTCGGTCTCGATCAGCTCGCGCGGCCAGGTCACCGTCACCTCGGCCCCCTGCGTGCCGTTGCCAAAGCGCAGCCGCGCGCCCGAGCCTTCCAGCAGCGCCTTGGCGATGAACAGGCCAAGCCCCATGCCTTCGTAGCTGCGCCCGTCCTCGGCCCGCGGCCGGGTGGTCAGGAAGGGGCTGCCGATGCGCGGCAGCAGCGTGGGCGGAAAGCCCGGCCCGTCATCGCTGATCCGCACCCGGATGTCGCGGCGATCCATCCCCGTCTCGACCGTCACGCGCTCGGACGCGAAATCCACCGCGTTCTGGATCAGGTTGCGCAAGCCATGGATCACAGCGGCGTCGCGATGCACGATGGGATCCTCGGCGCCGGGCTTCAGCAGGATCTGCGCACCGCGGCCGCGATGCGGCGCCGCCGCCTCGGACAGCACTTCGGACAGCGGCGCCGAGCGGATCAGCAAGTCGTCCCGCCCGGCCCCGCCCATGGATTTCAGGATGTCGCGGCAGCGATCGGCCGACTGGCGCAGCAGGGCGACATCCTCGGCCAGATCCTCGCGGTCCGGCAGCGCCTCGGACAGCTCGTCGGCCAGCTCGGCGCTGACCAGCTTGATGGTGGCCAGCGGCGTGCCCAACTCATGCGCGGCGGCGGCGACCACGCCGCCCAGGTGCTGCAGCTTCTGCTCGCGCTCCAGCGCCATGCGGGCGGCGAACAGCGCGTCCGAGGTGGCGCTGACCTCGGCCGCGACCAGCCGGGCATAGGCCGCAAAGAACAGCGCGCCGATCACGATGGCGAACCAGTGCCCGACCAGCAGCGGATGCTGCAGCGACAGCCGGCCCGGCACGAAGGTCAGCGGCTGGGCAAAGATCGCGGCCAGCGTCACCATGGCAAAGGTCGCCACCCCCAGCGCCAGCAGGTGCCGCCCCGGCAGAGCCGTCGCGGCGACGGTGACCGGCGCCAGCAGCAGCAGGGCAAAGGGATTCTCCAGCGCCCCGGTCAGCGCCAGCAGCGCGGCGATCTGCGCCAGGTCGAAGCCGAGCTGCCAGGCGGCCTCGCGCGCCGGGATCCGGCGGCCCGGCCGCAGCGACAGCCCGAGGTTCAGCGCGATGGCCAAGCCGATCACCCCCAGCACCGCGGCCAGCGGGAATTTCGCCCCGATCGCCAGCGCCGCGCCCACGGCCGCCAGTTGGCCGGCGATCGCCACCCAGCGCAGCAGGATCAGCGTCCGCAGCCGGATCGGCTCGGGTCCCGGCTGGCCGGGCAGAAGGTCGATGCGGCGGGACACGAAGCCGATGGGCACGCGGGTTCTCCGGGTTCGGGCGGGCTTTGGCATTGATACCCATGGCGGGATGCGCGATCAATGCGCCCAAGGGAAAAGGCGCGCGATGATGGGCGAAGACGGAAGGATGCTGATCCTCGGCGGTCTCGGCACGGGCCCGGGCGTCTGCCGGACGGACAATGCCCGCAATGCCGGGGCGGTTTCGATCCTGGACGAGAACGGAATGCAGGTCACGCCGGTCTTCATTACCGTGGCGCCGCGCCGCGATACTCCCGAACCTCCGCGCATGATCGGCCTGACCGGCAGCCGGCCGGAAATCGATGCGGTTTCGAAAACCTGGGGCCATTATTGCCGGCTGAACGACCGGCAGGACGCCAAGACCCATCCGGCCGATCACCTGACCAATACCTCTCTGGTCCTGGCCGCCGCCGGTCCGGCCGAGATTGTCGACCGCGATCATTCCGCGCGACAGATCGCCGACCGCTCCGCCTGTTTCATCGACGTTGCGTCAAATGCGAGGATTTGACCCGTCGGACAAAACCCCCTAATCAACCGAAAAACTGCAAGGGCACGCGAAATATGGCAGAAGAATACGAGATCGGACCCGATCCCAGCCTGCTGCTGGTCGATGACGACGAGGTCTTTCTGAACCGCCTGGCCCGGGCAATGGAGAAACGCGGCTTCGATGTGATCCGCGCCGCCTCGGTCGCCGAAGCCCGCGCCCTGCTGGCCGAGAAAGCCCCGGCCTATGCGGTGGTCGACCTGCGGCTCGAGGATGGCAACGGCCTGGACGTGGTGGATGCGCTGCGCGAGGCGCGGACGGATGCCCGCATCGTGGTGCTGACCGGATATGGCGCCATCGCCACGGCGGTGGCCGCGGTCAAGATGGGCGCGACGGATTATCTTTCCAAACCGGCGGATGCGGATGACGTGACCCGGGCCCTGCTGGCCCGCGGCGACACCCTGCCGCCGCCGCCCGAAACGCCGATGTCGGCCGACCGGGTGCGCTGGGAACATATCCAGCGCGTCTATGAGCAATGCGACCGCAATGTCAGCGAAACGGCGCGCCGCCTGCATATGCATCGCCGCACCCTCCAGCGGATTTTGGCCAAACGCAGCCCGCGTTAATAATCTGGTTCTCAAAAACGATTGCATTTCGTTTTGGAATGCAAATATTGGGGCCATAACTGCCAAAACCCAGGGAAAGCCATAATGACCATCGACCTGGACGCGATGTCCCTTCGCGAACTGCGCGATCTGCGCAACAAGCTTGATCGCGCCATTTCCACCTTCGAGGATCGCCGCAAACGCGAGGCTTTGGCCGCAGCCGAAAGCGCCGTCCGCGAATTCGGCTTCAACTTGGCCGATCTGACGGTCGCCAAGCAGGGCCGCGGCAAGGTGGCGCCGAAATATGCCAATCCCGAGGATCCCTCGCTGACCTGGACCGGCCGCGGCCGCAAACCGCGCTGGGTCCAGGAGGCGCTGGATTCCGGCAAAAAGCTGGAAGAGCTGGAAATCTGATTGCTTGCCCCCGCATCCCGATGCGGGGGCTTGCATTTCCGGCGTCAGGATTTGCGATCCATTTCTTCAATTAGCGCGTTGAAGCGCGCCAGATAGGCATTGCGGGTTTCCAGCGGCGGCCGCAGCCGGATTTCCAGCCCCTGCAGCAATTCCGGTTCCGGCGCCGGAAACAGGCGATCCGCCTCGGCTCGCGAAAATCCGGCAATCTGAATGGCTTCCAGCCAGGCGGAAATCCGGTCGGCGCGCTTTATCGCCCGCCTTACCGCAACCGGCAGCTGCGCGGGCAATCCGAAACGGCGGTGGATCGCCGCCGCCAGCCGCGCGTCCATTTCCCCATATTCGCTGCCAATCGCCGCCTTGACCGGAGAGATCATGTCGCCGATCACATATTCCGGCGCGTCATGCAGCAGGGCCGCCAGACGCCATTGCGGTTCGCAATCAGGATCGGCGCGGGCATGGATCTGTTCCACCAGCAGCGAATGCTCGGCCACCGTATAGGCCCAGTCGCCGCGGGTCTGGCCGTTCCAGCGCGCGACGAAGGCCAGGCCATGGGCAATGTCGGCGATCTCGATATCCATCGGCGTGGGGTCCAGAAGATCCAGCCTCCGCCCCGACAGCATCCTTTGCCACGCGCGTTTCGCGGCTCTTGCCATATGGCGCCCCCATGCTCTCTGTGCCGGCGAGGCTAGCCGCGCGGTCGGACCGCGCCAACCGCGGATCGGAAAGGCGAAGGGCCCGCGGCATGGCGGCCGCGGGCCCGAAACCCGTCATCACGCAGAAGTGACCGCGTCAGGACAGCGGCTGGTCCGCGGGTTTTTCGGCCTGCATGCGGCGGGCGATCTCTTGCCGATACAGCGCCACGAAGTCGATCGGGTCCATGTTGAAGGGCGGGAAGCCGCCGTCGCGGGTCATGTCCGAGACGATGCGGCGCACGAAGGGGAACAGCATGCGCGGGCATTCGATCATCAGGAACGGGTGCAGCTGGTCCTCGGGCACGCCCTCGACATGGAAGATGCCGCCGTAATCCAGCTCGCACAGGAAGATCGGCGACTTGTCCTTGGAGTTGGTCGACTGCACGCGGAACTTGCTGATCACCTCGTACTGGTGCTCGGCCGGGCGCTTGCGGGCATCCAGGCTGACCTGGACGCTGATCTCGGGCTGCACCTCGCCGGCGCCCAGGCCCTTCTGCGCCACCGCGTTCTCGAAAGACAGGTCGCGGATGTATTGCGTCAGGACCTGCAGGCGGACCGGCTGCTGGGCGCCGTTCGGGGCCTCGGTCGCGGCCACGCCGTTGTTGTTCTCGTCGCTCATTGAGTTCTCCTCGGATCTGCCGGGGTTCTAGCACCCCGGCGCCGCACGCTCAATGCCGGGTCCAGCCCGAATCGCCGCGCCGCGGGCCACCCTCGGGGCCCTTCTGCGCGCTCTGGTCGGTCAGCCCCTCGCGCACCGGGGCGGGCGGGTCGTCCTGGACCGAATATTCGCCGTCGATCACACCTTCATCCCGCCAGCCGCGGCCGGGACGGAAACCCGCCGGATCGGCGCCGAATTCGGATTCGGCGCCATGGGTCTGGCGATAGCTGAACCCACTGCCCGAGACCCGCACCCGCGCCGCCATCTGCCGCAGGATCAGCGACCGCACCGCGGGGATCAGCAACAGCAGGCCGACGGCGCTGGTGAACAGGCCCGGCACCACCATCAGCAGGCCGGCGATCATCACCAGCGCGCCATGCGCCATCGGCCGGCCGGGATCGCGGAATTCCTGCATGGCCCGCTGCAGGTCCAGCGCCGCGCGCGCGCCCTGATGGCGCATCACCGTCACCCCGGCCACCGCCGAGGCCAGCACCAGCGCAATCACCGGCAACACACCGATCAGTCCGCCGACCTGGATGAACAGCGCGATCTCGACGATCGGCAGGATCACGAACGGCAACAACAGCCACATAAAGCCTTCCCCTCTGGCACGTTCTATTTCCGGCGCCAAACTGGACTTGGGCCGGCCCTCACCCTACATAAGCATTGGAAACCATCCTTACAAAGCTCGTTAGGTCCGTCGATGTCGAACCCCCTGCTGCAACTCCTCGTCCTGGGCGCGATCGCCGTGTTCCTGATCCTGCGCCTGCGCGGGGTGCTGGGCACCCGCGACGGGTTCGAGGCGCCGCGCATCCCCGAGGAACCGGCGCAGCGCAGCCGCTTCGACGTGATCGACGGCACCGCCGAAGCCGGCGACAGCGACATCGCCGACCATGCCGAGCCGGGCAGCCCCACCGCCGGGGCGCTGGCCGAGATGAAGCGGGTCGAGGCCGATTTCGCCGTGGGCCCGTTCCTGTCCGGCGCCAAATCCGCCTATGAGATGATCCTGATGGCCTTCGAGCGCGGCGACCTTTCCGAGGTGCGCGGCTTCCTGGCCCCGCCGGTGGCCGAGGCCTTCGAGTCGGTGATCGAGGACCGCAAGGCCCGCGGCCTGGTCACCGAGGCGCAGTTCCTGGGCACCCGCGAAACCGCGCTGGCCGGGGCCGAGTTCACCCCGGCCACCGGCATGGCCGAGCTTTCGGTCCGCTTCGTCGGCGAGATGATCGTCGCCACCCGCGACGCCCAGGGCAACGTGGTCGAGGGCGACCCCAAGGCGGCGCGCAAGCAGCGCGACACCTGGACCTTCGCCCGCCGCATGGGTCAGGACGACCCGAACTGGCAGCTCGTCGCCACGGCCTGAACCATGGCGCGCCGGCGGGGACTCTCGGCCGAGGACAAGGCCCTGTGGTCCCGCATCGCCGCGACCGCGGTGCCGATGCATCCGGCCCGCAAGCAGGCCGAACCGATCCCCGAACCCAAGCCGCTGAAAACCCCGGTCCCCGCCCCGCAGGTCACGCCGCCGCCGCCGTTGGCCGGCCTGCGCATCGGCGCCAAGCCGGGCGGCCCCGGATCGACCCGCATCGACCTGTCGCCGCCGCCGCGCGAGGCGCTGCATGCCCAACCCTTGCGCATGGATCACAAGACCCATCGCCAGATGACCCGCGGCAAGCTGGCGCCCGAGGCGCGGATCGACCTGCACGGCATGACGCTGGCCGTGGCGCAGCCGGTGCTGACCCGCTTTCTCCTGCAGGCCCGCGCCGACGGCCGGCGGCTGGTTCTGGTCATCACCGGCAAGGGGCGCGAGGGTGGGCCGGACGCGCCGCTGCCGGTCCGGCCCGGGGCGCTGCGCCACAACGTCCCGCATTGGCTGCATATGCCGCCCCTGAATGCCGTGGTGCTGCAGGTCCGCCCGGCGCATCGCCGCCATGGCGGCGAGGGCGCCTATTACATCTACCTGCGCCGTTAGAAGGCCGGCGAGATCACGATCTGCGCCGCGCGCTCGGCATGCAGCGCCGCGCGGGTCAGCGGCCCGACCCCGCCGCCCACATCCGAGGAAAACACGCTGTTCAGCTCCTGCGCCTGCGACAGGATGCGCAGCAGCGCCGGCGAGGTCGCGACGTTGAAATGCCCGGTGCCGTTGCTGAAGGCGCCGACATCGACCAGCGTCACCGGCAGGTCCGCCACCGGCCCGGCATCGGTCAGGCTGCCCAGCCGCACCGGCTCGGCCGAGATCAGCGCCGACAGGCTCAACGCCCGGTCCCGCCCCGAGGTGAAGATGACGAAGGGCTGCGGCAACCTGCCGATGGCCCGGACCTGACTGCGAAACACGCCGACGTCGATATCGGGCGACAGCAGCAGCACCGCGCCGATCCGGTCCAGCGTGCGCCGGTCGCCGGCGATGGCCATCTGGCGCAGGCTTTCCATCAGCAGCAGCGCGCCCATGGAATGCGCGACCAGGATCGCCTTGCCGCCGCCCGCCTCGGTGGCGATCTCGATGCTGCGTTTCAGCCCGTCGCGGGAATAGAGCACGCTGTCGCGATCCGCCGCATAGGCCAGCGGCTGCCCGCGCGACGGCCACGAGAAATGCAGCGGCACGCCGGGCAGGCTCAGGTCGCGCTCGATCTGGGCAAAGCGATAGAGACCCTCGGCGAAGGTGTTGTTGTAGCCATGCACGAACAGCACCACATCGCGATCGCCCGGCGGGCGGGCGGCGACGGCGCGGCGCAGATCGGCGCGGAAATCCTCGGGCCGGGCAAAGCGGGCATAATCCGAGACCAGGAAATCCCGCTGCGGATCGGGCGCGGCGCCCTTGCGGGGATAGGTGATCGAGCCGGGCCGCCGTTCGGGCGGCACCGAGACATCGACGCGGCCGAAGCTCACCCCTTCCTGCCGGCTGCCGCCGGGGGTGCGGTTGGTGGCGACATAGATGCGCTCGACATGGCCGGCGCGCGCCGCCTCGGGGGCAAGGGTGATCTCGCCGCGCGGCGCGCAGGCCGCCAGCAGCAGAAACAGCGAAAGAAAGATCCGCCCCGGCATGTCCCGCGTCCCGTTCTGGTCAGCGGGACCATGCCATCGCGCGCGGCGGCGGAAAAGCCCTCAGCCGTAAGTCGCCTTGGGCCCCGCGAACCACCAGATGATCAGCCCGACCACCGGCAGGATCGCCACCAGCGCGATCCAGATCAGCTTGGTGGTCGTGCTTTCATTGGTGTTGATGATCGAGGCGATGGCCCAGACATCAAGCGCGAAAATGATGATTCCAAAGATATAATTCATGGGCTCCCCCGTCCGTTTGCCTGCCGGCACAACGGGCGGAGGGGCCCCGCGGTTCCCTAGAGCACGTAGCGCGACAGATCGGCCGAACGCGACAGGTCGCCCAGGTGCTTTTCGACGAAAGCCGCATCCACCACCACCTCCTCGCCCGAGCGGTCGGGGGCGCTGAAGGACAGCTCCTCGAACACCCGCTCGATGACGGTATAAAGCCGCCGCGCGCCGATATTCTCGACCGAGCCGTTCACCTCGGCGGCGATGCGGGCCAGGGCGCGGATGCCGTCCTCGGTGAACTCGACCACGACCCCCTCGGTCGCCATCAGCGCGGTATATTGCCGGGTCAGGGCATTGTCGGTCTCGGTCAGGATGCGGACGAAATCCTCCTCGGTCAGGGCGCGCAGCTCGACGCGGATCGGCAGCCGGCCCTGCAGCTCGGGCAGCAGGTCCGAGGGCTTGGCGATATGGAACGCGCCCGAGGCGATGAACAGGATATGATCGGTCTTGACCGGGCCGTATTTGGTGCCGACGGTGGTGCCCTCGATCAGCGGCAGCAGGTCGCGCTGCACCCCCTCGCGCGAGACATCGCCGCCGCGGGCATCGGTGCGGGCGGCCACCTTGTCGATCTCGTCGATGAAGACGATGCCGCTTTCCTGCACCGCCTCCAGCGCGGCGGTCTTGACGGCCTCGTCGTCCAGAAGCTTGTCGGCCTCCTCGGCGATCAGCAGCTCATAGCTTTCCGCGACGCTGACCTTGCGCCGCACCCGGCGGCCGCCAAAGGCCTTCATCAGCCCCGACAGGTCCATCATGCCGCCGATGGCGCCGGGCTGGCCGGGAATCTCCATCATGCCCAGCGGATTGGAATTGTCCTGCACCTCCAGCTCGATCACCGTGTCGTCCAGCTCGCCGCGCTTGAGCTTGTCGCGGAACATCTCGCGGGTCTGTTCGCGCGCGCCCTCGCCGGCCAGGGCGGCGACGACCCGCTCCTCGGCGGATTTATGGGCGCGGGCCTTGACCTCCTCGCGCATGCGCTCGCGGGTCTCGATGACGGCGGCATCGGCCAGGTCGCGGATGATCTGTTCGACATCGCGGCCGACATAGCCGACCTCGGTAAACTTGGTCGCCTCGACCTTCAGGAAGGGGGCGCGGGCCAGCTTGGCCAGCCGGCGGCTGATCTCGGTCTTGCCGACGCCGGTCGGGCCGATCATCAGGATGTTCTTGGGATAGACTTCGTCGCGCAGGTCGTCGCCGAGCTGCCGGCGCCGCCAGCGGTTGCGCAGCGCCACGGCCACGGCGCGCTTCGCCTCCTTCTGCCCGATGATGAAACGATCCAGCTCGGACACGATTTCGCGCGGGGTCAGGTCACTCATGTTCTGCCTTTCTGTCGCGGGCACTGGCCGCAGCCTTCGTTCTTGCCCAAATGTTCCGGAGAACGCCGCCCATGCCCCGCCGAGGGACGGGTGCGGCGAGGGGCAGGGGTCCCGTCACCCCATGGCTTCAACGGTCAGGTTGCCGTTGGTGTAGACGCAGATATCCGCCGCGATCGCCATAGCCTTGCGCGCCACCGCCTCGGCATCCAGGTCGCTTTCCATCAGCCCGCGCGCCGCGGCCAAGGCGAAATTCCCGCCCGAGCCGATGGCGGCCACGTCATGCTCGGGCTCCAGCACGTCGCCGGCGCCGGTCACCACGAAGATCTCGCGCCCGTCGGTCACGATCAGCATCGCCTCGAGATTGCGCAGATACTTGTCCATGCGCCAGTCCTTGGCCAGCTCGACGCAGGCCCGGGCCAGTTGGCCGGGGGCCGCCTCGAGCTTCTTTTCCAGCCGCTCCAGCAGGGTGAAGGCATCGGCGGTCGAACCGGCGAAACCCACCACCACGTCATGCCCGCCGGGGCTCAGCCGGCGCACCTTGCGCGCCGTGCCCTTCATCACCGTCTGGCCGACGCTGACCTGGCCGTCCCCGGCAACGACGACGCGGCCGCCGCGCCGTACCGCCAGGATCGTGGTGCCGTGCCAGCCGGGAAATCTCTCTTCGGACATGGTTCTCTCCGCTTTCCTCTGGCCCGTCAGATATGGGCCGGATCCCTGTTTCGCAACCCGACCCTTCGCGACCCGATCCTTCGCAACCCGGCCTTTCGCAACCCGGCCGGCCCGGCTAGCCTGCCGGCATGAGCCATGCCCCGATCCTGCGCATCTATCTGGAGCCGCCGCTGCTGCGCACCGCGCGGACTGGCGGCGTCAACTTCCTGAACCTGCTGAGGTCCACGGTCGAGGGCCGGGGCTGGCGGGTGGAATGGCAGGAAGCCGGGCCCGCGGCCCGCGCCGCCGCGCCCGGGCTGCCCGGCTATGCGCTGTTTCACATGCAGGCACCCACGCATGGCCGGGCGCTGACCTTCCGCCGCGCCTATCATTACCCGTTCTGGCGCATTGAGGGCACCCAGCAGCGCTGGCGCTTCGCCGTCGCCCTGAACCGCTTCGACCCCGCCGCGGTGGATGCCGCCCCGGCCCGCGACTTCGCCGCCAGGCTGCGCGCCCGGGTGCTGCCCGACCCGGAACCCGGGCGGGGCGACACGGTGCTGGTGCCGCTGCAGGGCCATATCCGCCGCTGCCGCTCCTTCCAGACCATGAGCCCGGTCGCCATGCTGAAGGCGGTCGCCGCCACCGGCCGGCCGGTGGTCGCCACGCTGCATCCGAAAGAGAAATATGACGATGCCGACCACGCCGCCCTGGCCCGGCTGACGGCGCGCCACCCGAAGCTGCGGATCGGCGGCGACACGATGCGGCTTTTGCGCGACTGCGCCTTCGTCGCCACGCAGAACAGCGCCGTGGCCTTCGACGGCTACCTGCTGGGCAAGCCGGCGGTGCTGTTCGGGCAGATCGACTTCCACCATATCGGGCTGAACGTGGCCGAACTGGGCGCCGAGGCGGCGCTGGCCCGCGCCGAAAGCCATGCCCCGGATTTCGCGCGCTACCTGTGGTGGTTCCTTCAGGAACAGGCCATCAACACCACCCGGCCCGAGGCGCCCGGCCGCATCCTTGCGGCCCTGCGAAGGGGCGGCTGGCCGATCTGACCAACCGCGCCCCGACGCGCAATCAGATCGAGTCGTCGATCCACGCTTTCAGCGCCGCCTTGGGCGCGGCGCCGATCTTGTTCGAGACCACCTGGCCGTCCTTGAACAGGAACAGCGCCGGGATGCCGCGTACGCCAAGCGCGGCGGGGCTTTCCGGGTTCTCGTCCACATTGACCTTCACGATCTTGACGCGGCCTTCGTATTCGGCGGCCAGCTCCTCAAGCGAGGGGCCGATCTGGCGGCAGGGTCCGCACCATTCGGCCCAGAAATCCACCACGACCGGGGTCGGGGACTGGCGGACTTCGCTGTCGAAATCGGCGTCGGAAACGGCTTGGGTGTTGGCCATGGGGCTCTCCTGCGATGTGCCGGCGGGCACCGGCGGGGCGTATGGGTCAAGAGCTATGCACCGGGGCGGTTGGGGTCAAGGCCCGCCATCACCCGGTCCAGCAACTCGTCGGGCAGCGCCATCAGGCTGCGCGAGGCCGTCCACAGCACCGCCACCTCGACCCGCCGGGCCGGCCAGATCTGCCGCAGCGCCGCGCGATAGGCCGCCATCTGCCGCAGGATGCCCAGCGGCACCGCCTGCGGCGTGCCCGGCAGCTCGCGGTTCGACTTGTAGTCCACCGCCAGGATCCGGTCCGGCTCGACCACCAGCCGGTCCACGGCGCCGGTCAGGATGCCGATGCCCGGGACCGGCGCGGCCAGCGCCACCTCGGCCAGCACCTCGGCCGCGTCCGAAAGCGCAAAGACCTGCGCCAGGTCCGGCGCCGCGATCACCGCGGCTGCCTCGGCCAGCAGCGCCGCCAGCGCCTCGGGACCGGGCAGGCCGCCCTCGGCATCGGCCAGCACGTCGCGGGCCAGTTCGGGCCAGCCGGCCGGGTCGCGCCCCGGCAGATGCTCCAAGAGCAGGTGCAGCCGGGTGCCGAACAGCATCGCCGCCGCCGCATCGCCCGCGCCGGGCATGCCGATCACCTTGGCGCCGCCCAGTGCCGTCGCGGCGACGGGCCGGACCTTCGCGGGCGCCGGCGGCAACGGGGCGCGCAGCCAGTCCGGTTCGGCCAGCGCGGGCTTTTCCGACAACACCGGCTGCGGCGCGTCCTCGGGCCAGTCGCCAAAGGACAGCCGCCGGATCTCGCCGCCCCAGGGCGCGGGCAGCCGCATCTCGGTCAGGTTGGTGCGGCCCATGCCGGCCTCGACCATGGCGTGCCAGCTGTCCTCGGCCGCGCCGGTCTTGCCGGCGGCGGCGACGATCAGCCAGCTTTCGGCGCGGGTCAGGCCGACATAGAGCAGCCGCTTGCGTTCCTGCAACTGCCGCTCGGTCTGCAGGGCGGCCAGTTCCTCGACCGGGTCGGGCCGGTCGCCCTTCCTGCCGCGCCACAGGGACAGCCCGTCCGGGCCGGGCAGCACCGGCGCCTCGCGCGGGGGGCGGCGCTCGGCGCAGTCGGGCATCACGACGATGGGGCTTTCCAGGCCCTTCGAGCCATGCACGGTCATCACCCGGATCAGCCCCTCGCCATCGCCGGCCGAGCCGGGCTGGCGGCGCACCTCGACATCGTCGCCGGTCAGCCAGACCAGGAAGCCGGTCAGCGACGGCGTTTCCGAGCTTTCATAGGCCAGCGCCTGCGACAACAGCTCGTCGATGCCGTCCTGCGCCTCGGGGCCCAGCCGGGCGATCAGCCGCGCCCGGCCGCCGTGGCGGATCAGCAGCCGCTGGATCAGGTCATAGGGGCGCATGAAGCCGGTCTGGCCCATCAGGTCAGCCAGCAGCTCGACCGCATGGCGATGCGGCGATTCGCGCAACCGCCGCCACAGGTATTCGCCGCGCTTGCGCCCGGCGGCGAGGCGGTAAAGCTCCTCCTCGGTCAGCCCGAACAGCGGCGAGCGCAGGCAGGCGGCCAGCGACAGGTCGTCCTCGGGCGTGGCCAGCACCGACAAGAGGGCGCGGATGTCCTGCACTGCCATCTCTCCGGCCAGCTTCAGCCGGTCGGCGCCGGCGACCGGCAGGTTCGCCGCCTTCAGCGCCGCGATGATCTCGGCAAACAGGTCCGAGCGGCGCTGCACCAGGATCAGCACATCGCCGGCGCGGATCCGGCGCAACTGCCCGGTCTTGGCGTCGAAGATCGGCTGGCCCAGCATCTTGCCGATGGCATCGGCGACGGCACGGGCCAGCTGCACGGTTTCCGAGTTCTCGGCCGGCTGGTCCACCGGATCGGTCCAGTCGCCCGGCTCGGGATTTTCGGGCTTGGGGACCGGCGGCCACAGGTCCACCCGGCCCGGCATCTCGGTGCGAAAGGCGCGGTGCTGCGGCGGATCGCCGAGACCGCGCGCCGCATCGCCGGCAAAGACCTGATCGACCAGCGACAGGATCGCGGTCGAGCTGCGGAAGGAATGCCGCAACTCCAGCACCTGCATGGGGTTCTGCACCGCCTGGAAGGCCTGGGCGAAGCCCATCCGCCGCGCCTCGAACACCGCGATGTCGGCGCCCTGGAAGGAATAGATCGACTGTTTCGGGTCGCCCACCACGAACAGGCTGCGCGCCTGGTCGCGCGCGCCCTGCCCCGAGGTGAATTCATCCGTCAGCCGCTCGATCACCTGCCATTGCGCCGGGCTGGTGTCCTGCGCCTCGTCGACCAGGATATGGTCGATGCCGCCATCGAGCCGGAACAGCACCCATTGCGCCATGCTGCTTTCCGACAGCAGCCGCGCGGTGCGGTCGATCAGGTCGTCGAAATCCAGATGGCCATGCGTCGCCTTCTGCGCCCGGTAGCGGGTCAGGAAGGCATGGCCGAAGCGGTGCAGCGCCAGCGTGCGCTCGGCATGGGCCAGCGCGATGCGGCGCGGGCGGGCGGCTTCCACCCGCTCCATCAGGATCGCCAGGTCGTCCAGCAGCGCGGCGCAGGGGCCGCTGCGCAGCGCCTTGGTCGGGAAGCCGTCGTATTTCGCGGTGAACGGCGCCTTGGCGCCCGCCCCGGTCAGCAGCACCGATTCCAGGATCGCCAGCTCCGCCAGGCCCGGCTGTGCCCAATTGCCGGGCGCCAGCTTCGCCGCCGCCTTCTGGTCGGTCGCGCCGCCCTTCAGCAGATGCGGGATCAGCGCCGGAATGACCATGGCGCCGTCGCCGAAACAGGCGGCCAGCAGCGCCTGCATGTCCTCGCCCGGCGCCAGCCCGCAGGCGGTCCAGAGCGCGTCCCGGTCCGCCGGGGCCTCGAACCCCCGCAGACCGGCCAGGAAAGCGTCGAGCCTTTCGCCGGAATGCAGCGCCAGCAGATCCTCCAGCGCCGGCGCACGCTCGCGGGCCATGTCCTCGATGATCTCGGCCCGGATCAGCGCGGCGCTGCGGTCGTCAAGCTCGGTGAAACCATGCGGCACCCCGGCCTCGATCGGAAAGCGGCGCAGCACGCCGGCACAGAAGCTGTGGATGGTCTGGACCTTGAGACCGCCCGGCGTCTCGATGGCGCGGGCGAACAGCCGGCGCGCGGCGGGCAGGTCGGGGGCGCCGGCCTCGCCCAGCCGGGCCAGCTCGGCGCGCAGCGCCGGCTCGGGCAGCATGGCCCATTGGCCCAGCCGCGCCAGCAGGCGGTTCTGCATCTCGGTCGCCGCGGCCTTGGTATAGGTCAGGCACAGGATGCGCTCGGGCGCGGTGCCGGCCAAAAGCAGCCGCGCCACCCGATCGGTCAGCACCCGCGTCTTGCCCGAGCCGGCATTGGCCGTCAGCCAGGTCGAGCGGTGCGGGTCCGCCGCCCGCACCTGCGCCAGCGTCGCCTCATCCATCATCGCCGAACCTCTGCGGGGCCGCGACCTCGGTCGTGTCCCATTCGCCATGCCGCGACAGGTGGTCGTAGTCGCTGGCATGGTCGCTGCGCTCCATCGCCAGCCGGGCGGTAAAGCCGCGCTCGCCGGCCAGATAGCGGCGGATCAGGCTGACGAAGCCGGCCCAGGTTTCCTCGGCGAAGCCGGCCGAGAACTCGCGGCCCTCGGTTTTCCCCTCGCCGCCAAGCTGGATATAGCTGATGCCCTCGACCTCGGCCGGTCCCAACGCCTTGAAGGCGCCGTGCCGGACCATGGCGGCCTCCAGCGGCAATTGCTTGTCGAAATGCGCGATCTGGTTGTCGGTCGGCGGCTTGCCGGATTTGTAGTCATAGACATGCACCCGGCCGTCATCCAGCCGGTCCAGCCGGTCGGGGCGGGCGATCAGCCGGAAATCCAGGCCGGGGATGCCCTGTTCGCCATATTCCTCGACCACGGTGGGCGTGCCGCGCCCCAGCCTTTCGGCCTCGTCCGCCATCAGCCGCTCGGCGATGCCGGCGATGCGCGCCCGCCAGAACAGCCGGGCCGAGGGCCAGGGCACCTCGGCTTCCAGCACCGCGTCGGCGATGCCCAGCAGCCGCGCCTTCATCGCCGCCGGCGTCTCGGGCAGATCGGGAAGGCCGCGCAGGAAGCGGTCCATGATGTGATGCAGGACGTTGCCGCGCTCGGCCGCGTCGGGTTCGGGCCGCAGCGGGTCCAGCGCGCGCAGGCCCAGCACGCGGCGGGCATAGACGGCATAGGGGTCGCGGATCAGCGTCCTGACCTCGGTCACCGACATCTCGCGCAGCGCCGGCGGCGGCGGGATGGGCGAGGGGCGCGGCGCCGGCGCCAGCCGCGTCCGCGGCCGGGCCTGCAACGCGGCCAGATCCAGCCACTGGCGGCCGGTGCGGCGCATCTCGGCCAGCGCCTGCGGCCCCTGCTGCCCGGGCAGGCCGCCCAGCAGGTTCACCAGCCGGTTCAGCCAGCGCGAGGGGATGGTCTCGGCCTCGGCATCGCGGCGGGCGCGGGTCAGCACCACCTGCGCCGCGCCGACCGCCTGCTGGAAATCATGCGCGGACAGGCCCACCCGGCGCTCGGGCAGGGTCAGCCCGGCGGCCAGCCGCATCGGCCGCGACAGCCACGGATCGGGCGGCAGCGCCTGCGGCCAGCCGCCCTCGTTCAGCCCGGACAGGATCACCAGCCCGGCATCGTTCCCCACCGCCTCGGTGCGCGCCTCGCGCGGGCCGCGGAAGCGGACCAGCGGATGCGCGGCCACGTCCTGACGCACCGCCTGTCCCTGCAATTCGTCCTGCAGCAGGTCGCAGAACTCGGCCGGGCGCAGAGCGTGGCCCAGATGCGCATGGGCGTCCAGATGATCCAGCACCGCGCGCGCCAGCCCGCCCGAAGCCTTGGCCCAGAGCTCCGAGGCATCGGCATCGCCGCCGGGCCCGGCGGCCAGATCCCCGGCCAGGGCGCGCAGATCGCGCAGCCGATCCGCCAAGGCGCGCGGCGCCCGATCCTGGGCCAAGGGCACGATGCGGTCCAGAAGCGCTGCCAGCCACAGCGCCCAGGGCTTGCTGGAGGCGTCGCCCCGCTCGGCCCAGGCCCGCAGCGCCGCGCCGTCGGGAAAGGCCGGGCCGTTGCGGCGCAGGTGCAGTTCAAGGTCGCGGGTGTGGCGGTTGTGCTCGCGCCGGTAATCCGGGCCAAGGCCGGTCGCCGCGACCGGGTGCTTCAGCAGCACCAGAAGCGCGTCCAGCATCATCTCGGCCCCGAAAAGGTCGGCGACATGGCGCAGGAACAGGCCGGGCGCGGTCAGCGGCAGGGGCTGGCCGGCGGAATCGTCGGGGATGATGCCCCAGCGATCCAGCGCCGATTGCACCCGGCGGGTCAGCATCCGGTCGGCGGCGATCAGGGTGACCGGGCTGTCACGCTGCACCGCCTCGCGGATCACCAGCGCCACGGCCTCGGCCTCCTCGCCGGGCTGTTCGGCCTCGATCAGGGTCAGCCGCTCGGTGGCGGGAATCAGCGGGCCAAGGCGCGGACCTTCCTCGATCCATTGGTCGGTGACGGGTGCCGGGCGCAGCGCCAGCGAGATCAGCCGGTTGCGCGCCGGGTCGGGGGCGGTGCCCGCCAGCCATTCGCCGGGCGGGCCAAACTCGGCCGCCAGCGGCGCATAGCGCGCCTGCGGGTGATCCTCGGCGCGGAGGTCGAGCCCGTCCCAGACCGCCTGCGGCAGGTCGGCATCGAAACCCGGCAGCACCACCGCGCCCATCGGCAACCGGGCGACCGCGCGCATGAAATCCCGCGTCGCACCATGCGAGCCGGTCGAGCCGGCGACGACCACCGGGCCCTGCGGCAGATCCTCGCCCCGCGCCCAGGCCGCGGCCAGCGCCTCGGCCGCGGCGCGCTGCCGGGCCTCGCGGTCCTGCGGCGGGTCGGACAGGTAATAGCCGGCGGCGATCTTCAGGAAGGCCAGCGCCCGGCCCCAATGCTGGGCGTGTTCGCTGGCGTCGATGCGGTCCAGCGCCTGCGCGTCCAGCCCTTCCAGCTGCATCTCGGCCATCAGCGCCGCCAGCGAGGCGGCCAGTTCCGGCACCGATTGCCCCTGCGCCAGATCGGGATCGGCGCGCAGCGCCGCGTCGATCAGCCGGCCCAGCTCCAGCCGCCGCGCCAGCGGCGGCGTGGCCGCGCCGCCACCCAGATCGGCGATCAGCCGCAACCGCGGCAAAAGCAGCGGCCCGCGCCCGATGAAGGCCTGGCGCAGGGCCATCAGCGACTGGCCGGAATTGGCATAGACCGTGACCCGCGCCATGTCCTGCGGCGGGCGATGGCCCATGCGCCGGATCAGCCCGTCGGCGAAGGCGCCGGGGAAATCGGCGCCGCAGGGCAGGGCGAAGATGCCGTTCCGCCAGTCAGGCATCCAGCAGCGCCTCGGCCAGCGGGATGCAGTCGGGGCGGCCGACATCGCACCATTCGCCGGGATGGACCAGCCCGTAGGCGCGGCCCTCGGCAATCATCAGATCCCAGAGCCGGTTCAGCGAGAACACCGGATCGGGAATCCCGGCCAGCCGGTCGGGACGGATGATCTGCACGCCGCCATAGACCAGATCGCCCTTGCGAATCAGCCGGCCGGCGGGGTCAAGGCTGAAATCGCCGCCGCCTTGCCGGCCATGCGTCCGCTCCAGCGGCACCAGCATCAACAGCGCATCCATTTCCTCGTGCCAGCCGTCCAGCAGGGCGCGGACCGGGTTCGGGCCGCTCCAGACCACATCCGGGTTCATCGTGATCACCGGGCCGGGGCCCAGCAGCGGCAGCGCCTTGCGCAAGCCGCCCCCGGTCTCGAGCAGCAGGTCGGATTCGTCCGAGACGGCGATGTCCCGCCCGGAAATGTGATCACGGATCTGGCCGCCCAGGTGGTGGATGTTCACCGCCACCGGCCCGACGCCCGCTTGCCGCCCCAAGGCCAGCGCCCGGTCCAGAAGGGTCTGGCCGCCGACCGGGATCAGCGGTTTCGGCACCGTATCGGTCAGCGGCGCCATGCGGGTGCCCTTGCCCGCGGCGAAGATCATCAGCGGCAGGCTCATCCGGCGATGCCCTCGATCACCTCGGGCGTCGGGGCCGGGATGCCGTCCAGCGCGGCAGCCAGCGGCGCCAGGGCCGGATGCGCCAGGTCGCGCCGGATCGCCGCCCAGACGCGCGGCATCATCGCCAGATAGCGCCGCTTGCCCTCGCGCTGCGCCAGCCGGGTGAAGATGCCCATGATGCGCAGGTTGCGCTGCGCGCCCAAAAGCGCATAGGCGGCGCGGAACCGCGCCTCGTCCACCCCGGTCGCGGCGACATAGCGGGCGATCTGCGTCGCCTCGATCTCGGGCGCGACGTCGCGGCGGGCATCCTGCAGCGCCGAGACCAGATCATAGGCCGGATGCACCGCCACGGCGTCCTGGAAATCCAGCAGACCCAGCGGCGCATCCGCGCGCCAGACCAGGTTCTCGGCATGGAAATCGCGCAGGCCCAGCACCGGCGGCATGTCGGCGGCCAGTTCGGCATGCAGCCGCTTGATCACCGCCGCAACCTCGGCGCCCTTGCCGGGCGCCCCGGCGGCGGCGGGATAGTATTCGGCGAACAGCCCGACCTGACGCGCCAGTTCCGGCCCGTCGAGACGCAGCACGAAATCCGGCGGCGCATGGCCGTGCAGCTGGACCAGCAGATCGGTCATGCGGTCATAGATGCGCGGCGCCAGCTCGGGCCGCGTTTCCAGCACCCGGGCGACCAGGTCGTCGCCCAGATCCTCGATCAGCAGCAGGCCTTGCGCCTGATCGGTGGCCAGGATCTCGGGCGCATGCAGGTCCAGCGCCCGCAGCCATTGCGTCATGGCGACATAGGGCGCGGTCACGCCGGGCGAGGCGTCCATCAGGACCGCGCTGCGCCCGTCCGGCGCGACCAGCCGGAAATAGCGCCGCGACGAGGCGTCGCCGGCCAGTGGGATCAGCCGCGCCTCGGCCCAGCCGGCACGGTGGATCAGCCGGGCCATGGCGGGCAGACGGGTCATGATGCCCCAATGCGGCTCGGAGCCGGCCAGGGTGATGCGGCGCAGGTCGGGGGCGTCCGCCAAAGGCTCCAGCCCCACGGTCAGCGCGCCCTCCAGCGGGCTGCCATGTTCGGGCCATTCGACCAGCACGACGGCCTCGCGCATGGCCTCGTCGAGGCCAAGCTCGGCCAGTTCCTCGGGATGGGTCAGGCGGTAAAGATCGGCATGCCAGATCTCGGTCCCCAGCGGGTCGGCATAGGTCTGGACCAGGGTGAAGGTGGGGCTGGGCACCTCCTCGGCCGCCTCGCCCTGGCGGGCGCGGATGAAGGCGCGGGCGAAATGCGTCTTGCCGGCGCCGACCGGCCCTTGCAGCGCCACCACGTCGCCGGGTTTCAGGACAGCCGCCATCACCCGCGCCAGGCAGGCGGTCAGATCGGCATCGGCATCGTCAAGCGTCGCAAGCAGGGTCATGGCGTGACCCTAATGCGGGACGCGGCCCTGTCAAAGCCCCAGAACGTCGGCCATGTCGTATTCGCCCGGCCCCTTGTCCTGGCCCCACAGCGCCGCCCGCAGCGCCCCGCGGGCAAAGATGGCGCGGTCGGTGGCGACATGGCGCAGCACCACCCGCTCGCCCGCGGTGGCGAAGATCACGTCATGCTCGCCCACGATGTCGCCGCCGCGGATGGCGCTGAACCCGATCGAGCCGGGCGCGCGGGCGCCGGTGATGCCCTCGCGCGCCGGGGTGCGCAGCTCGTCCAGGCCGTGGCCGCGTCCCGCGGCGGCGGCCTCGCCCAGCATCAGCGCGGTGCCCGAGGGCGCATCGACCTTGCGGTTGTGATGCGCCTCGACCACCTCGACGTCCCAATCCTCGCCCAGGGCAGCGGCGACCTTGCGGGTCAGCCCGACCAGCAGGTTCACGCCCAGGCTCATGTTGCCGGCGCGGATGATCGGCGCGTGGCGGGCGGCGGCCTTCAGCCTGTCCAGATGGGCGGGCTCGAAGCCGGTGGTGCCGATCACATGCACGGCGCGGGCCTGGGCGGTCAGTTCCGCGAAGGCCACCGTCGCCGCCGGGGCGGTGAAGTCGATCACCGCCTGCGCCTTGGCGATGGCCTCGACCGGATCGTCGGTGACGGTGATTCCCAGCGCCGCGCCGCCCATCGCCTCGCCCAGGTCGCGGCCGACCCAGGGGTTGCCCTGACGCTCGATGGCGCCGACAAGGCGGGCCTGATCCGATGCAAGAACGGTGCGCACCAGCATCTGCCCCATGCGGCCCGACGCGCCCGTGATGACGATTCCCGGTTTTTCCATGCTCGATCCCCCGTTTCCGGCATGTCTATCCCGTTGCGGCGCGGCCCGCGACCCCCTACATCTGCGCGCATGGCACAGAACCGCTTTCATTCCGGCACCGGCCCCTCGCAGCGCCAGCTTCGCGTGGGCGAGCTGATCCGCCGCACGCTTTCCGACGTCCTGCTGCGCGGGGACGTCCACGATCCCGACCTGAACCGGCATTCGATCACGGTCGGAGAGGTGCGGACCTCGCCCGACCTGAAGGTCGCGACCGCCTATGTGCTGCCCTTGGGCGGGCACGACGCCGAGGAGGCGCTGGCCGCCCTGCGCCGCAATGCGGGCGAGCTGCGCCACCTGGTCGCCAAGGCGATGACGCTGAAATACGCGCCGCAACTGCGCTTCGTCCTCGACGAGACCTTCGACCGCATGGACGACACCCGCCGGCTCTTGTCCGAGGACCGGGTGCGCCGCGACGTCGAATCGCATCCGGAAGACGATGAGGATTGATCTCAAGCGCCGGCTGGGCCTGGCCATCGGCGCGCTGATCGCCATGACCCTGCCCGCCATGGCCGGGATCTGCGAAAAGCGCGACTTCGACGGGCAGGGCTATGTGATCTGCACGCTGGAGGCCGGGCAAGAGCCGGGGCTGCGGCTGTGGCTGAACGGCCCGGACGGCCGGGTCCTGGGCGATTTCACCGCCGTGCGAAACACGCTGGCCGAGGGCGAGATCCTGGGCTTTGCCATGAATGCCGGCATGTATCACCCCGATTTCACCCCGGTCGGGCTTTACGTCAGCGACGGCGTCAGCCAGCACGAGCTGGTGACGGCGGGCGGCGGCGGCAATTTCGGCATGCTGCCGAACGGCGTGTTCTGCACCGGCGGCGCGCGGCCCTATCAGGTGATCGAAAGCCGGGCCTTTGCCAGGGCCACGCCGGAATGCCGCATCGCCACGCAATCGGGGCCGATGCTGGTGATCGACGGCGCGCTGCATCCGCGCTTTCTGGTCGACAGCGACAGCCGCTATGTCCGGAACGGCGTCGGCGTCTCGGCGGACGGGCAGACGGCCTGGTTCGCCATCTCGGACCGGGCGGTGACGTTCCACGAATTCGGCCGGCTGTTCCGCGACGGGCTGGGGGCGCGGGACGCGCTGTATTTCGACGGCTCGATTTCGCGGCTATACGCCCCGAGCCTGGGCCGCGCCGATTTCGGGCGGCGGCTGGGGCCGATCATCGGATATGTAGGACAGAACTAGAATGGCGCGAAAAAAGGGACGCGAGATCCACGGTTGGCTGATCGTGGACAAGCCGGCGGGCATCGGCTCGACCGACGTGGTCAGCAAGGTGCGTTGGGCGCTGGACGCGAAGAAGGCCGGCCATGCCGGGACGCTGGACCCGGATGCGACCGGCGTGCTGGCCGTAGCGCTGGGAGAGGCGACCAAGACCGTGCCGATCCTGGCCGAGGCGCTGAAAGCCTATGACTTCACGGTGACCTGGGGGGCCGAGACCGCGACCGACGACGCCTCGGGCGCGGTGGTGAAAACCAGCGACACGCGCCCCGACGAGGCGGCGATCCGCGCCGCGCTACCCGCCTTTACCGGCGAGATCATGCAGGTTCCCCCCGCCGTCTCGGCGGTGCGCGTCGATGGCGCGCGGGCCTATGACCTGGCGCGAGAGGGTGAGGTGGTGGAGCTTGCCGCCCGGCCGCTCTGGGTGGATTCTCTGGAGCTGCTGGCCACGACCCGCGACAGCGCCGAGCTGCGCATGGTCTGCGGCAAGGGCGGCTATGTCCGCGCCATCGCCCGCGACCTCGGCCGCAAGCTGGGCTGCCTTGGCCATGTCGCGCAGTTGCGCCGCATCTGGTCGGGACCGTTCGAGGCCGGGGACGGCTTGGCCTTCGACCGCATCGACCGCGCCAACCAGGCCGAGATCGAGGCGGCGCTGCTGCCGCTGCAGGCGGCGCTGGCCGACCTGCCCGAGATGCAGGCGACCGAGATCGGCGCCACCCGCATCCTGAACGGCAATCCCGGCCAGGTTCTGGGCCATGCCGAATTCGGCGAGGAGGTCTGGGTCAGCCGCAACGGCCGGGCGCTGTGCATCGGCCGCTACATGGGCGGCGAGGTGCAGCCCGCGCGGGTGTTCAACCTGGGCTAGACCCCTTGTCGCCGGGCGCCATGATCCGGGCCACCATGGCGCCGGGCAGGGCGTCCGCGGCATAGGTGAAGGTGCCGGCGGAGCGGACCTCGGCGGGG
>NZ_JBHRXE010000057.1:0-10209 GCF_042648325.1 Paracoccus simplex | reverse complement strand
GAAAGAGCCGCCGACGCTGATCCGCCGCACCCCGGCCTGCGCCAGCTCGGTGACCGACCATGTCGGACCCGACAGCCCCATGACCACATTGACCGGCTTGTCGACGGCGGCGCAGACGGTGCGGATCGCCTGCAGGTCCGGCAGGCCCGGCGCGTAAAGCACATCCGCGCCGGCTTCGGAAAACGCCTGCAGCCGCCGGATGGTATCGTCCAGGTCGGGCCGGCCCCACAGGAAATTCTCGGCC
Organism: Paracoccus simplex; assembly: GCF_042648325.1. NCBI lineage: Bacteria > Pseudomonadati > Pseudomonadota > Alphaproteobacteria > Rhodobacterales > Paracoccaceae > Paracoccus > Paracoccus simplex. The sequence goes on along the minus strand of NZ_JBHRXE010000057.1, from coordinate 9,965 downwards.
CGCGCCGTCAGCAGGAAGGGCAGGCCCCGCGCCGCCTCGGCCGCGGCCTGGACCCGCGCGGCCGCCAGGGACAGGTCGTGGATCGGATCGTCGGCATCCCCCGTCGCATCCTCGATCGAGCCGCCGACCAGCCCCACCCGACAGGCCAGCCGGATGGTTTCGGCGCAGGTTTCCGGTGTGGCACCGAAACCGTCCTGCAGATCGGCCGAGACCGGCAGCTCGGTCGCGCCGACGATCTCGGCGGCATTCTGCAGGATCTCGTCGCGACCAAGCTCGGCGATGGAATCCAGCTTGCCCTTGGAAAAGGCGTAGCCGGCGCTGGTGGTGGCCAGCGCCTGAAACCCCAGGCTGGCCAGCAGCCGGGCCGAGCCGGCATCCCAGGGATTGGGCATGACGAAGGCGCCTTCCGCCCGGTGCAGCGCCTTCAGCGCCTCGAACTTCGCCCGTTGATCCGGCATCACGGCTCTCCTGCAAGGGTTCCGGCGCGATTCTGGCGGGCTGGAACCAATTATCACCGGTTTTCCCGGCCCCCTGGGGCCATAGCAGGGCGCCGGTCGTCAGCCGAACTGATAGGTCGCCGGCACGAAGCGGAACGACCCCTCGCCGTTCGGGGCGATGAAGCCAAGCGCCGGGAAGGGCATGTGATAGCCGATGAAGGGGATCTTCTCCTTGGCCAGCCGGGCCAGCACCGCCTGGCGGGTGGCGGCGCCCCGTTCCTTGTCCACGTCGAAGCGCACATGCCAGTCCGGCCGCTGCACCGAATAGACGTAATGGTTGAAGCTGTCGCCGGTGATCAGCAGCCGCTGCCCGTCGCTTTCCAACAGATAGGTGGTATGGCCGGGGGTGTGGCCATGCGCCTGCTCGGCGCGGATGCCGGGCAGGATCTCCTCGGTGCCCTCGATCTGCCGCGCCTTGTCCAGCAACGGCAGCACCCTGGCGGTATAGGCCTCGCTGGGATTGGCCGCCCAGTAATCGTTCTCGGGCCGGGGCAGGATCAGCTCGGCATTGGGAAAGGCCGGGGTCTCGCCGTCCATCAGCCCGCCGATATGGTCGGGATGCATGTGGGTCAGCACGACATGGGTCACATCCTCGGGCGTCAGCCCGGCCTGCGCCAGCGAAGCGGCGTTGTTGGCTGGAACCATGCCGGTGTCGAACAGCACCAACATGTCGGCGGCCCGCACCAGCGTCGGGGTGAACGAGCTGCCGCTGCGGTCGGCGGGAATGAAATTCTCGGCGCTGAGGCTTTCGAACGCCGCCGGCTCGGCATTGAGGCCGAAGGTCCCGATCGGATTGTCGCTCATGCTGGCGCCGCCCAGCAGCGTCGTCACCTCGAAGCCGCCCAACTGGACGGTGCTGGCGCGGCCGACGAAAACCGGCGCCTCGCCCGCCGGCTTGGCGGGCGCGGTCTGGGCGGGGGCGGCGGTCTGGGCATGGGCGGGCAGCCCCAGCGCCAGGGGCAATGCGCCGCCCATCGCCATGGCGCCGCGGCGGGTGGTCTTGAACAGTCCGGCCATCAGTCCTCTCCCTCTGCCGATCTGAGCGCCCAACCCAAGCCGGGGCGGCAAGGTTCCGCCGGCCGGCGGCTTCTTCGTTGCCCAAATACCCATGCGGCCGTGCCGCTGGGCCGACGGCCGGACCGGCTCAGAACGGCGCCGGGGCGGAAAAGCCTTGCATCACCCCGGTTTCGGGATGCTTGAAGCGCAGGCTTTCGGCATGCAGCATCAGCCGCGGGAAATCCGCCGCCGCGCCGGTGGCGTAAAGCGGATCGCCCAGGATCGGGTGGCCCAGTTCGGCCATGTGCACGCGCAGCTGGTGGCTGCGGCCGGTGATCGGCATCAGCCGCACCCGGGTCTCGGCATCCGTGGCCTTCACCACCCGCCATTCGGTCTGCGCCGGCCGGCCCTCGGCATGATCGACCTTCTGGCGCGGCCGGTTCGGCCAGTCCACGATCAGCGGCAGGTCCACCATGCCGGTCTTCGGCTCCAGCCGGCCCCAAAGCCGCGCGACATAGGTCTTTTTCGTGCGCCGGTCCTCGAACTGCCGGGACAGGTGACGCTGCGCATGCGGGGTCAGGGCAAAGACCATCACCCCCGACGTGTCTAGGTCCAGCCGATGCACCAGCAGCACGGTCGGAAAGGCGGTCCGCAGCCGCTCGATCAGGCAATCGGCGCGGTCCTCGCCCCGGCCGGGGACCGAGAGCAGGCCGGCCGGCTTCTCGACCACCAGGATCTCGTGATCGGCATGGATCACGCGCGGCTGTTCCGCCGTCGGCTGGTAGAGGAAGCTCATTTCCAGACCAGCCGCAGCGCCAGGCCGGCGAACATCACCGCGGCGATGCGGTTCACGATGCCCAGCCGCTTGCCGATCACCTGGCCGGCGAAGCCGCCGACCAGGCCATAACCCATGGTGACCAGCATGCCCGACAGGGTGAACATCAGTCCCAGCCCCAGGATCTGCTGCCAGATGGGACCGTATTCCGGCCGGGTGAACTGCGGCAGGAAGGCCAGCAGGAACAGCACCGGCTTGGGGTTCAGCAGGTTCGAGAGCGCGCCGCGGCGGATGATGTTCCAGGTCCGGCTGGCGGCGCGGGCCCGGGGATCGACCTCGCCGGCGGTCCAGCTTTTCCAGGCCAGGAACAGCAGATAGGCGGCGCCGGCATATTTGATCGCCACCAGCGCGCCGGGATGGGCGGCGACCAGCGCGCCCAGGCCCACGGTCGCCATCACCACATGGCAGACCACGCCCAGCCCGACGCCGAAGCCGGCCAGCGCCCCGGCGCGCGGGCCGTTCTGGATGCCGCAGGCGCTGGCGAAGAACACGTCCTGTCCGGGCGCGAAATTCAGCACCAAAGCCCCGGCCATGAAGGCCAGAAGCTGTTGCAACGGAAAATTCGCCAGCGTGTCCCAGATCATCGCGCGCCCCCTTTTCCTGCCGCCTAGGCCGGGCGGCGCGCCGCGTCAACTATTCGCGCGGATCCTGCGGCAGCCCGTCGGCGATATCGTAATAATCGCCCTTGTCGGCGACGAAGATATGGCCCAGCAGCCGCAGCCCGGTCGGGCTGTCGATGGCGCCCGCCGCCACGTCGATGATCTCGGAGCCGTCGCGCTGCCAGAACAGCGAGCTGCCGCAGTCCGGGCAGAAGCCGCGCCGGGCGAAGTCCGAGGCGCGATACCATTTCGGCTGCCCCTCGATCCGCAGCGATTTCGGCAGGATGGCGGCCCAGTAATGCCCCGACCAGCGCCGGCACTGGCCGCAATGGCAGGCCTTGAGATCCTTGCCGGCGTCATAGGTGCCGCGGAAGCGGATGGCGCCGCAAAGGCAATGGCCGGTGAATTCAGTCGCGTCCGAAGGTGGCATCCAGGATCTCCTGCAGGCGGTCGGCGTCGTCTTGCGTGAAAGCCTCCGGCCGGTCGCTGTCGATGTCGAGCACGCCGATCAGCCGTCCGCCCGGGCCGATCACCGGGATCACCAGCTCGGACCGGGTCGAGCTAGCGCAGGCGATATGGCCCGGGAAAGCCTCGACATCCGGCACCAGCTGGGTCTGCCGCGTCCGCGCCGCCGCGCCGCAGACCCCGCGCGAGAACGGGATCGCCAGGCAGCCATGGCCGCCCTGGTAGGGGCCGATCTTCAGCATCTCGGGCGCGGTGACGCGATAGAAGCCGGTCCAATCGAAACGCGCGTCCGAATGGTGGATTTCGCAGGCGAGCGTCGCCATCAGCGCGACCTCGTCGGTCTCGCCATGGGTCAGGGCGCGGATGCGGGCGGCCAGGTCGGCATAGTCGGGCATGGCGCGACACTAGCGGCCCGGCCGCCGCCTGTCACCCCGCCACGCGCCAGTAGCTGATCGGCATCCGGGTCAGCGGCGACAGCGCCAGCCCGGCGGCGGTCAGGCACAGCAGCGCCGTCCCCGCCAGCCCGGCGACATGCGGCAGCCCGAATTGGCAGGGCACGAAGATCGCGCAGCCGGCCACCAGCGGCGCCCAACCCTCGCAGCGCGAGCGCAGGGCCAGGCCCGCCCCCAGCAGCGCCAGCGCCAGCGCCGCCCAGGACAGGGGGCCGAAAATCCGGCCCAGCATCACCAGGTCGATCGCCCGCAACGCGGGCTGCGCCGAGGCGACGACGGTCGAGCAGGCCAGGAAAAAGCCGGCCATGACCGCGAAGGACAGGCCGCAGAGGATCGAAAGGACGCGCATCGAAAACCAACCCACCGATGACAAAACGTACAAAACCCGGCGTCACCATGTGCAGAGCCGCGATGCCGTCGCAAGAAGAACGGAACGCATCGGCGAAATTCTGCCTATGGTTGTATTTCGGTTAAAATTTTAGGCAATTCCTGCAGGAGCAGCGCCCTTCCCCCCGGCTGCCAGTCCAAGGCCTGCAGCCGGGCGCAGAGCGGGCGGCGCAGCGGACCGGGATCGGCGCGGGCGGGCAGCGGCGTGGCGCAGCCGGTCAGCCGCGCGACCTCGGCCAGCAGGTCGCGGCGGTCCAGCACCAGGTCGCTGACATTGTAGCTGCCCGCCATGGCCGGATCTGCCAGCACCAGCAGCACGGCGCGGGCGAAATCGGCGCCATGCACCTCGGTCGCGAGGCGCGGGGGCGGGGTGATGCCGCGCAGGAAATCCGCGATCAACCCGGCCCATTTCTGCGGCTTGCCCGGCCCGTAGATGCCGGTCGGGCGCAGGCTGGCGGTGCGGAAACCGGGACCGGCCATGGCCGCCAGCGCCGCCTCGGCCCGGGCCTTGACCTGGCCGTAAAGGTTTGTCGGGGCGGGGGAAAGTTCGTCCGGCAGCGCCATGCCCCCGGGATGGCCGTCATGCACGGCGCGCGAGGACAGGAAGATCACCCGACCGACGCCCTGATCGCGGGCGGCGCGGAACAGCGCCAGCGAGCCGTCGAGATTGGCGCGGATGAAGCCCTGCGGATCCGCGCCCTCGCCGCCGCGATAGCGGCCGGGAAGGTGGTGGAAGGCGGCGTGGATCAGCGCATCTTTTCCTGACAGATCAATGGGCTGTCCCAAGCGCCAGCCGGGCAGGGGATCGAGGTCGTGGCCGGCCTCGACGGCGGCGCGGGCGATCCAGCGGCCGACGAGGCCCGAGGCGCCGGTCAGGGCGATTCTCATGGCCGCGGCGGGTCCGGAAGGTCGCGCGGATCGGGCACCGGCCCGGCGCCGGCATGGGCGTGCCAAAGGTCGATCAGTGGGCGCAGCGCTTCGGCCTTGGCGTGATTTTGCCAAGGTTTTTCATACTGATAGTGCAGGACGCGGATGTCCTGCCAGCGCCAGAGTTCGGGCAGGTTCAGCCAGACATATTGCAGCATATTGTCGAAAACCGGCAGGCCGTGCCAGTTCGGGAAGAAATGTTCGAGAAAGGTCTGGTCGGTGCGGCGCCAGAAGCGGCCGGGCTGGTCGAGTTCGGACAGCATCCGCGCGAAGGTTTCCGGCGACGGACGCGCCGTGAACACCCCGGAATTCAGCCGGTGGAAATCCGCGAGGCTCTCGTAAACATTTGGCGCGGCTGAAAATTCCGGGTAGTCGAACAGCCGGTCGATGTTTTGCAAGACCAGCGCGTCGGCGTCGATGAACACCACGCGGGCATAGTCGAGCTGCCAGAGCCGCAGCTTGACGAAATTGTCCAGCGGCGTGTGGAAGGGCGGCTTTTCGCCCTTGGTGAAGGGGGCGATGCCATGCACCCGGTCGCGGGCATGCAAGGCGTTGAAATCGCTGGAGGTGGGCAGCAGATCCGCGTGCACGGCGCGTACACCGAGCGTACACAGATCGTCGATCAGATTCTGCGGCAGCTCGGTATAGAGCAGCACCAGGTCGGCCGTGGTGCCGGTGCGGATCAGCGACTTGAACAGCGCCCGCGCCCCGGTGACGTAATCCGGGTTGGTCGCCAAGGTGACGAAGGCGCGGTCGGACCGCGCCTTGCCGGTGAGGTGCAGACCCTCGGTCATGGGCGGGTTCACGATACGGAACGCAGCCGCTTGTGTTCGGGGTCGTGCTCGACGCGCTTGGCGATGTCCTTGGTCCAGGCCGAGACCGCCGGCACCCGCGAGCGGTCGATGCGATGCGCGTATTTGCGCGCCACCTCGACCACCTCGGAGAGCAGGCCCTCGGCCAGGGTGATCGGCTGCAGGCCCAGCGCCAGGAACTGGTCGTTCTTGACGATCAGGTCGTTCTCCTCGGCCTCCTTGCGGGGGTTGGGCAGCCAGGCGATCTCGGCCCCGGTCAGCTTGGCGACCAGCTCGGCCAGGTCGCGGACGCGGTGGGTCTCGGTCATCTGGTTAAAGATCCGCACCCGCTCGCCCGCCGCCGGCGCGTCCTGCAACGCCAGCTCGATGCAGCGCACCGAATCCTGGATATGGATGAAGGCGCGGGTCTGGCCGCCGGTGCCGTGCACGGTCAGCGGATAGCCGATGGCGGCCTGGATCAGGAAACGGTTCAGCACCGTGCCATAGTCGCCGTCATAGTCGAAGCGGTTGATGAGCTGCTCGTGCCGGCGGGTCTGGTCGGTATGGGTGCCCCAGACGATGCCCTGATGCAGGTCGGTGATGCGCAACCCGTCGTTCTGGGCATAGAACTGGAACAGGATCTGATCGAGCGACTTGGTCATGTGATAGACCGAGCCGGGCCGCGTCGGATAGAGGATCTGCTGGTCGCGCGGGCCGGCGGGCGTGTCGATCTGCACGTCCAGATAACCCTCGGGGATCGGGGCGCCGACCGAGGAATAGCCATAGACCCCCATGGTGCCCAGATGCACCAGATGCGCGTCGATGCCGGTTTCCACCAGCGCCGCCAGCAGGTTATGCGTGGCGTTGGTGTTGTTGTTGACCGTATAGACCTTGTGGCGGTCGGTCTTCATCGAATAGGGCGCGGCGCGCTGCTCGGCGAAATGGATCACCGCATCGGGGCGCTGCTCGGCCAGCCAAGCCTTGAGGCGTTCGTATTCCGTGGCCAGGTTCAGCAGGTGGAAATGGATCCGCCGGCCGGTCTGCTGGTGCCAGATCCGGCAGCGTTCCTGGATCGAATCCATCGGGGTCAGCGACTGCACGCCCAGTTCGGTGTCGATCCAGCGCCGCGACAGGTTGTCCACGATATGGATTTCGTGGCCCAGGTCGGACAGATGCAGGGCGGTCGGCCAGCCGACGAACCCGTCGCCGCCAAGAACTGCGATGCGCATGATGGTCTCCTTCTGCTGCGCGGCAGGAATGCGCCGACAATGTGACAAAACTATGACGTTCTTACGATGGTTCCGTGGCGATGCCAGCCCGGCACGCGAAATCTTGCCGAAAACATTGCATGATGTGACGGGGATCACTAAGGATTCGCTATGATCTCGCAGAAAACGAAATACGCGATCAAGGCCTTGATGGCACTTGCCGATGAGGTCGCCGCCGGCGGCAATGCCCTGACGATCGAGGAGATCGCGCAGCGCTCGGGCGCGCCCAAGCGATTCCTGGAACATATCATGCTGGAATTGCGCAATGCCGGCTATGTCGGCTCGCGCCGCGGCCGGGCGGGGGGCTATGTGCTGATCAAGCGGCCGGCCGAGATTTCCATCGGCGAATTGCTGCGCCAGGTGGACGGGCCGATCGCGCCGCTGCCCTGCCTGTCGCGGCGGTCCTATCAGCGCTGCGAGGATTGCACCGACGAGGCGAGCTGCCGGCTGCGCAAGATGTTCGGCCAGGTGTTCTGGTCCTATCTGCTGCTGATCGAATCGCTGACGCTGGAGGATCTGGTGGCCGAGGGCGGCCTGCCCGAGATGGGCGTCGTCTAGGCCGCCGGGCCCGCCCGGCACGCGGAGGTTGCATTCCTGCCATGGCGGCCGGGCAAGGCGGCGATACGGCTTGACCCCGGGCCGGCCGGGTAGCAGTTGTGATCGAACCGATCCATCCCGATGCCGGGCGATCCCCGCTTCGGAAAGCAGCGCAAGGTCGTCACCATGTCAGACAGCCCGAACCCGCAGAAACCCGCGCCGCCCCGGAACATTCCGCTGGCCGGGGTGATCGGCTGGCCGGTGGCGCATTCCCGCTCGCCCCGGCTGCACGGGCACTGGCTGGCCCGCCACGGCATCGCCGGGCATTACGTGCCGCTGCCGGTGATGCCCGAGCATCTGGCCGAGGTGCTGCGCGCCATGCCGCGCATGGGCTTCGTCGGCGCCAATGTCACCATCCCGCACAAGGAATCGGTGCTGGCGCTGGCCGATGTCGTCACCGACCGCGCGGCGCTGATCGGCGCGGCCAACACGCTGATCTTCCGCCCCGACGGCAAGATCCATGCCGACAATACCGACGGCTACGGCTTCATCGCCAATATCCGGCAAAGCGCCCCGGACTGGATCCCGGACCTGGGGCCGGCGGCGGTGATCGGCGCCGGGGGGGCGGCGCGGGCCGTGGTCGCCTCGTTGCTGGAAAGCGGCGTGCCGGAGCTGCGCCTTGCCAACCGCACCCGCATCCGGGCCGAGCAGATCCGGGCCGAGTTCGGCGCCAAGGTGGTGGTCTATGACTGGGCGCAGGCCGGCAACATGCTGGAGGGGGCGATGACGGTGGTCAACGCCACCTCGATGGGCATGGAGGGCAAGGAGCCGCTGCGGGTGCCGCTGGACGCGCTGTCGCCCGACGCGCTGGCGACGGATCTGGTCTATACGCCGCTGATGACGCCCTTCCTGGCCGAGGCGCAGGCGCGCGGCTGCGAGATCGTGGACGGGCTGGGCATGCTGCTGCACCAGGCCGCGCCGGGCTTCGAGCGCTGGTTCGGCCAGCGCCCCGAGGTGGACGAGGAATTGCGCCGGGCCGTGCTGGCATGAGCTTCCGGCTGGGCCTGACCGGCGGCATCGGCATGGGCAAGTCCACCGCCGCCCGCATGTTCCGCGAGCTGGGCCATCCGGTCTGGGACGCGGATGCGGCCGTGCACCGGCTTTATGCGCCGGGCGGCGCCGCGGTGGCGCCGGTGGCGGCGGCCTTTCCCGGCGTGCTGCGGCAGGGCGGCATCGACCGCGCGGCGCTGCGCGCGGCGCTGGCCGCCGATCCCTCGGGCTTCCAGCGGCTCGAATCCATCGTGCATCCGCTGGTGGCCGAGGATCGCGCCGGTTTCATCGCCGCGCATGAGGACGCGCCCATCGTGGTGCTGGACATCCCGCTGCTCTACGAGGGCGGGTCGCAGGCGCAGATGGACGGGGTGGCCGTGGTCTCGGCCCCGGCCGAGCTGCAGCGGGCGCGGGTGCTGGCCCGTCCCGGCATGACCGAGGAGAATTTCCGCCTGATCCTGGCGCGGCAGATGCCGGATGCGGAGAAGCGGGCGCGGGCCGACTGGGTGATCCCCTCGGCCACGCTGGCGGGCGCGCGCGCCGCCATCGTGGACATCTGCGCCCGGATCATGGCAGAACGCGGCCATGCGTGAGATCGTCCTGGATACCGAAACCACCGGCTTCGACCCCGATACCGGCGACCGCATCGTCGAGATCGGCGCGGTCGAGCTGATGAACCACCTGCCCACCGGCCGGACCTTCCACGTCTATGTCAATCCCGAGCGCCCGATGCCGCAGGAGGCCTTCGAGGTGCACGGGCTTGGCGACGATTTCCTGCGCGACAAGCCGAAATTCGCCGAGATCGCGGCGGATTTCATCGCCTTCATCGGCGAGGAAGCCCGGCTGGTGATCCACAATGCCGGCTTCGACATGAAGTTCCTGAACGCCGAGCTGCGGCTTTGCGGCTATCCGGTGATGCCCTACAGCCGCGCGGTGGACACGCTGGACATCGCCCGCAGCCAGTTCCCCGGCGCGCAGAACTCGCTGGACGCGCTGTGCCGGCGCTTCCGCATCGACAATTCGAACCGCACGCTGCACGGCGCGCTGCTGGACAGCGAATTGCTGGCCGAGGTCTATCTGGCGCTGCGCGGCGGCCGCCAGCCGGGGCTGGTGCTGGACAGCGGGCCGCTGGGCGCGGGCGCGGGGCCGGGCCTTCAGGCG
>NZ_JBHRXE010000056.1:0-2500 GCF_042648325.1 Paracoccus simplex | reverse complement strand
ATCCCAGCTACCACCCTGGATTCGCGAGATGAATCCCTCACGCGATTTGTGCAACAGAGCCTATTGGCGCCGAAGATCGCGTCGATGCCCATGGTGTCGAAGCCGAGCGCGGTCAGGCGCTGCTGCGCATATCGCACTGCATCACCGCGCGAGCCGAGGCCGATCTTCGGGCAGGCCGGCGCCAGCACGTCCGGAATTGCCTGCCATCGCTTGAACGCCGCCTTGAGCCTGGTGTGATAGCCATGGGTGGCATAGCCGGCACCGTTGTAGCCGCGGGCGAAAGCGGCCCAGTCGTGGCGCCGCAGCTCATCATCCAGCCCCTCGCTGATGATGAAGCTGATCATCGCCTCGAGGCCGGCTGCCTCGCTGTCGCAGAAGGCAGCGACCATATCGCCCGGCGTGGCGTAGCCGGCGGCGCGGTGGTTGAAGCCCATGATCTGCCCCAAGCCCCAGCTGGCCGAGCGCAGCGCTGCGCTGATGTCGATGCGCATGGCAAGCGTCAGGCGCGGATAGCTGTCCTTGGGATAGGGTGCGGTGCCCCACCGCTGATAGGCGAGGCCCGAGGCCTCGGCCGCGGTGCGCTTCTGGCCGGGCCCGAGTTCGCGCCAGAACACATGCGGCTCGAAAAGCATCTTCGGCCGGCCCTGGCTGTCGAAACCGCCGCCCGAGGTCTCCACCTCGATCACGGCGCGGATTTCATCCTCGCCCGCGCCGATAATGCGGCCGACGCGGGCCACGTCGATATCGGTGAGCCGCAGCGCGCGGCCCTTGAACCCTGCTGGATACATGGTTTCTCCAATTAAAAAGCCCCGCGCGAGGCGGGGCGGTTTTGGTCGCTCGGGAGGGAGCTGTCGGGTTTCTTTCGGGGCTTTACTAAGCGCTGCACGATTGTTGTCGCGCTCCCGATGTAATTCAAAGCGAGCCGCACCAGTTTAAGGGTATCCTCCGGTATGGTCCGGCGGTGTTATGGAGGACCCAGTATATGGGTGCCGACCGAGAACGCACGAAACCGACCCGAGAAGCCCCGCCCCAGCAGCAGAGTGATGAGCTGGCGAAACGCCCCATCGGCGATGAAGAAGTCCGCGACCCGCGCGGCGAACCTGACAAACCCGAACAATCGTAACGCGGCCGTTGCGACGACCGGTGTTAACTCAAAGAATTCAGAGCTTCCGGTAAATTCTCGCAACAAGGCCAGGCGACTTCATGCCTGTTCCGGTATGCGGCATTAAAAAGCCGGAAGGTGGACGGCGGATCTCTGTCCGCCGTCTCATCCATCAAACAGTGAGGTTCCGATGTTCAGCCCTATTGCGCTTACCGACGCTTTTAGCGGTATCACCGAAATATTCCCTCGGCCGCCGTGGAATCTGGAAGGCATCAAGCACCACAAGAACGGCGACCTGGTCAAACTGATCCACGACGATGGCACCATACGGCTCATACCCGTCAAGCCTTCGACCTTTGGTATAGACGAGCGGTTTCGCGGCTGGTAGCGCGGCGAAGGCGGTTGCTATAGGATCGCCTCGATTCGCACTTTTAAAACGCGCGGACCTCGGCTCCCGGCAGGTCCTGGCCGATGTGCTGGGAGCCGATCACTTTCCAAGCAACGCGTAGCCCTCGATGTGCTATGATGCTGAAGCCCGTCCGAGCATTCTCTCGGCGGACCGGGGCCTCTGCCTCTTGTGTGCAACATCGGCGGAGGCCTTGGTGTTAGCGGGTTTATCTGATGGGTTGATACCAGCTCGCCTCTAGCGTCGTGGGTGTCGGCCTCCGTCTCACGCTTCTTCACCCGACGGGGGCCGATCCAGAGCATTTCGCGGGCTCTTTTCCGCCGATGCATTTTTTTGTGATGCAACCTTCGCGGAGGCTGGCGCAATATCTCTCCGAGACTGCCTTGGAGCTTGAACGATGAAGCTGACAACGAAACTGATCACCGGTTTGGTGATCGCCACGATGGGAGCCGCCCCGGTCGCGGCCGATCCGGGCCGCGGGAATGGCAAAGGTGCCTCTGGACGCCACCATCATGAACGGGGGCCCCGAGAGGTCCACCGCGTGCAAACCCGCTACGTGGCAGATTGTCCACCGGGTCTCGCCAAAAAGAACCCGCCCTGCGTTCCACCGGGGCAGGTAGGCAGGCGCTTTGGTACGCGCGTGGGCGACACGCTCCGCATCGGAGACTATGTGCTCATCCGCGACTTTGACCGCTACGATTTGGAGCGGCGTAGTGGCTGGAGCTACTACAGGGATGACGACCGCATATATCGGATCGACAGCGGCACCCGGAAGATCCTCGCCGTCCTGAACCTGATTGATGCTTTTTCTCGGTAAGCGGACAGCGCGAGGGCCTTTTCAATACCTTAGGCTGATTGACGTTTTCCCGATCCGGCATCAGATTCTGAGGCGTAGACCGTGGATCACGTTCTACCTGTTGACCGGCGTGGAATAAGGACCCCGCTTCTGGGGTGATCGGCGTCCAAAAGGGACCCCACCGACCGGGGGTTGG
>NZ_JBHRXE010000055.1:0-78904 GCF_042648325.1 Paracoccus simplex | reverse complement strand
AGCACCCAAGCCCACTCCCTGAGCACGGACACCCGTCCGCGGCCTACGCCGGATGGTTACAAATAAAGTTCCGTTAAGCGTCTGGAACCTTCAACGTGATGCCCGAGCGGTTTGAATGACCGTCGGCTGCCGCATAGCCTTTGTTGACCGATAAAGGATTCGAGCAGGCTCTTGCACGCAAATGGATGTCCGCTCTTGCGCCTCGCGGTACCTATCATTCCGCAGTACCTTCAGACCGCTTCCCCCCATGAATTTCTGCTTCCCACGCTTCAGGCCCAAGTCCGCAGCTCGGTCGCCATGACGGGCGCCAGTGTCTGGTTTCCAAGATCAGGCATGGACATCTCGCGCGTGCAGCGAATGTCTGCTCACCGCCCAATGCGACCATGCGCCATCCCTCACCTTCCCCTCCGCCCTTCCAACTCCACCCGCAACACCGCCGAGCTGACTCGTTCCTCCCCCATCGGCACCCCCACCTCGTCAAACCGGGTCGCCGCATCCCCGAACGCCTCGTCCTCCATCCGCTGCAAATCCCCCCAGCGCGGCCGCGCCCCGTCGAAACCCTCCTCGACCCGGCGCTGCATGTAATCCATCGTCTCCGCCCCGCGGATCATCCCGGCCAGCCGGGCATGCATCCAGACCGACAGCACCCGGTTCAGCCGCGGCTGCCAGTCCGCCCCGGTCGAGCGGAAGAACTTCACCACCTCCTCGTCCAGCCGGATCGTCACCCGCAGCTTCTTCGACTGGCCCTTCTCGCGCGCGATCTCGTGCCATTCGGAGGGGATGCGCAGTTCCTCCATCAGCCGCTGGTGCAGATCCCATTCCAGCATCCGCATCGCATCGGCCATGTAGTGATAATTTACCCGCCGTTGTTCTTCCGCCTTGCCGACCATCGCCCGAATCCTCCGACCTCTGCCCGGCGGATCATCGCCCGGCAAGGGTTAACCGGTGCTGAACGCGGCGCGCGTTGCCGGTGTACGCCCGGTGTACGCGCCGTGCATGGCCGCTGCACGGAAAGGGCGCGGCCCTTTCGGACCGCGCCCCTCTGCTTCATCGTCCGGGTCAGGGAGGGAGGGGCCCCGGCTCAGAGGATGAAGTCGCTCGCGGAATACTGGCCCGCCAGCGTCGCCCCATCGGCGATTCGGATGGTCATCTCGACCGCCGGATCGCCGTCGACATTGACCCGCAGCAGCGTCTCGGTGCCGCTGTTGATCACCCAGGCACGGCCGGGGCCGCCAGGATTTGTTCCATTGAAAACAAAGGCCTGATTGCCGCCGATCAGGGCATTCGCATCGATGGCGGAAAGGTCGATGCGGTCGCCCACGGCGACGCCGACGCCGTCGAAGCCGTTGATCAGATCCCGGCCCGGTCCCCAGGTGGAATCGGCCAGGGCCACGAAGCGGAACACATCCGCGCCCGCGCCGCCATTCAGCACGTCCGCGCCGTTGTTGCCGGCCAGCGTGTCATTGCCGGCCCCGCCCTGCAGCACGTCGTTCCCCGCCCCGCCGCCAAGGAAGTCGTTGCCGTTCATCCCCTGCAGCGTGTCATTGCCGGCAAAGCCGTGAAGCTGGTCGTTCCCCGCGCCGGCATTCATCAGGTTGGCGCCTGCGGTGCCGAGCAGGGTGTCATTCCCGCCCGCGGTCATGGCATTCTCGAAATTCACGAAACTTTCGCCCGCAAAGTTCGTGGCGCCGGTCGCCAGGTTGATGCGATAGGCCCCGGAATAGGTCCGGGCATCCAGCATGTCGATTCCGGCGCCACCATTCAGGGTTTCATTCACGCCCAGGCCGGCGATCACCATGTCGTTGCCGGCATCCGCGGAATAGAAACCCGCGCCGCTGGAAACCAGCCGATCATCGCCATTGCCGCCATAAAGCGTGTCCGTACCCGCCGTCGCGGTCAGCAGGTCATTGCCATCGCCGCCCGACAGATAATCATTGTCCGTGCCGCCGGTCAAAGTGTCATCGCCGACCCCGCCATAGAGCGTGTCATTGCCCGCACCACCATCGATGGCGTCGTTTCCTGCGTTGCCATAGATGATATTGGCCGCATCCGTGCCCAGAATCGTGTCGTTTCCGGAACCGGAATAAAGATTTTCAAAATTGACGAAACTTTCGCCAGTGTAATTCGTGGCGCCGGTCACCATGTTGATGGAATAGGCGCCGCTCCAGGCGGCGGTGTTCAGCCAATCATCATCGGTGCCGCCATCCAGTGTCTCGCCGCCGCCGACCCCGGCATAGATATAGTCATTGCCGGATTCGCCATAATATTGGCCGTAGCCACTGGAAACGATGGTGTCGGCATCGCTTCCGCCCCAGATGGTGTCGGTGCCAGTGCCGGCGTTCAGATAATCTCCGCCTGCGCCACCAGAGAGGTAATCGTTACCTGCAAGACCGGAAATCGAGTCGTTTCCGTTATTGCCATAGATGATATTGGCTGCATCCGTACCCAGCAGCGTGTCGTTGCCGGATCCGGTATAGACGTTCTCGAAATTCACATAGCTTTCGCCGGTGAAATTCGTGGCGCCGGTGGCCAGATTGATCATATAGGCGCCGCTATAGGTGGTGGTGTTCAGCCAGTCCGTATCCGCGCCACCGTCCAGCGTCTCGCTGGTGCCAAGGCCGGCATAGATATAGTCGTTGCCCGCCTCGCCATAATAACGGCCGCCGCCGCTGGAAACCAGCGTGTCATTGTCGCTGCCGCCATAAAGCGTATCGCTGCCGGTTCCGGCATGCAGGTAGTCATTGCCGACGCCGCCGGAAATGAAATCGTTGCCGCCGTATCCATAGATGTAATCGTTTCCGTTATTGCCATACATGGTATTGGCGGCGTCGGTCCCGTACAATGTGTCGTTGCCGGATCCGGAATAGACGTTCTCGAAGTTCACATAGCTTTCGCCGGTGAAATTCGTGGCGCCGGTCGCCAGGTTGATCATATAGGCGCCGCTATAGGTGGTGGTGTTCAGCCAGTCCGTATCCGCGCCACCGTCCAGCGTCTCGCTGGTGCCAAGGCCGGCATAGATATAGTCGTTGCCCGCCTCGCCATAATAACGGCCGCCGCCGCTGGAAACCAGCGTGTCGTTGTCGCTGCCGCCATAAAGCGTATCGCTGCCGGTTCCGGCATGCAGGTAGTCATTGCCGGCGCCGCCGGAAATGAAATCGTTGCCGCCGTATCCATAGATGTAATCGTTTCCGTTATTGCCATACATGGTATTGGCGGCGTCGGTCCCGTACAGCGTGTCGTTGCCGGATCCGGAATAGACGTTCTCGAAATTCACATAGCTTTCGCCGGTGAAATTCGTGGCGCCGGTCGCCAGGTTGATCCTGTAGGCGCCGCTATAGGTGGTGGTGTTCAGCCAATCCGTATCCGCGCCACCGTCCAGCGTTTCGCTGGTGCCAAGGCCGGCATAGATATAGTCGTTGCCGGCATCGCCGTAATATTGCCCGGCTCCGCTGGAGACGATGGTGTCGTTGTCGTCCCAGCCATGCACCGTGTCGGTTCCCGAACCGGCGCTGATATAGTCATAGCCATCGCCGCCCGACAAGTAATCGTTGCCCGAGCCGCCATAGATGGTGTCATTGCCGCCGAGGCCAAGAACGTAATCGTTCCCCCCAAGGGCATTGAAGACTTCGCTGGCAGACGTACCGATCAGGGTGTCGTTGCCATTCGTTCCGGTAGGCATGTGCTCCTCCTGTCGTCCTGATAGTCGCGGGGCGTCTTCACCCTCGTGCTGAGAGATTGCTCCTCGACGCGTGAAGGCGGCGTGAAATACGGATTACGCCTTGAAATGAAATGTATATTCCGGGGAATGGCAGGGTTTGCTACGGCCCGGATGCCAGGCCGGAGCGACGGCCGGGGATTGCTCCTTGTCCGGCGCGCGGCTATCGCAGGCAAAAAGGGGTCCGGGAACCATGAGCTTCAACACCTTCGGTCGCGTCTTCACCTTCACCACCTGGGGCGAAAGCCACGGACCGGCGCTTGGCGCGACGGTGGATGGCTGCCCGCCCGGCGTAGCGCTGGACGAGGCCTGGATCCAGCAATTCCTGGATCGCCGCCGGCCCGGCAGCTCGAAATTCACCACCCAGCGGCAAGAGCCGGACCGGGTGCGCATCCTCTCGGGCGTCTTCGAGGGGAAAACCACCGGCACGCCGATCCAGCTGATGATCGAGAACACCGACCAGCGCAGCAAGGATTACGGCGAGATCGCCCAGGCGTTCCGTCCCGGCCATGCCGACATTGCCTATCATCTGAAATATGGCATCCGCGATTATCGCGGCGGTGGCCGCTCCAGCGCGCGGGAAACGGCGGCGCGCGTGGCGGCGGGCGGTGTGGCGCAGGCGGTGTTGCGCGAATTGGCGCCGGATCTCAAGATCACCGGCTACATGGTGCAGATGGGCGAACTGCATCTGGACCGGGCGCATTTCGACGCGGCCGAGATCGGCAACAACCCGTTCTTCCTGCCCGACGCCTCGGCGGTGCCGGCCTGGGAGGATTACCTGAACGCCATCCGCAAGGCGCAGGACAGCGTCGGCGCCGCGCTCGAGGTGCTGATCCAGGGCTGCCCGCCCGGCCTCGGCGCGCCGGTCTATGCCAAGCTGGATACCGACCTGGCGGCAGCGATGATGTCGATCAACGCGGTCAAGGGCGTCGAGATCGGCGAGGGCATGGCGGCCGCCGCGCTGACCGGCACCGCCAATGCCGACGAAATCCGCATGGGCAACGAGGGCCCGCGGTTTCTGTCAAACCACGCCGGCGGCATCCTGGGCGGCATCTCGACCGGGCAGGACATTGTGGTCCGCTTCGCTGTGAAGCCGACCAGCTCGATCCTGACGCCGCGCCGGACCATCAACCAGTGCGGCGAGGAGATCGAATTGATCACCAAGGGCCGGCATGACCCATGCGTCGGCATCCGCGCCGTGCCGATTGCCGAGGCCATGGCGGCCTGCGTGATCCTGGACCACCTGATGCTGGATCGCGCCCAGACCGGCGGCCAGCGCGGCCGCATCGGCTAGGAAGGCTGGCCGCGAGCGGGGCCGCCGTTCCGCCTGTTGCGCCGCCGCGCGGGCCCGTTCACCCCCTCGGACCATCGGGACAACGCAGCAAGCCGGGCCGATGAGCCTGGTTTGCTGCGCCTGGTCTTCTCGGTTGTCCAAATACCCAGGCGGCCGCGCCTGAGGCGATGCGCCCCGCCGGTCGGGCGGGGCGCCGGCCAGGGGTCAGAAGCCGGCCTTGATCTTTTCGAACTCGGCCAGCTGCTTTTCGCGCTGCTCGGGGTCGTTCGGGGTCTGGGCCAGGATCGGGGCGTCGACCGGCGACAGGCCTTCCTTTACCGCCGGCTCGTCCTTGATCGTCTCCATGGCCACGGTCGAGGTATGGCCGTAGCCGATGGTGTCGAGAAGCCCCTTGGCCGCTTCCGGCGCCAGCCAGGCGTTGATGAAGTCATAGGCCTTGTCCTCGCTGCCCGGGCCGTTCTTCAGGTTGATGAAGCCGCAGAAGAAGGTCGAGCTGCCCTCCTTGGGCGCGCGCTGGAAGCCGACCGGGAAGCCGTCATTCTCCAGCAGCACCACGCCGTCGTTCCAGGACCAGGCCACGTCCACCGCGCCCGAGGCCATAAGCTGCGCCTGCTCGGCCGGGTCGGCCCAATAGGCGGCGACGTTCTGATGCGCCTGGCGCAGCCAGTCGGCCGCGGCCTTGAACTGCTCGTCCGTCACCTTGGTCCAGTCGGTCGTGCCGGTCGCCAGATAGGCCAGCGCCCAGACGTCATCGGCCGAATCGGGCAGGCTGGTGCGGCCCTGATATTTCGGGTCGACGAAAACGTTCAGGCTGGCCACGTCCTCGGCCGGCACGTTGTCCTTGTTATAGGCGATGGCGGTGGCGCCCCAGTCGGTCGGGATGTACCAGACGCCCTGATCGTCCTTGAAGATCGGCGAATCGAGGAATTTCGGATCGAGCGTGTCGAAGGCCGGGATCTTCGCGGTGTCCCAGGGCTCGATCAGCCCGGCGTCGCGATATTTCGACACCATCTGCGAGCAGGGATGCGCCACGTCGGCTTTGAAGCCCGAGGCGAGCTTCTGATAGGCCTCGTCGTCGTCGCCGTAAAAGGCAAAGGTCGGGCTGTCGCCGTGCTTGTCGATATAGCCCTGGAAGATCACCGGTTCCTCGAACCCGGCCCAGTCGAAGACCGTGAGTTCGGGGTCGGCGGCGTGGGCGGCGGTCAGGGCGGTGCTGGCCAGCGCGATCGCCAGGACGGAGGAGCGCAGAACTGTCATGTCGGATCTTTCCTTGAGGGCGGACTGACCCGACGCTAGCCGGCCCGGCATCGCCTCGCAAGCGTGGCTTGACTACCAGCGGCCCGAGGCGCCGCCGCCCCGCGACGAGCCGCCGCCGAAGCCCGAGGACCCGCCGGAACGGCCGCGGAAGCCGGGCCTGCGCTCGCGGCGCAGCACCGCGCCCGCGGGGTCGTACCAGACCGTCTGCGGCAAGGGTCGCGGCCGGGTCTCGGACCAGCCGCAGCCGGGGCAGCGCCGGGTGACGGTCTCGTGCGAGACCATGTGGCCGCCCTCGGGCAGCGGGGTCTGCAGCGGCGCGGTCCGGGTTTCCAGGCCCCGCCGCCCGCATTGCGGGCAACGGTTGCGCCGCCAGACCTGCCGCGCCATGCCGCCGAGGATCGCGACCCAGGCCGCGCCGAAAAGCCAGGGGAACAGCCGTTCCAGCCAGGAATTGCCCGGCGACCCAAGCGGCCGCCCCGCGGCCGTGGGCCGGGCGATGAGCGCGATCGCCGCCTCGGTGCCGTCGCGGATGCCCCGCGACATCGCGCCGTCGCGGAAGGCGGGCAACATGGTGTTGCGCAGGATCTCTTGCGCCAGGATGTCGGCATCGTTCTCGTAGCCGCGGCCGAGTTCGATCCGCGCCTCGCGCTCCCCGGCCAGCACCAGAACCATGAACCCGTCGTTGCGCGTGGCATCGCCGACGCCCCAGTGGTTGAACAGCCGGGTGGCAAAGGCCTCCAACCCCTCCGTTCCGCCGCCGTGGCGTGCCCGGTCGGTCAGCGTGACCACGGTGCCTTCGATGCCGGTCTGCTCGCGCAGCGCGCTCAGCGCCGCGTCGAGGGCGCGGGCATCCTCGGGCGACAGCAGGCCGGCGAAATCGTTGATGCCGGTCTGCTGCCAGTCCGGCAGGTTCTGCGCATGGGTCGGAAACGCCAGCCACAGCAGGGCGAAAAGCCCCAGAAGCACGCGCAGGGGTCGGAAGCGGGACGGGGCGGCGGCGGAGGGGGCGCGCATCCTGTCTTGCCCTCTAGCCCGGCAGGATCTCGGGGCCGCCGGTGATTTGCGGGTCGGGCTGGCCGATAAGCGCCTCGTCGCGGCCGGCGAACTCGACCGCGCGCAGGATGGTCTGGATCGCGGCGATCCGCGCCCGCTTCTTGTCGTCGGCGCGGATCACCGTCCAGGGCGCGATGACCGAATGGCTGCGCAGCAACGTGTCCTGGATCGCCGCGCTGTAATCGTCCCATTTCGCCAGCCCCTCGACGTCGATCGGGCTGAGCTTCCACTGCTTCAGCGGATCCTGCTCGCGGTCGAGGAAGCGGCTCAGTTGCTCGGCCCGGCCGACCTCGAGCCACAGCTTGACCAGGATCACCCCGTCATCCACCAGCATGGTCTCGAAGCGCGGCAGTTGGCGGAAGAAGGTCTCGCGCTGCGCGTCGGTGCAGAAGCCGAAGACCTTCTCGACCACGCCGCGATTGTACCAGCTGCGGTCGAAGAGCGCGATCTCGCCCCGCGCCGGCAGCCAGTCGACGTAGCGCTGGAAATACCATTCGCCGGTCTCGCGCTCGCTGGGCTTGGGCAGGGCGACGATATAGGCCGAGCGCGGGTTCAGGTTCTCGCGTACCCGTTCGATGGTGCCGCCCTTGCCGGCGGCGTCGCGACCCTCGAACAGCACCACCATGCGCTTGCCGCCATGGATCACGTCGCGCATCAGCCGCACCAGCTGCAATTGCAGCCCGGCCATCTGCTCGTCGTAATCCTTGCCCTTCATCTCCTCGGCATAGGGGTAGGAGGGCTCGATGATGCGGTCCTTTTCCGCCGCCTTCACCGCCTTGCGCAGCTCGTCGGGCGCCTGCTTTTCCAGATAGCGGGTGATGGCGCCGACGAAGGGCAGGTCGGGCGGCGCCTTGTACTGCTTGTCCTGCGTGTCCTCGCCGTTCTTTCCCATGCTCAGGCCTCGCCGATGCGGTTCAGGTCGAAGGGGGTGGTCTGGTAGATCTCGTTGATCCAGTTACCGTAGAGCAGATGCGCATGGCTGCGCCAGCGGTTCGTCGGCAGGCGCGACGGATCGTCCTCGGGATAATAGTTCACCGGCACGTTGATCGGCTTGCCCGAGACCACGTCGCGGTCGTATTCGTCCTTCAGCGTGGTGCTGTCATATTCGAAATGGTTGAAGACATAGAGCGCGCGGTGGCCGGCATCCTCGATCAGGCAGGGCCCGACCTGGTCCGAGGCGATCAGCGTCCGCAGCGCCGGGATGGCGTCCACCTCGGGCTGGCGCACCTCGGTCCAGCGGCTGACCGGCACCAGCACATCGTCCGAGAATCCTCGCAGATAGGGCGAGGCGGGGGCAAGGTTCTGGTGGCGGAAGCAGCCGAAGGCCTTGTGGTCCAGCATGTGCTTTTCCAGCCGGTGGAAATGCCAGGCCATGGCCATGCCGCCCCAGCAGACGCCGAAGGTCGAATGCACATGGCTCTGCGTCCAGGCGAAAAGCCGCTGCAATTCGTCCCAATAGGTCACCTCCTCGAAGCGCAGGTGCTCGATGGGCGCGCCGGTGATGATCAGCCCGTCGAACTTCTCGCCCGTCTCCTCGACCTCGCAGAAGCGGCGGTAGAAGCTTTCCATGTGGTCGGCGGCGGTGTTGCGGCTTTCGTGGTCCGACATGCGGATCAGCTGGAAGTCGATCTGCAGGGGCGTGGCGCCGATCAGCCGGGCGAACTGGTTCTCGGTCTGGATCTTCTTGGGCATCAGGTTCAAAAGCCCGATGCGCAGCGGCCGGATGTCCTGCATCGCCGCACGCCCCGGCGACATGACCATGACGCCCTCGTTCGACAGGATGTCGAAGGCGGGCAGGTCATTGGGCAGGGTGATGGGCATCATGCGTCCTTTCTGACGGTCTTCCTGTCGGTTTTTCTGTCGATGGCCCGGCCGATCAGCGCGGTCAGATCGCCGGGGGTTCTTACCCCGGCCACTTCCTCGGCCAGGATGGTCACGCCGCGCCGGGCCATGGCTTCGTAGCGGGGCTGACGATGGGCCAGCGCCCGGGCATAGGTCCAGCGGATGAAGTCGTCCGGATTGACCTGCCCCTCGGCCAGGCCCTTTTCCACGCGATAGTCGGTCCAGGCGCGGTCGAGGAAATCCGGCTGGTAATACATCGGCTTCGGCGCCCGGTCGAAGCGGCGCACCAGTTCCTCGGTATGCGCGGCCGAGCCCTTGATCCAGACCAGCAGCAGGTCGCGCTCCAGCACGTCCAGCACCGGGTCGCGTTCGGCATAGGGGTCCACCACCTCGCAGACCGAGCCGCCGGAATCGCAGACGAAATTCGGCAGGTTGTAGATCTCCTGCGCGCGGCGGATGAAATGCCCGGTATCCAGCAGCGCCGCGACCTCGGCCATGCGGTGCTGGTCCTGGCGGCGCATGTATTCGTCGAATTCCAGCCCGCCGCGGGTGACGCTGCCGGGCTTGCCCAGATAGGTGGACAGCGGCGCCAGGTTCTCGAAGGTGATATTCGAGGCAATATAGACCGAATCCGACAGCAAGAGCTCGCGCAGGAACGGCACCTTCATCGCCTCGCGCTTGAAGTTGTCGGCAATCAGCTCGCCCATGTAGCGGGTGCCGATGCGGTAATCGACCGAATAGTGGAACCATTCCCCCGAGCCGCGCAGCATCGAGGCGAGGAAAGTCTTGCCCAGCCCGGACATGCCGAAGAACAGCACGCGCTTCTTCGGGGCGGCCAGCCACTCGGCTTGGGTCTTGTAGAGCATGGGCCTTCCTTTTGCTGGGCTTGGCGATAGTTAGTCCCGCGCGGGGCCAAGGAAAAGGGGTGCCCGTCCCCGCCGATCGGCCCGCCGCCCGAAAAAGCGACCGGCCCGCCCTTGCATCCCGGCCCTGAGCCCCTATCTGGGGCGGGCGGACCGGGCCCCTCTGACGACGCTTGTCGTGATGTCGGACCGCATCGAGCCCTGCTCGGTGCCAGCCCGGATCCCCTTTCCCGCCCAAGGCTACGCACCGGCTTTCGTTCAACGTGGAGCCTGACATGGAACCTTTCTATCTCACCCTGTTTCTCGGCACGCCGATCTGGCTGTGGCTGGTTTTCATCGGCCTGGTCGGCCTGTTGCTGGCCTTTGACCTCGGCGTGCTCAACCGCGGCGACAAGGAGATCGGCGTCGCCGAAAGCCTGAAGCTCTCGTCCTTCTACATCACCCTGGGCGTGCTGTTCGGCGGCTTCGTCTGGTATCAGCTGGGCAGCAATGCCGCCGCCGAATACATGACCGCCTTCGTGGTGGAAAAGACCCTGGCGATGGACAATGTCTTCGTCATCGCGCTGATCTTCGCCACGCTGTCGATCCCGCGCCGCTACCAGCACCGGGTGTTGTTCTGGGGCATCCTGGGCGTGATCGTGCTGCGCGGCATCATGATCGGCGTCGGCGCCACGCTGGTCGCGCAATACGGCTGGATCCTCTATGTCTTCGCCGGCTTCCTGATCCTGACCGGCATCAAGATGCTGTTCATCGGCGACAAGGAGCATGACATGGGTTCGAACCCGGTCCTGGCCTTCCTGCGCCGCCGCATGCCGCTGACCGAGGAGCTGCACGGCCATGCCTTCGTCGTGAAGCGGCCCGATCCCGCGACCGGCCGCCTCCGCCGTTATGCGACGCCGCTGCTGCTGGCGCTGGCGATGATCGAGATCGCCGACGTGATCTTCGCCGTCGATTCGGTGCCGGCGGTCTTTGCCATCACCACCGACCCCTATATCGTCTATACCTCGAACATCTTCGCCATCCTGGGCCTGCGCGCGCTGTTCTTCGCGCTGGCGGCGATCATCCACCGCTTCGAATACCTCAAGCAGGCGCTGGCGGTGCTCTTGATCTTCATCGGCTCCAAGGTGTTTCTGGCCGACCTGATGGGGCTGGCCAAATTCCCGCCCGCGATCTCGCTGGGCATCACCTTCGCCATCCTCGGCGCCGGTATCGGCTGGTCGCTGTGGCGCACCCGCAAGGACGCGGCGCGCGCCTGAGCGCCAAGCCTCGGGCGCCGCGCCCGGCCGCGCGGCTGCGGCCGGGTATTTGACCAACAGAGAAGGGAAGGTGCGGCGGGGTGCCAAACCCGGCCGCCTTCGCGCGACCTGATCCGGGCTGCCGTCGCGGTAATCAATCCGCAGTAGCGCGCCGGGTACAATCGCGCTATGCTGCCGCTCAGACCCGGCAAACGGGCGATGCAAACGAGGCAGTGACGGCGGTAACCCATGACCGAGATGGTCTTTGGCACCACGCCCGTTCGGGCTGGTGATCCGATTCTTCCCCGCTGGTGGCGCACGCTGGACCGATGGTCCTTGGCCTGCGTGCTGGGGCTTTTCGCGGTAGGGCTTCTTCTGGGACTGGCGGCCTCGGTGCCGCTGGCCGAAAGGAACAGCCTGCCGCAGTTCTATTACGTCAGTCGCCAGGCGGTTTTCGGCGCCATGGCGCTGGTGATCATGCTGGTGATCTCGACCTTCTCGCCCCGGCAGGTGCGTCGGCTCGGCGTGCTGGGTTTCCTGGTCGCGCTGCTGGTCCTGTTCGCGCTGCCGGTCATCGGCACCGATTTCGGCAAGGGCGCGGTGCGCTGGCTGCGGCTGCCCGGCGGCATGTCGGTGCAGCCCTCGGAGTTCCTGAAGCCCTGCTTTGTCGCCATCTGCGCCTGGTTCATGGCCGCCAGCCAGGAGGTCGGCGGCCCGCCCGGCAAGTCCTTCTCCTTCGGGCTTGCCGTGGTCGTGGTGCTGCTTCTGGCGATGCAGCCCGATTTCGGCCAGGCCTCGCTGGTGCTGTTTTCCTGGTGCGTGATGTATTTCATCGCCGGGGCGCCGCTTTACCTTCTGGGGGGCGTGATGGGGCTGGCCTGCGTCGGCGGCGTCTTCGCCTATGGCGCCTCGGAGCACTTCGCCCGCCGCATCAACGGCTTTCTCGCCGCCGAGGTCGATCCGCGCACCCAGCTCGGCTATGCCACCAACGCCATCCAGGAGGGCGGCTTCTTCGGCGTCGGCGTGGGCGAGGGCACGGTCAAGTGGTCGCTGCCCGACGCGCATACCGATTTCATCATTGCCGTCGCGGCCGAGGAATACGGGCTGATCCTGGTCCTGATCATCATCGCGCTTTACACCACCATCGTCATCCGCTCGCTGCTGCGCCTGCAGGGCGAACGCGATCCCTTCGCCCGCATCGCCGGCACCGGACTGGCCTGCGCCTTCGGCGTGCAGGCGCTGATCAACATGGGTGTTGCGGTGCGGCTTCTGCCGGCCAAGGGCATGACGCTGCCCTTCGTCAGCTATGGCGGTTCGTCGGTCATCGCCTCGGGCATCGCCATGGGCATGCTGCTGGCGCTGACCCGCGCGCGGCCGCAGGGCCGGATCGGCGATCTGCTGGGCCGGGGCCGGGGATGAGCGTGGCCCCGCTTTGCCTGATCGCCGCCGGTGGCACCGGCGGGCATATGTTCCCGGCGCAATCGCTGGCCGAGGTGCTGCTGGCGCGCGGCTGGCGCGTCAAGCTTTCGACCGACGAGCGCGGCGCCCGCTATGCCGGCGCCTTCCCGGCCGAGGTCGCGCGCGAGGTGGTCAGCTCTGCCACCACCGCGCGCGGCGGCGCGTTGGCGAAGCTTGCCGTGCCCTTCCGCATCGGCGCCGGCGTGCTTGCGGCCATGCGCCGGATGCGCGCCGACCGCCCGGCCGTGGTGGTGGGCTTTGGCGGCTATCCGACCATCCCCGCCATGTCGGCGGCGCTGGCGCTGAAGATCCCGCGCATGATCCACGAGCAGAACGGCATCGTGGGCCGGGTGAACATGGCCTTTGCCCGCCGGGTGGACCGCGTCGCCTGCGGCACCTGGCCGACCGTGCTGCCGCCGGGGGTGCAGGGCATCCATACCGGCAACCCGGTGCGTCGGGCGGTGCTGGACCATGCCGCCGCGCCCTATCTGCCGCCTTCGGACGGGCCGCTGAACCTGCTGGTCATCGGCGGCAGCCAGGGCGCGCGCGTGCTTTCGGACCGGGTGCCGGAGGCCATCGCCGGCCTGCCCGAAGGGGTGCGAACCCGGCTGTCGGTCAGCCACCAGGCCCGGGCCGAGGACGGCGAGCGCGTCGCCGCCGCCTATGCGGAGGCCGGCATCGCCGCCGTGGTGCGGCCCTTCTTCGACGACGTGCCGCAACGGCTGGCGCAGGCGCAGCTGGTGGTCAGCCGGGCCGGGGCCTCGTCCATCGCCGACATCACCGTGATTGGCCGCCCGGCCATCCTGATCCCTTATGCCGCCGCCACCGGCGACCACCAGACCGCTAACGCCCGTGCCCTTGCGGAATCCGGCGCGGCCATCCTTTTGCCCGAATCCGTGCTTGACGCCGAGAGCCTCAGGCGCGACATGCGGGACATCCTTTCCGACGGCGCCCGCGCCTCCGCCATGGCTGCGGCGGCGCTTTCGCTGGGTCGCCCCGACGCGGCGCAGCGCCTTGCAGATCTAGTGACGGACCTGACCCGATGAATGCAGCGACCAAACTCCCGGGCGAACTGGGCCCCATCCATTTCGTCGGCATCGGCGGCATCGGCATGTCCGGCATCGCCGAGGTGCTGATGACGCTCGGCTACCAGGTGCAGGGCTCGGATGCGAAACGCTCCAAGATCACCGACCGGCTGGAAAGCCTGGGCGCCACCGTCTTCGAAGGCCAGCGCGCCGAGAATATCGGCGAGGCCGGGGTGGTGGTGATCTCGACCGCGATCAAGAAGGGCAATCCCGAGCTTGAGGAGGCGCGCCGCCGCGGCCTGCCGGTGGTGCGCCGCGCCGAGATGCTGGCCGAGCTGATGCGGCTGAAATCCAACGTCGCCATCGCCGGCACCCATGGCAAGACCACCACCACCACCATGGTCGCGACGCTGCTGGACGCGGGCGGCTTCGACCCGACCGTCATCAATGGCGGCGTGATCCACGCCTATGGCAGCAACGCCCGCGCCGGCGCCGGCGAATGGATGGTGGTCGAGGCCGACGAGAGCGACGGCAGCTTCAACCGCCTGCCCGCCACCATCGCCATCGTCACCAACATCGACCCCGAGCATATGGAGCACTGGGGCTCCTTCGACGCGCTGCGCAAGGGCTTCCAGGATTTCGTCTCGAACATCCCCTTCTACGGCCTTGCCGTCTGCTGCACCGACCACCCCGAGGTGCAGGCGCTGGTCGGCAAGCTGACCGACCGCCGCGTCGCCACCTTCGGCTTCAACGCCCAGGCCGACATCCGCGCCATGAACCTGCGCTATGAAAACGGCGTGGCGCATTTCGACATCGCCCTGCAGGGCGAAGCGGCGCTGAACGACGGCGAAACCCCGGTGATCGAGGGCTGCACCCTGCCGATGCCGGGCGACCACAACGTCTCGAACGCGCTGGCCGCAGTCGCGGTCGCCCGCCACCTTGGCATGAAGCGCGCCCAGATCCGCGAGGCGCTGGCTAAGTTCGGCGGCGTCGGCCGCCGCTTCACCCGCGTGGGCGAGGTGAACGGCGTCACCATCATCGACGATTACGGTCACCACCCGGTCGAGATCGCCGCCGTGCTGAAGGCCGCCCGCCAGGCCACCAAGGGCCGGGTCATCGCCGTGCACCAGCCGCACCGCTACTCCCGGCTCTCCAGCCTCTTCGACGATTTCTGCACCTGCTTCAACGAGGCCGACGTGGTCGGCATCGCCGAGGTCTATTCGGCCGGTGAGGAGCCGATCCCCGGCGCCTCGCGCGATGACCTGGTCGCCGGGCTGATCGCCCACGGCCACCGTCACGCCCGCGCGGTGATGGACGAGGGCGACCTGGAGCGGCTGGTGCGCGAGCAGGCGCGGCCCGGCGACATGGTGGTCTGTCTGGGTGCCGGCACCATCTCGGCCTGGGCCAACAACCTGCCGGAACGGCTGACGGAGAAGGCCGCGTGATCGCGCTGATCGCCCATCCCGTCGGCGCAGCGCTTTGCGCGGTGCTCTGGGGCGTCGCGGCCTGCCTGTTGCCCTTCGTGCGGCTGCGCTGGCGTCACTCGGCGCTTTGGGCCCTGGTGTTGTGCGGTGTGCCGGTGCTGGGCTGGCTGACCTATCTCTGCGGGCCGGGCTTCGGCGTGCTGTTCCTTGCCATCGGCCTGTCGCTGCTGGTCTGGCCGCCCTTCGAGGCGCTGCGCCGCCGCCGCGCGCCCCTGCGTCGCGGGCTGCACTGACCGGCCGGCATGGCACTGGTCTGGCTGATCATCGCCGTCACGGTGACCCTGACCGCCACGATTGGCGCGCTGCGCGCCGCGACCCGGTCGCTGGTGCCGCTGGCCCTGCCACTGGCGCTGCTGCTGGGCGCGGCCGGTCTGTGCTATCTGATAAGCGGCACCAAGACGGGCGGCTACCTGCCCGGCATCGTCGGCGCGCTTCTGTGCCTGCTGCTGCTGGTCGCCGCCGGCGGGCTGGTGCTTGGCGCGGCCGGGCGCTGGCTCTACGACCGGCTGAGCGACGCCGCTGCCGGGTCCGGACCCGTCGCCCTATGGGATGTCTGGCTGCTCGGCGGGCTTGGAGCGCTGGCGGTGCTGCTCAGTGCCGTGGAATAATGCCAGGCGCCCCGCACCCGCCTGCGCGTCCGGACCAGGCTTCCGGCGCAGGCGGCTTTGCCAGTCGTGAGGCCGGCGACGCCGGCGTCGGGAAACCGAGCTGCTTGGCATGACACTGGATACCCGGCGGCGTCACGCGCGAGGCGGCCGGGGGCACCGGCGAGTTGCTGGTCTTGGGCGGCAAGGATTGCGCGTCAGGCAGCCTGTCGCTGCCGATCCATCCCCATAGCCTGGACGTCAGCGCCGACGGCGCGCTGCTCTATGTCAGCGTGAAGGCCGCGACCGAGGAGCAGCATCTCGGCTTCCGCAAGGATGCGGTGGATTCGGTGCTGCGGCTCGACCTGGCGCGGCTGGCCGAGGCCGGATGAGCAAAGCCGGCCCGGCGGTGGGGCCGGCCATCGCAAGGCTGGGAAGGGGCCGGGCGGCCCCGTTTCTCATTCCGGCAGGATGCGCACCGCGCCCTTGTCGGCCGAGGCGGCGAATTGCGCATAGACCTTGAGCGCGGCCGAGACCTGGCGCTGGCGCGGCTGCGCGGGTTTCCAGCCCGCGGCGTCCTGTTCGGCGCGCCGCGCCGCCAGTTCATCCTCGGACACCGCCAGGCGGATCGAGCGGTTGGGGATGTCGATCTCGATCCGGTCGCCGTCGCGCACCAGGCCGATGGTGCCGCCGGCCGCCGCTTCGGGGCTGACATGGCCGATGGACAGGCCCGAGGTGCCGCCCGAGAAACGCCCGTCGGTGATCAGCGCGCAGGCTTTGCCCAGACCCTTCGATTTCAGGTAGCTGGTCGGATACAGCATCTCCTGCATCCCCGGCCCGCCCTTGGGGCCTTCGTAGCGGATGACCACCACGTCTCCGGCCTCGACCTTGCCGGTCAGGATGCCCGAGACGGCGGCGTCCTGGCTTTCATAGACCTTGGCTGTGCCGGAAAACACCAGGATCGATTCGTCCACGCCGGCGGTCTTCACGATGCAGCCGTCCAGCGCGATATTGCCCTTCAGCACCGCCAGCCCGCCATCCTTGGAAAACGGCGCATCGGCCGAGCGGATCACGCCCTTTTCGCGGTCGAGATCCAGGTCGGGCCACAGCGTCGCCTGGCTGAAGGCCACTTGCGTCGGCACGCCGCCCGGCGCGGCCAGGAACAGCTCGCGCGCAGCCGGGTCGTTGCTGCGGGCGATGTCCCATTGGTCGATGGCGGCGCCGATGGTGGGCGCATGCACGGTCGGGCAGTCGCGGTCGATCAGCCCGGCACGGTCCAGTTCCCCAAGGATCGCCATGATGCCGCCGGCACGATGCACGTCTTCCATATGCACGTTGGCGGTGTTCGGCGCGACCTTGCACAGGCAGGGCACCTTGCGCGACAGCGCGTCGATGTCGTCCATGGTGAAATCGACCCCGCCCTCCTGGGCGATGGCCAGCAGGTGCAGCACGGTATTGGTCGAGCCGCCCATGGCGATGTCCAGCGACATGGCGTTCCGGAACGCCGCCTTGCTGGCGATGACGCGCGGCAGCACCGAGGCGTCGTCCTGTTCGTAATGGCGGCGCGTCACCTCGACGATGCGGCGGCCGGCTTCCAGGAACAGGTTCTTGCGCAGGGCATGCGTGGCCAGCGTCGAGCCGTTGCCGGGCAGCGACAGGCCCAGGGCCTCGGACAGGCAGTTCATCGAATTGGCGGTGAACATGCCCGAGCAGGAACCGCAGGTCGGGCAGGCGGCTTCCTCGATGGCGGCCAGGTCGGCATCCGAGACCTTGTCGTCGGCGGCCGCGACCATGGCGTCCACCAGGTCCAGCGAGACCTTGCGCCCGTCGCCCAGCGTGACCTTGCCCGCCTCCATCGGCCCGCCCGAGACGAAAATCGCCGGGATGTTCAGCCGCATCGCCGCCATCAGCATGCCGGGGGTGATCTTGTCGCAGTTCGAGATGCAAACCATGGCATCGGCGCAATGCGCATTGACCATGTATTCGACCGAATCGGCGATCAATTCGCGCGAGGGCAGGGAATACAGCATCCCGTCATGGCCCATGGCGATGCCGTCATCGACGGCGATGGTGTTGAATTCCTTGGCGATGCCACCGGCGGCCTCGACCTCGCGCGCGACCATCTGGCCCAGATCCTTCAGATGCACATGGCCCGGCACGAACTGGGTGAAGCTGTTCACGATGGCGATGATCGGCTTGCCGAAATCGCTGTTCTTCACCCCGGTCGCGCGCCAGAGGCCACGGGCCCCCGCCATGTTGCGGCCATGGGTGGTGGTGCGGGAACGGTATGCGGGCATGGCTGGGATCTCTGTCGTCTGAATGTCCGTGCTGGGCGGCCAGTATCACATGGGGATCGGCAAGGTTACCCCTTATCACGCTGGACGGTGGCGGCTAGCCCAGATTTGATCCGTCCGCCCGGCCGGAAAGCCCGCGCAGGATGCGTCGGCTGCGGCGGACGGTGGTGATCGCCGTCAGCGCCAGCACCAAAACCAGCGTCCAGGTCAGGACCGGCCAGGCCGCGCCGGAAAGCCATGCGCCGACCTGCAGCAGCGCCCCGGCGGTCACCGCCGCCATGCGATGCGATTTGGCCCCCGGCCCGCGGAAATCCGAGCCGAGCCCGGCCGCGCGGCCGAATTCGCGCAGATAGGCGGTCAGGATCGCCAGCGCCCCGGCCAGCAGTCCCAGCGCCGGCCAGCCCGCCGCCGCGCCGAAGCCGGCCAGGATGATCAGGTCCGACAGCCGGTCCGGCACCTCGTTCCAGAAGGCGCCGTCCGGCGTGCCCATGCCGCCCTCGACCGCTACCAGCCCGTCGAAGAGATTGCAGAGCAGCCGCAATTGCGTGAACGCCGCGCCGAGGACGAGCAGCAACCCCGCCGCCCAAAGCGCGCTGACCTGCGCCAGCGCGAAGGCCGCGCCCGCCAGCGCCGCCGCCACGACCGAGCCGGCCGAGATGCGGTTGGGCGCCACGCCCTCCTCGACCAGCCGCCGGGTAACATGGGCGGCCCATCTCGTGTTGCGGCTGGCGATCGGCCGCCGGCTGAAATCCTCGGTCATAACCACCCCCATGCCAGGATATGCAGAAACACCGGGGCCGAGAACACCAGGCTGTCCAGCCGGTCCAGGATGCCGCCGTGCCCCTGCACCAGCGTGCCCCAGTCCTTGACGCCGCGGTCGCGCTTGATCGCCGACATGATCAGCCCGCCGAGGAAGCCGAAGGTGGTCACGGTCAGCGCGATCAGCCCTGCCTGCCACCAGCCGAAGGGCGTGAAGGGCGCCAGCGCCACCCCCAGCGCACTGGCGCTGATGACGCCGCCGGCCAGCCCCTCGACCGTCTTCGAGGGCGAGACGCGCGGCGCCAGCAGGTGCCGCCCCAGCGCCTTGCCCCAGACATATTGCAAGACGTCCGAGGCCTGCACGACCAGGATCAGCCAGGCGACCAGCGTGAAGGCGCTATAGCGATAGCCGGGGATGTCCAGCGTCAGGATCGCCGGGATATGCGAGACGCAATAGACGCAGACCATCAGCGCCCATTGCGTTTCCGACACCCTTGTCAGGAAGCCCTGCACCTCGCCCTTCAGGACGGTGATGACCGGCAGCAGCAGGAAGCAATAGACCGGGATCAGCAGCGCGGCAAAGACCGGAACCTCGGCATAGACCAGCAGGTATTGCAGCGGCAGGATCACGTAAAAGGCGATGGCCAGCCCGTCATGGTCGTCGCGCCGCGTGTGGGTGATGGTGGCGAATTCGCGCAGCGCCGCCATGGAGCAAAGCGCAAAGAACAGCGTGATCGCCCCGGCGCCCAGGGTGAAGATCAGCGCCAGCACGCCGATCATCACCCACCAGGCGCGGATGCGGTCGGCGAGGTTCTGCGCCGTGGGTCCGCCGACCCGGCCGGTGCGGATCAGCAGCCGCGCCACCAGCGAGGCGAGAATCAGGAAGGCGAAAAGCCCGTAGAAGAAGAAGGCCGAGGGGGAATGGAAACGGTCCACGGATCAGCCTTTCTGCTCGGCCAGCGCCAGCATCGCCAGCGAAAGGCGGGCCAGGAAGGCCTCGCGGCTTTCACCGGTTTCGACCCGCATGGGCTGGCCGAAGCGCACGGCGCAGTTCAGCGGCACCGGCAGGAAGGCGCCTTTCGGCAGGATGCGGTCCAGGTTCAGGATCCAGGCCGGCACGATCTCGGCCTGCGGCACGGCGCGCGCCAGGTGATAGATGCCGGATTTCAGCGGCAACAGGCGCGCGTCGGTCAGGTTGCGGGTGCCCTCGGGAAAGAAGATCACGTCCTCGCCGCCGCGCAGCACCTCGGCCACGGTTTCGACCGGGTCCGAGCGGCGGCTGTTGGGGTCCCGGTCGATCAGCACGGCGCGGAACACCCGATGGGCGATCCAGCGGCGCAGGTCCGAACGCTCCCAGTAATCGGCGCCGGCGACGGGGCGGGTGTGCAGGCGGTGCCGTTTCGGCAGCACAGACCACAGCGCCACGAAATCGGCATGGCTGACATGGTTGGCGACCAGGATGCGCGGCGCGGCTTGGGGCGGCGGCAGGTCGATGGCGCGCAGGCTCAGCAGCAGCCGCGCGGTCGCCACCAGTCCCGCGCGGGTCATTCGCACCGGAATCGTCGCTGTCATAAGCATCCCTGTCCCTGTTCCGGCCCCTGCATGACACGAAGCGGGGCGGGACGGAAGCCGGGCCTATTCCAGCCAGAGATCCCGCAGCAATGCCTGCGCCAGATGGTCTATCGAGCCGCCATCTATCCGGACCAATCGTTCATGGCCGTGATACGACACGCGCAGTCTGTCGCCGATGACTTCGTATTCGCCTGAAACCAACGCTCCCTTGCGGCAGGCGAGGGTGACCGTGCCTTTCATCACCGTTTCCCTTTCCGTCATTGCCATCTCAGCCTGAGGCCGGAGGGCCGGTCGCGGCAAGTACGACTTTCGGACAGGTCTGCGGGACTGTGTGCCGGGTGCCACGGTCCCGCCGGCGGCGCGCCGCCGGCATGGGCGGGTAGGGCGGGGTGACCGGATGGGCGGGCACCCGCCAAGCCATTGCCGGAAATGAAAAAACCGGGCCCGAAGGCCCGGCCATTCCGGCCCGCCCGCAACGGGCGGCGGTCGTCCCGCCGGTCAGGACATGCTGGTCAGCACGTATTGCACGATGCGTTCGGCCGCGTCCTCGGGGGTCAGATCGACGGTGTTCACCGTGATCTCGGCCTGCTGCGGCTGCTCATAGGGGCTGTCGATGCCGGTGAAGTTCTTCAGCTGGCCCGAGCGCGCCTTCTTGTAGAGTCCCTTGACGTCGCGCGCCTCGGCCACCTCCAAGGGCGTATCGACGAAGACCTCGACGAACTCGCCCGGCGCCATCAGGTCGCGCACCATCTGCCGCTCCGAGCGGAAGGGCGAGATGAAGGCGGTCAGCACGATCAGCCCGGCATCGGTCATCAGCTTCGCCACCTCGCCGACGCGGCGGATGTTTTCCACCCGGTCGGCATCGGTGAAGCCCAGGTCGCGGTTCAGCCCGTGGCGGATGTTGTCGCCGTCCAGCAGGAAGGTGTGCTTGCCAAGGGCGTGCAGCTTCTTCTCGACGATATTGGCGATCGTGGATTTGCCCGAGCCGGACAGGCCGGTGAACCAGACCACGGCCGGCTTCTGGTTCTTCAGCGCCGCATGGGCTTCGCGGTTCACGTCCAGCGCCTGCCAGTGGATGTTCTGCGACCGGCGCAGGGCGAAATGGATCATCCCCGCCGCCACCGTGGTATTGGTCATGCGGTCGATCAGGATGAAGCCGCCCAGGTCGGGGTTCTGGGCATAGGCCTCGAACGGGATCGGCCGGTCGGTCGAGATGTTGACCACGCCGATGGCATTCAGCCCCAGCGTCTTGCTGGCCAGATGCTCCAGCGTGTTGACGTTCACCTCGTATTTCGGCTCGGTGACGGTGGCGGTGACCACCTGGGTGCCGATCTTCAGCAGATAGGGGCGGCCGGGCAGCATTTCCTGCTCGGTCATCCAGACCAGCGTGGCCTCGAACTGGTCGGCGACCTCGCAGGGCTGATCGGATTGCACGATCACGTCGCCGCGCGAGCAGTCGATCTCGTCGGCGAAGGTCAGCGTCACCGACTGGCCGGCGACCGCTTGCTCCAGGTCGCCGTCGAAGGTGACGATGGACTTGACCGTCGTGGTCTTGCCCGAGGGCAGCACCCGGATCGCGTCGCCCGGCCGCACCCGGCCCGCGCCGATCTGACCGGCAAAGCCGCGGAAATCCAGGTTCGGCCGGTTCACCCATTGCACCGCCATGCGGAACGGATGATCCTGCATCTGCGCGTCGTTGACCGGCGCCTGTTCCAGATGGCCCAGCAGCGTCGGGCCCTGATACCAGTGCATGTTGTCGCTGTGGCCGACGATGTTGTCGCCCTTGAGCCCCGAGATCGGGATCGGCAGGAAGCTGTCCATGCCGATCTGCTTGGCGAAATGCGAGTAATCCGCGACGATGTCGTAGAACCGCTCGGCCGAGTAATCGACCAGG
Source organism: Paracoccus simplex (assembly GCF_042648325.1). Lineage (NCBI taxonomy): Bacteria > Pseudomonadati > Pseudomonadota > Alphaproteobacteria > Rhodobacterales > Paracoccaceae > Paracoccus > Paracoccus simplex. Next base: position 56,575 of record NZ_JBHRXE010000055.1, on the reverse strand, counting down.
TCCATCTTGTTCACCGCCAGCACCACGTTCTTGATGCCGAGCAGGTTCACCAGGTAGCTGTGGCGCCGGGTCTGGGTCAGCACGCCCTGGCGCGCGTCGATCAGGATCACCGCCAGGTCGGCGGTCGAGGCGCCGGTGACCATGTTGCGGGTGTATTGTTCGTGGCCGGGGGTGTCGGCGACGATGAACTTGCGCTTGTCGGTGGCGAAGAAGCGATAGGCCACGTCGATGGTGATGCCCTGCTCGCGCTCGGCCGCCAGCCCGTCGACCAGCAGCGCGAAGTCGATGTCGCCGCCTTGCGTGCCCACGTTCTTGCTGTCGTTTTCAAGGCTTGCGAGCTGGTCCTCGAAGATCATCTTGCTGTCATAGAGCAGCCGGCCGATCAGCGTCGACTTGCCGTCATCGACCGAGCCGCAGGTGATGAAGCGCAGCATGGTTTTGTGCTGGTGCTTCAGCAGATAGGCGTCGATATCCTCGGCGATCAGGGCATCCGTGACGTAGACGGGATCCTTCATCTCGTGGTTCATCTCAGAAATACCCCTCTTGTTTCTTCTTCTCCATCGAGGCCGACTGGTCGTGGTCGATGGCGCGGCCCTGCCGCTCCGAGGTCGTGGTCAGCAGCATTTCCTGGATGACTTCGGGCAGGGTGCGGGCGTTGGATTCCACCGCGCCGGTCAGCGGATAGCAGCCCAGCGTGCGGAAACGCACCGATTTCATCACCGGCTCTTCGCCGTCGCGCAGCCGGAAGCGCTCGTCATCGACCATGATCAGCAGCCCGTCGCGTTCCACGACCGGGCGCGGCTGGCTGAAATACAGCGGCACGATGTCGATGTTTTCCAGATGGATGTACTGCCAGATGTCCAGCTCGGTCCAGTTCGACAGCGGGAAGACCCGGATCGATTCGCCCTTGCCCTTGCGGGTGTTGTAGAGCTTCCACAATTCGGGGCGCTGGTTCTTGGGATCCCAGCGGTGGTTGGCCGAGCGGAACGAGAACACCCGCTCTTTGGCGCGCGACTTTTCCTCGTCGCGGCGGGCGCCGCCGAAGGCCACGTCGAAGTTGAACTTGCTCAGCGCCTGTTTCAGCCCGTCGGTCTTCCACATGTCGGTATGCAGGCTGCCGTGGTCGAAGGGGTTGATGCCCTTTTCCATCGCCTCTGGGTTGTGGTGGACGATCAGTTCCATGCCGGCCTCGGCCGCGGCGCGGTCGCGCAGCTCGTACATGGCGCGGAACTTCCAGGTGGTGTCCACATGCAGAAGCGGGAAGGGCGGCGGGGCGGGGTAGAACGCCTTCTTCGCCAGGTGCAGCATGCAGGCCGAATCCTTGCCCACGGAATACAGCATCACCGGGTTGTCGGCCGTGGCCACCACCTCGCGCATGATCTGGATGCTCTCGGCCTCGAGCCTCTGGAGATGGGTCAGCGTGGCCGCCTGACCCCCGGTATGTATGACGGATTGGCTGTTCATCGGCATGGCCCTTGTTCTGCGATGTGTGTCCTTTGCCAGATTTTCCCGGCAAGACCAAGACCACCAGAGCGGGAAACGGCCTCGCCCGGTTCCGGGCGGATTCGCGCCATGCCCGGCCCCGGGGGGCGGCGCCGCAACCCGTCGCTGGTCCCCTTGCCGGTTGCCTATATTCGTTTTCGGTTCGCTTTTCAGCCGTTTCTTGCAGGCGCAGCGAAGGAAATCGCGGGCGTTTCGAGGTATTTTTATGCCGCATCGCAGCGATAACGGGCGTTTTCCGCCGCATCGCCGCGCAAAACTGTTCGTTTTTCCAGAAAACGATCATAAGCGAAAATTTCTGCTTGACCGAGGTCACGCAGACGTTACACCTTTCGCCCAGGATGGGTGCCATGACGGGGAGGATCGGCGTGTCAGCACCAGGGCGGCCCGCGGCCGATCTGTTCATCATCGGCGGCGGCATCAACGGCTGCGGCATCGCGCGGGACGCGGCGGGGCGCGGGCTTTCGGTCACGCTGGCCGAACAGGGCGATCTGGCGCAGGCGACTTCCTCGGCCTCGACCAAGCTGTTCCATGGCGGGCTGCGCTATCTGGAATTCTTCGAGTTCCGGCTGGTGCGCGAGGCGCTGGAGGAACGCGAGACGCTGCTCTCTGCCATGCCGCATATTTCCTGGCCGATGCGTTTCGTGCTGCCCTGGTCGCCGCAGATGCGGTTCGAGAGCGACACCCCGACCTCGCGGCTTCTGTCCTTTGTCATGCCCTGGATGCGCGGCCGCCGGCCGGCCTGGCTGATCCGGCTGGGGCTGTTCCTTTACGACAACCTGGGCGGGCGCAGGATCCTGCCGGGGACCAGGCGGCTGAACCTGTCCCGCGATCCGCTGGGCAAGCCGTTGAAGCCGGGCTTCCGGCTGGGCTGGGAATATTCCGACTGCTGGGTGCAGGATGCGCGGCTGGTGGTGCTGAACGCCCGCGACGCGCAGGCGCGCGGCGCCACCATTCTGACCCGCACCCGTGTCGCCGATGCCGAGCGGGCCGGCGATCTGTGGCGCATCACCACCGAGGGGCCGGACGGCGCGCGGACCCACCACGCCCGGGCGCTGGTCAATGCCGGCGGGCCCTGGGTCGAGGAGGTGATCCGCAATGTCGCGCATATCCAGTCCTCGGAAGGGGTGCGGCTGGTGCGCGGCAGCCATATCGTCGTGCCGCGGCTTTACGATCACGACCGCTGCTATTTCTTTCAGGGCACCGACGGGCGGATCATCTTCGCCATCCCGTTCGAGGAGGATTTCACCCTGATCGGCACCACCGACATGGACCATCAGGGCCCGCCGGGCGACGCGCATTGTTCGGATGCCGAGCGCGATTATCTTTGCGCCTTCGCCAGCCAGTATTTCGCCAAGGCGGTGACGCCCGACCAGGTGGTCTGGACCTATTCCGGGGTGCGGCCGCTTTATAACGACGGCGCCAAGTCGGCCACGGCGGCGACGCGGGACTATGTGCTCGGCCTGAACGACGCGGGCGCGCCGCTGCTGAACGTGTTCGGCGGCAAGATCACCACCTATCGCCGGCTGGCCGAGGGCGCGCTGGCCAAGCTGGCGCCGTTCTTTCCGCAGGCCGGCGGCGACTGGACGGCGCGGGTGCCATTGCCCGGCGGCGATTTCCCGGTCGACGGGGTCGAGGAGCTGATCGCGCAGCTGCAGGCCAGCCATCCGTTCCTGCCGCCGCGCCTGGCCCGCCGGCTGGTGCGCACCTACGGCACCGAGGCTTTCCTGCTGCTCGACGGCGCCGAAAGCATGGCGGCACTGGGCCGCGACTTCGGCGCCGGGCTGACCGGGGCCGAGGTGGACTGGCTGATCCGCAATGAATTCGCCCGCAGCGCGCAGGACATCCTTTGGCGGCGCACCAAGCTGGGGTTACACATGAACGAGGCGCAGCGCCGCGAACTGGAGGCGTTCGTGGACGCGCGGCAGGCCGCCGATCCGGCGGCGGAATAGGGGAGGAAGGCTTTGCTGGAATTGCAGGGCGTGTCGCGGTCGGTCGGGGGAAGGGTGCATATCCATTCCACCAGCCTGACCTTGCAAAGGGGCACGATGAACGTGCTGCTGGGGCCGACGCTGTCGGGCAAGACCAGCCTGATGCGGCTGATGGCCGGGCTGGACCAGCCCTCGACCGGACGCATCCTCTGGGACGGGCAGGACGTGACCGGCCAGCGCGTGCAGGACCGCGGCGTCGCCATGGTCTATCAGCAGTTCATCAACTATCCCGGTCTTTCGGTCTATGAAAACATCGCCTCGCCGCTGCGCATCCTCGGCCGGCCGCGGGACGAGATCGACCGCAAGGTGCGCGAGACCGCCGAGATGCTGCGGCTGACGCCGATGCTGGCGCGCAAGCCGCTGGAACTGTCGGGCGGCCAGCAGCAGCGCTGCGCGCTGGCCCGCGCGCTGGTCAAGGGCGCCGGCCTCGTGCTGCTGGACGAGCCGCTGGCCAACCTCGACTACAAGCTGCGCGAGGAGTTGCGCGTCGAGATCCCGCGCATCTTCGAGGCGTCCGGCGCGATCTTCGTCTATGCCACGACCGAGCCCGAGGAGGCGCTGCTGCTGGGCGGCCAGACCGCGACGCTGTGGCAGGGGCGGGTGACGCAGTTCGGCGCGACGCCGGCCGTCTATCGCCGGCCGGTCGATGCGACCACGGCGCGGGTGTTCAGCGATCCGCCGATGAACTTCGTCGGCGCCCGCAAGCAGGGCGCCGCGGTCAGCCTGGGCGACAGCGCGCTGGCCTCGGGCAGTTTCGCCGACCTGCCGGACGGCGCCTATCTGGCCGGGTTCCGCGCCAATCACCTGTCGCTGACCCGGCATGGTCCGATGGCGGTCGAATTCGTCTGCACGCTGGTCGGAACCGAGGTCACCGGCTCGGAAACCTTCGTGCATGTCGAGCACGGCGCCGACCGCTGGGTCGGGCTGGTCGAGGGGGTGCATCAGCTGACGGCCGGCCAGCCGCTCTCGGTCTGGCTGGACCCGGCGCATGTCTACCTGTTCGATGCGGCCGAGCGGCTGGCCGTCCCGGCCGCCTATGCGAAGGTGGCCTGACATGGCACAGATCACGCTGAAGAACCTTGCCCACAGCTACCTCGCGCATCCGCGGTCCGAGGCGGATTACGCGCTGAAGGAAATGGACCATGTCTGGCAGGACGGCGGCGCCTATGCGCTGCTGGGCTCGTCCGGCTGCGGCAAAACCACGCTGCTGAACATCATCTCGGGCCTCTTGACCCCCAGTCACGGCCGGGTGCTGTTTAACGACCGCGACGTGACCGCGGCCCCCACGGCCGAGCGCAACATCGCCCAGGTGTTCCAGTTCCCGGTGGTCTACGACACCATGACCGTGCGCGACAACCTGGCATTCCCGCTGAAGAACCGCGGCAAGGACGCGGCCTATATCAAGGCGCGCGTCGACCAGATCGCCCGCATGATCGGCATGGAGGCGATGCTGTCGCGCAAGGCGCAGGGCCTGACCGCCGACGCCAAGCAGAAGATTTCCCTTGGCCGCGGCATGGTGCGCGAGGACGTGAACGCGATCCTGTTCGACGAGCCGCTGACCGTCATCGACCCGCAGATGAAATGGGAGCTGCGCACCCAGCTCAAGCAGTTGCACCGCCAGTTCGGCCATACCATGATCTATGTCACCCATGACCAGACCGAGGCGCTGACCTTCGCCGACAAGGTGGTGGTCATGTATGAAGGCCGGGTGGTGCAGATGGGCACGCCCGAGGAACTGTTCGAGAAGCCTGCCCATACCTTCGTGGGCTATTTCATCGGCTCGCCCGGGATGAACTTTCTTGACGCCGAGCTGCGGGGCGACCGCGCCCTGCTGCCCGGCGGCGAGACGGTGGCATTGGGCGGGCATTACGCCCCGGTCGCCGGCCGGGTGCAGATCGGCATCCGCCCCGAACATGCCACGCTGGTGGCCAGCGGCGGGCTGCCGCTGACCATCCGCCGCGTCGAGGATGTGGGCCGCCACCGCCTGGTGCGCGGCGAAGTGGCCGGCCGGCCGCTGAATGTGGTCATGCCCGAGGGCATGCCGGTCGAGGGCCTGCCGCAGGTCGCCTTCGCGCCGGGCAGGATCAACGTCTATGCCGACGACTGGCGCGTCGCGCCGCAGGAAGAGGGGGCCGCCTGATGGACAAGACCCAGAACAACCGCGCCTGGTTCCTGGTCCTGCCGGTGCTGGTGATCGTCGCCTTCTCGGCGGTGATCCCGCTGATGACGGTGGTGAACTACGCCTTCAACGACACGTTCGGCAACAACGAGTTCTTCTGGGCCGGGCTGGAATGGTTCGACGAGATGGTCCATTCCTCGCGCCTGCACGAGGCGCTGGGCCGGCAGGCGCTGTTTTCCGCCATCATCCTGGCCATCGAGGTGCCGCTGGGCATTTTCGTGGCACTGAACATGCCCAAGAAGGGCTTCTGGTCCAGCCTGGTGCTGGTGCTGATGGCGCTGCCCTTGCTGATTCCCTTCAACGTCGTCGGCACGATCTGGCAGATCTTCGGCCGCACCGATATCGGCCTGTTGGGCCGGGGGCTGGCGGTGCTGGGGCTCGACTACAACTACACCAATGACCCGCTGGACGCCTGGATCACCGTGATCGTCATGGATGTCTGGCATTGGACCAGTCTTGTGGCGCTGCTTTGCTATGCCGGGCTGCAATCCATCCCGCAGGCCTATTACCAGGCGGCCAAGATCGACCAGGCCAGCCGCTGGGCGGTGTTCCGCCATATCGAGCTGCCCAAGATGAAGGGCGTGCTGCTGATCGCGGTCCTGCTGCGCTTCATGGACAGTTTCATGATCTATACCGAGCCCTTCGTCGTCACCGGCGGCGGACCCGGCAACTCGACCACCTTCCTGTCCATCGACCTGGTGAAGATGGCGGTGGGGCAGTTCGACCTGGGTCCGGCCGCCGCCTTCAGCCTGATGTATTTCCTGGTGATCCTGCTGGTTTCCTGGGTGTTCTACACGGTAATGACCAATATGGACCGCAGCCAGTCCGACATCCCGGAGGCCATGTGATGCGCGTCAGACCCTCGGCCGTCGTCATGGTGCTTTACCTGCTGTTCCTGCTGATCCCGATCTATTGGCTGCTCAACATGAGCCTGAAGACCAATGCCGAGATCACCGGCACCTTCAGCCTGTTCCCACACAACCTGACATTGCGGAACTACCGGGTGATCCTGACCGACCCCAGCTGGTATATGGGTTACGTGAACTCCATTATCTATGTGGTCATGAACACGGTGATTTCCATCGCCGTGGCGCTGCCGGCCGCCTATGCCTTCAGCCGCTACAGCTTCATGGGCGACAAGCACCTGTTCTTCTGGCTCTTGACCAACCGCATGTCGCCGCCGGCGGTCTTTGCGCTGCCCTTCTTCCAGCTTTATTCCTCGATCGGGCTGTTCGACACCCATATCGCGGTGGCGCTGGCGCATTGCCTGTTCAACGTGCCGCTGGCGGTCTGGATCCTGGAAGGCTTCATGCGCGGCGTCCCGAAGGAGATCGACGAGACCGCCTATATCGACGGCTACAGCTTCCCGCGCTTCTTCGTGAAGATCTTCATGCCGCTGATCGCCAGCGGCATCGGGGTCGCCGCCTTCTTCTGCTTCATGTTCAGCTGGGTCGAGCTGCTTTTGTCGCGCACCCTGACCAGCGTGAATGCCAAGCCCATCGCGGCGACGATGACCCGCACCGTCTCGGCCTCGGGCATGGACTGGGGCGTGCTGGCGGCGGCGGGGGTGTTGACCATCATCCCCGGCGCGCTGGTGATCTGGTTTGTCCGCAACTACATCGCCAAGGGCTTTGCCCTGGGGAGGGTCTGATGTCCGACGCTGCCATCCCGACGCACCGACGCAAGGCCTGGCCCGCCATCTATGCCGGGGCCGCCCTGGTGATGGCCGCCATCCTGGCCCTGCTGGTCTGGGCCACGCCGGTCGCGGACGGCGCCAGGGACTGGACCGCGCCGATGGTCCCCGGCGGCTGGATGGCCTGGACCTTTCCGGTGGCGCTGTTCTTCTGGGTGATCGCCAGCCTGCTGGTGCTGTTCACCATCCTGGCCATCCGGTTTCCCGAGACCCCGCGCCTCGGCATCCTGCGCATCGAGACGACGCGCGGCGACCGGCTGTTCATCTCGCTTCTCGGCTCGGCCTTCATCTGCCTGGGCTGGCTGTTCTTCGCAGGCCCGCCGCTGTGGTGGGGGCTTGCGCTCTGCCTCGTCTATGCCGCGGCGGTGTTCCGCTGGGTATGACCGGGTTCGAACAGCCCCAGGGCAGCGGCAATTGCCCCGGGGCGCTCGCGATAGGATCAACGTCTCATTCCAAGGGAGGAAAACATGAGACCGATGCAAAGGACCACGGCCATGGCGCTTGCGCTTCTGGTCATGGGTGCGCCCGCCTGGGCGGACATGGAGGCGGCGAAGAAATTCCTCGACGCCGAGATCGGGGATCTGTCCTCGCTCTCGCGCGAGGACCAGGAAAAGGAGATGCAGTGGTTCGTCGGCGCCGCGCAGCCGCTGGCGGGGATGGAGATCAAGGTGGTTTCCGAAACCATCACCACGCATGAATACGAAGCCAAGGTGCTGGCCCCGGCCTTCACCGCCATCACCGGCATCAAGGTCACCCACGACCTGATCGGCGAAGGCGACGTGGTGGAAAAGCTGCAGACCCAGATGCAGACCGGCGAGAACATCTACGACGCCTATGTCAATGACAGCGACCTGATCGGCACGCATTGGCGCTATCAGCAGGCCCGCAGCCTGACCAAGTGGATGGCCGAGGAGGGCAAGGACTTCACCAGCCCGACCCTGGACCTGCCCGATTTCATCGGGCTGAAGTTCACCACCGCGCCGGACGGCGACCTGTATCAGCTGCCCGACCAGCAGTTCGCGAACCTGTACTGGTTCCGCTACGACTGGTTCAACGACCAGAAGACCAAGGACGATTTCAAGGCCAAGTATGGCTATGACCTGGGCGTGCCGGTGAACTGGTCGGCCTATGAGGACATCGCCGAGTTCTTCACCGGCCGCGACATGTCCTATATCGAGGGCGGCCCCAAGAAGGCCTGGGGCAACATGGACTACGGCAAGAAGGACCCCAGCCTTGGCTGGCGTTACACCGATGCCTGGATGTCCATGGCCGGCATGGGCGACAAGGGCGAACCCAACGGCCTGCCGGTCGACGAATGGGGCATCCGCGTTGATGAAAACAGCCGTCCGGTCGGTTCCTGCGTGGCGCGCGGCGGCGCGACCAATGACGCGGCGGCGGTCTATGCGGTGACCAAGGCCATCGACTGGCTGAAGAAATACACCCCGCCCGAAGCCATGGGCATGACCTTCGGCGAGGCCGGCCCGGTCCCGGCGCGCGGCGACATCGCCCAGCAGATGTTCTGGTATACCGCCTTCACCGCCGATATGGTCAAGCCCGGCACCCCGGTGATGAACGAGGACGGCACGCCGAAATGGCGCATGGCGCCCAGCCCGCACGGCGCCTATTGGGCCGAGGGCACCAAGATCGGCTATCAGGACGTGGGCTCCTGGACGCTGATGAAATCGACGCCGGTGGATCGCGCGCAGGCCGCCTGGCTTTACGCGCAATTCGTGACCTCGAAGACCGTGGACGTGAAGAAATCCCATGTCGGGCTGACCTTCATCCGCGAATCGACGATCCAGGACAAGTCCTTCACCGAGCGCGCGCCGCAGCTTGGCGGTCTGGTCGAGTTCTACCGTTCGCCCGCCCGCGTGCAATGGTCGCCGACCGGGACCAACATCCCCGACTATCCGAAGCTGGCGCAGCTTTGGTGGCAGAACATCGGCGACGCGCTGTCGGGCGCCAAGACCCCGCAAGAGGCGCTGGATTCGCTCTGCGCCGAACAGGAGCGGGTGCTGGCCCGGCTGGAGCGTTCCGGCGTGCAGGGCGACCTGGGGCCGAAGCTGAACGAGGAGAAGGACGCGCAGGAATGGCTGGACGCCGAGGGCTCGCCCGTCGGCCCGCTGGAGAACGAGAAGCCGCAGGGCGAGACGATCTCCTATGACGAGCTGCTGAAGTCCTGGCAGTAATCTGCCTTGACGGGCGGGGCCCTGCCTCGCCCGTCTTTCTGCCTCTCGGGGATCGACGAACCGCCATGACCCATATCCTTGCCATCGACCAGGGCACCACCTCGTCGCGCGCCATCGTCTTCGACGCCGGGCTGCGTCCCGTCGCCTCGGCGCAAAAGGAATTCCCGCAGCATTTCCCCGCCTCGGGCTGGGTCGAGCATGATCCGTCGGACCTCTGGGTCAGCGTGGCCGGGGTGGCGCGGGCGGCGGTCGAAAAGGCGGGGCTGCATGCCGGCGACATCGCCGCCATCGGCATCACCAACCAGCGCGAGACCACGCTGATCTGGGACCGCCGCACCGGCAAGCCGCTGCATCGCGCCATCGTCTGGCAGGACCGCCGCACCGCCGGGTTGTGCGACCGGCTGAAGGCCGAGGGGCATGAGCCGGTGATCGCGGCCCGCACCGGGCTGCTGCTCGACCCGTATTTCTCGGGCACCAAGCTGGGCTGGCTTCTGGACAATATCGACGGCGCCCGCGACCGTGCCAAGCGCGGCGAGCTGGCCTTCGGCACCGTGGACAGCTGGCTGATCTGGAACCTGACGGGGGGCCGCGTCCATGCCACCGACGCCACCAATGCCGCCCGCACCCTGCTTTACAACATCGTCGAGAACCGTTGGGACGCGGAAATCTGCGCACTGCTGGACATCCCCATGGCGCTGCTGCCCGAGGTCCGCGACTGCGCCGGCGATTACGGCACCACGCGCGCCGACCTGTTCGGGCGCGAGATCCCGATTCTCGGCGTTGCCGGCGACCAGCAGGCGGCGACGGTCGGCCAGGCCTGTTTCGCGCCGGGCATGATGAAATCGACCTATGGCACCGGCTGCTTCGCGCTGCTGAACACCGGCGAGAAGATGGTGGCGTCGAAGAACCGGCTGCTGAGCACCATCGCCTATCGGCTGGACGGCCGCACCACCTATGCGCTGGAGGGCTCGATCTTCATCGCCGGGGCGGTGGTGCAATGGCTGCGCGACGGGCTGAAGATCATCCGCCACGCCGCCGAGACCCAGCCGCTGGCCGAGGCGGCCGACCCGGCCCAGGAACTGCTGCTGGTGCCGGCCTTCACCGGGCTGGGGGCGCCCTATTGGCGGCCGGAATGCCGGGGCGCGGTCTTCGGGCTGACGCGCAATTCCGGCCCGGCCGAGTTCGCCCGCGCGGCGCTGGAGAGCGTGGGTTTCCAGACCCGCGATCTTCTGGAAGCCATGCGCGCCGACTGGCCGGATGCCGCGCAGGGCGTGCTGCGCGTCGATGGCGGCATGGCGGCCAGCGACTGGACTATGCAGTTCCTGGCCGACATCCTCGGCGCGCCGGTGGACCGGCCGCGCGTGACCGAGACGACGGCGCTTGGCGCCGGCTATCTGGCCGGCCTGGGGGCGGGCCTGTGTCCGTCCCCCGAGGAATTCGCCCGCGACTGGGCCCTGGAGCGCCGTTTCGAGCCCATCATGGCCGAGGCTGTGCGCGAGGCCCGCTATGCGCGCTGGCAAAGGGCCGTGCAGGCCACCATCGCCGCCGCCGGCTGATCCCGCCGGGGCGGCTAAAGCGCGCCGCCCCGAAGCGTGTCGAGTGGCTGGAACATCAGCCCGTCCGGCCCCTGCACCAGGTGGGCGGTGATGCCGAAGACCCGGGCGAGGTTTTCGGCGGTCAGCACCGCCTCGGGCGGACCATCGGCGGCGATGCCGCCCTGGTGCAGCATGACCAGCCGCGTGCAATGCCGCGCCGCCAGCCCCAGGTCGTGCAGCGAGGCCAGGACGGCATGGCCCTGCTCGGCCAGCTGCCGGAACAGCCGCATCACGTCGATCTGCGCCGCCGGGTCCAGCCCGGCGATCGGCTCGTCGGCGATCAGCAGCGGCGTTTCCTGCGCTAGCGCCCGGGCGATCAGCGTGCGGGCCTGCTCGCCGCCCGACAGTTCGGTGGCGCGGCGGTGGCGCAGCGGGGCCAGGTGCAGCGCGGCGATGGCGCGTTCGATGGCGGCGCGGTCGGCGCTGCCTGCGGAATGCGGATGGGCGATGCGGCCAAGCGCCACCAGCGCCTCGACCGGCATCGGCCAGGCGATCTCGCGGCCCTGCGGCATATAGGCGGCGGCGCGGGCGCGTTCGCGCACCGGCAGCGCCGCCAGCGAGCTGTGGCCCCGCGCCGGCAAAAGTCCCAGGGCGGCGCGCAGCAGCGTGGTCTTGCCGGCGCCGTTCGGGCCCAGCAGGCCGACGAACTCGCCGGTGCCGAGGCGCAGGTCGATGCCGTCCAGAACCGGGCGGCCGGCGCGGTGCAGCGACAGGGCGCGAAGCTCCAGCATGGTCACAGCCCCTCGCGCCGGGTTTTCAGGATCAGGTGCAGGAAGAAGGGCGCCCCCACCAGCGCCGTCAGCACCCCCAGCTTCAGGTCGCGGCCCGGTGCGATCAGCCGCACGGCGATGTCGGCAGCCAGCACCACCGCCGCGCCCCCCAGCGCCGAAGCCGGGACCAGCCGCGCCGGGCTGGCGCCCACGGCGCGGCGCAGGACATGCGGCACCACCAGTCCGACGAAGCCCACCGTCCCGGCCACGGCCGTGGCGCTGCCGATCAGCGCGGCGATGCCCGCGACCAGCATCAGCCGCAGCCGGCCCAGATGCACGCCGCTGGAGGCGGCCGCATCTTCGCCCAGCGTCAGCGCCTGCAGGGCGCGGCGCGTCGGCCACAGCACCGCGAAGCCCAAGCCCATGAACGGCGCCGCGATCCAGACATGCAGCATCGAGCGGTCCGCCAGCGAGCCCATCATCCAGAATACGATCTCGTTGGCGGCGAAGGGATTGGGCGACAGGTTCAGCACCAGCGAGGTGCCGGCCCCGGCCAGGGCCGAGATGGCGATGCCGGCGAGGATCAGCGCCAGCGTGCCGCCGCGCGGCCCGGCCAGCGCCAGCACCAGCAGCACCGACAGCGCCGCGCCGGCCAGCGCCGCCAGCGGCAGGCCCAGCGGAAAGGCGGCCGACAGCCCGGTCTGGATCGCCAGCACCGCCCCCAGCGCCGCCGAGGCGCTGGTGCCGATCAGCCCCGGCTCGGCCAGCGGGTTGCGCAGGAAGCCCTGCAGCACCGCGCCCGACATCCCCAGCGCCGCGCCGACCAGCAGGCCCAGGGTGGCGCGCGGCAGCCGCAGCTCACGCATGACCAGGACCAGCATCTCGTCGCCGCGGCCAAGCAGCGCGGCAAGGCTCTGGCCGGCGCCGATCCCGGCCGGGCCGGTCAGCAGCGAGGCCAGGAACAGCGCCGCGACCAGCAGCGACAGCGCGGCGATCAGCAGCGGCTGGCGCGGCGCGGTCATCGCGCCGTCTCCAGCGACAGGCGGGCGTCGCGCAACTGCGCCACGGCGCGCAGGATGAAGGGGGTGCCGCAGACCCATTCGGGATCGGTCATCACCTCGGCCGGCGCCCCCCGGGTCAGCGCCCGCAGGGCCGGGTGGTCCAGCATCTCCTGCCCGCGGGCGCTGCCCGGATAGCGGCGGCCCTCGACCAGCAGGTCGGGCTCCGCAAGCAGCAGCGTCTCCAGCGGCAGGACGCCGCCCGCGGGCAGCCCGAGCGTGTCGGCGACATTGTCGAAGCCGGCCAGAGTCACGATCTGCCCGGCCAGGCTGGCCGAGCCCGAGCTGTAGCCGTTCACCGCATAAAGCGCCGCGCGCGGGCGCGGGCCGGGCGGCGCATCGGCCAGCCGCGCCAGATCGGCGTCGAACCGCGCCAGCAGCGCCTCGGCCGCCGTCTCGCGGCCCAGCACCTCGCCCATGCGGCGGATATTGGCGCGGATGCCGGCGATGTCGGTCTCGACCGGGAAGACCTCGACCGGGACATCCAGCCGCTCCAGCAGCCGGATCGCCCCCGGCGCGGTCCAGCCGCCGGCCAGAACCAGGTCGGGCCGGGCCAGGAAGATCTCCTCGACCAGGCCATGATTGACCGGCAGGCGCGACGCCGCCTCGGCCATGGCCGAGGCGGTGGGATCCTGCGCCAGATACGAGACCGAGACCAGTTGCCCCGGCGCCGCCAGCAGCATGGCAAGCTGGTCGGTGCACAGGTTCATCGACAGCACCCGGCGCGGCGGCTCGGCCGCGGCGGGCAGGGACAGGCCGGGCAGGGACAGGCCGGCCAGCAGGCAGGCGGCCAGGCGAAGCCGCCTTACCATTGCGCCGTCAGTCCCGCGTAAACGGTGCGGCCCTGGCCGTAATAGCCCCAGGCTTCGGAATAATCCTCGTCGAACAGGTTCACGACGCGGCCGGTCAGCCGGACATTCTGGGTCAGGTCATAGCCGGCGGCCAGGTTCACGGTCACGTAATCGGGCAGTTCGGTGGTGGCCGGAAGGTCGGGCCAGGCGGTGTTGAACCATTCCTCGTCGTAATTGCCGGCGACATAGCGCAGATCGGCCGTGACCGTACCGCGACCCTGCGCGAAATCGCCCGTGGCGCGCAGCCCCAGCCGGTGACGCGGCTGGCGGGTGATGGGCGTGTCGTTCTCGGTGCGGGCATCGGTATAGGTATAGGTTGCGCCCAGCCGCAGCCAGTCCGCCGCTTCGTATTCCAGATCGATCTCGAAACCCTTGCGGGTGCTGGTGCCGGCGACGTTCACCGAGGTTTCGCCGGCCCCGGCGATCATGTCCTCGACCTTGCTGGTGAACAGGGTCGCGCCCAGCTGGCCGCGGCCGGCGGCGAAGTCCAGATCGGCGCCGATTTCATAGCTGCGGCTGGTTTCGGGGGTCAGGTCCGGGTTGCCGTGATAGGTGCCGGGCGTATAACCGTAAAGCTGGAACATGTCGGGATTGACGGTGGCCTTTCCGGCCGCGGCGCGCAGGCGCAGGTCGCGCCCGGGCAGTTGCCAGGCGCCGGCGATGTTCCAGGTGGTCGCGTCGCGGAAATCCTCGTTGAAATCCCGCCGCAGCCCGGCCTGGACGCCGATGCCGTTGTCGAACTGCCCCTGATATTCCAACGCGACCGATTTGGTGTCGCGTTCAAACCGGCCGCCGGGTGCAAAGAAACTTTCGTAGCTTTCGCGCTTCTTCTGCAGGGCCAGGTTCAGCTTCTGCGCGGCGTCGCGGGCATGGCCGCCGTCCAGCGCCCAGGTGGCGGTATATCGGAAATCCCGCAGCCGCGAGGCATCGTCATAATCGGGCACGCCGGCGTCGAAATGATCGGTGGTCTGGTTCATCCCCCCGATGAAGAATCGGTTCAGCAACCGGCCAGCCAGTGCCTCGGCCTCGAGCCAGAGCGAGCCGTAGGTTTCATTCCGGTCCGCGGTGTGCGGCGTGTCGATCACATAGTCGTCGGGAGAAACGACCAGATCGAACCGGGATGCGTCATAGCCGTATTCCTGCCAGCTGCGCCGCAGGGTGAAGCCGGCGGTCACCGCCTCGCTGATGGTATAGGAACCGCTGAGGGTCAGGGTCTCGCGATCGTTGAACTCGGTATCGCCGCCCGGCGTGCGCGAGGCGTCCTCGCCATCGGTATGGCGCGTCGCGGCCGAGAAGCTGATCTGGCCGCGCTCGCCCATGGCGCGGACATAGGCGCTGGCGGCGCGGGTGGCCTGGCCACCGATCTCGACCCCGCCGCCATAGCTGAGTCCCGGGGCGGCGGCGCGGCGGGTGGTGATCGAGATCACCCCGGCGGCGGCATTGGCGCCGTAGATCGTCGATTGCGGGCCGCGCAGCACCTCGATGCGCTCGATATCCTCGGTCAGCAGGCCGCTGAACACATAGTCGCCGCTGCCGGGGGCATTGGCCTCGACCCCGTCGATCAGCACCAGCACATGGTTGGATTCCCCGCCGCGGATGCGGACCTTGGTCAGCGTCTCGCCGGTCGAGGTGACGGCCAGGCCGGGCAGGTCGCGCAGCGCGTCCTGGACGGTGACGAAACCGCGCGCCTGCAGATCCTCGGCGGTCAGGATGCTGTGGGCGCGGCCATAGGCGCTTTCCACGACCGGCGACAGGCCGCCGGACAGCACGACCGTATCCAGCATCACCGGCTGCTGCGCGTCCTGGCCCAGGGCGGCGGCGGGCAGGAGCAGGGCGGTGGCGGCAAGCAGGGAAACCCGGGTTCTGAACATTCCAAAGCCTTTCCAGCGCGGGGCTTGGCCCGCGATTTGCAGAACTGTCCTGCGGAAAGGCCAAGGGCAGCCCGGCCGCAGCACGGAGACTGTCACCTCTGCGGAACGGCCGCTTTCCGGGCGCGCCCCGCGCCGGGAATGGGTGATCGCTGCGGCAGGTCTCCTGGCTTGCGGATCATTGCTCGGGCCGGCCTTCCCGGGATGCCCCCAGTGGCGCCTGCGGCCTTCGCTCACCGCATACAGTTGCGGGGGCAGCCCCGGCCTTGCCCGGTCCGCGTCGCGGCCCAAGGCGCACCGATGTTCCCTTTTCATCCGGCAGCGCCGGAAACCGTAGCGGCCCCGCATTGCCGCAGCGCAGCCCGTCCTGTCAAGCGCGCCGTGCCGCTGCCGGTTGCCGGCCGGTTGCCGGCCGGGGCGCGGCAAAAGCCCCGTGCCTCGAAAAATACCGATCTGGCCGCAGCTTTTTCCCGCCCGGACCCGCCGCCCCGGCGACGGCCCGCCGGCGGCTGCGTCATTCCGCCGCTGCCAGCGTGGCGCGGATCGCCCGGGCCAGCCGGCGGCAGCCTTCCTCCAGCGCCTCGGGCGGGTTGAGGGTGAAGTTGATCCGCAGCGAGCGGCGGTCCTGGCCCTGGGGGTCGAAGACGCTCGAGGGCGAGATGCAGACGCCATGCGCCAGCCCCACCTGCAGCAGCCGGTCGGTATCCAGCCGCGGGTCGCGGGCCGTCGCCCAGACGAACATGCCGCCCGACGGCACCTGCCAGTCCAGATCGCCCGCCAGATGTTCGCGCATCGCCGCGCAAAGCGCGTCGCGGCGCGCGCGGTAAAGCGACAGGATCGCGGGCCGGATCCGCTCGGTCATGCCGCCTTCCAGCGCCCGCAGCGCCAGCATCTGTGACAGCCCGCTTGTGCACATGTCCGAGCCCTGCTTGGCGGTGGCCAGCGCCGCGATCATCGCGGGCGCCGCGACCACCCAGCCGATGCGCAGGCCGGGGGTCAGTTCCTTGGACAGCGAGCCCATGTAGACCACCGGCCCGGCATAGGGCCCGGGATGGCCGGCCGCCGAGAGGTCGAGCAGCCGGGGCAGCGGCGCCCCCTCGTAATAAAGCACGCCATAGGGGTCGTCCTCGATCAGCCAGGTGCCGGTTTCATGGGCGGCGGCGACCAGCGCCTGCCGCTCGGGCAGCGAGACCAGCCGGCCGCTGGGATTCGAGAAATTCGGCACGGTATAGGCGAACTGCGCGCCCTGCATCGCGGCGCGCGGGTCGTGGTCGTTGCGCTCGATCCGCATCGGGCGATAGCGCGGCACATGCGGCCGCCAGGCGTCCAGCGCCCCCAGATAGGCCGGGCTCTGCGCGGCGACCGTGCCGCCGGGCTGCAGCAGGACCTTGCCCACCAGCTCCAGCGCCTGCATCCCGCCGGTGGTGATCAGCACATTGTCGCGCGTCAGCCGCAAGTTCGCGGTCGAGCAGCGCGCCGCGATCAGGTCGCGCAGGGCCGGCAGGCCGGGGATCGGGCCATAGCCCAGGGCCTCGGCCGGGTGGCTGCGGATCACCGCGGCGGCCAGATCGGCCAGTTCCTCGACCGGCCAGAGCGAGGGTTCGGGCAGGCCGCCGCCCAGGTTGATCAGATCCGGGATCTGCCCGGCGGCCAGAAAGACCGAGGTCACGTCATTGGTCTGCGCGAGCCATGGCGCAAAGCCGCGGCGGCTGGCGGCCTGCGGCTGGGCCGGGGCGATGGGGGCGTCGGGCGCGGCGGCATGGGGGACAGGGGTATGGGGGGCAGGGGCATGTGCGGGCATGGCATCCTCGTGATCCTCGGCAGAGGATAACCGCGCCGACGGCGGATGTCCCTGCAAAGAGTCGCGAGATACTTCCACTTTGCGCTGCAATTCCCTATGAATTGCCATTATCATGGCGGGATTCACCATGACCGAGCTTGACGCGATCGACCATCGCATCCTGACCCATCTGCGGGCCGAGGGGCGGATCTCGATCCTCGACCTGGCCGAGCGGGTCGGCCTGTCGCCCACCCCCTGCGGCCGACGGGTCAGGCGGCTGGAGGAGGCGGGCGTCATCAAGGGCTATGCCGCGCGGATCGACCCGCAGGCGCTGGGGCTGGCCATCAGCGTGCTGATCGCCGTCCGGCTGGCCCGGACCGGGCCCGAGGACAATGCCGGCTTCCTGGCCGCGCTGCGCGACCGGCCCGAGGTGGCCGAGTGCTTCCTGGTGACCGGCAACAATATCGACTACATGCTGCGGGTGCAGGTCCGCGACATCGACGCGCTCGGTACCTTCATCCGCGACGTGCTGCAGCGCATCCCTGCGGTGGGCGAGACCTCGACCATGGTGATCCTGAAACAGGGGCTGGACTGAGGCGGCCCTGGCCGGCCCGGCTCGCTTGTATCCGCCGGCCATGTGTATCAGAACCGCGGCCAGTCGGGAGGATCGCGATGAACGCTTTGAAAAGGATCGGCATCGACACCTACATGCTGCTGCTGCTCGGCATGGTCCTGCTTGGCCTGCTGCTGCCGGCGCGCGGCATGGCGGCCGAGGCCCTGCGCATCGCGACCTTCTGGGCGGTGACGCTGCTGTTCTTCCTTTATGGCGCCAAGCTGGACCCGGCCTCGGTGCGGGCCGGGCTGCTGAACTGGCGGCTGCAGGGCCTGACCTTCGGCGCCACCTATGCGCTGTTCCCGCTGCTGGGCCTGCTCCTGGCCGCGGCTTTCGGCGGCGTGCTGGGACCGGAGCTGACCCTGGGGCTGCTGTTCCTGGCGGTGCTGCCCTCGACGGTGCAAAGCTCGATCGCCTTCACCTCGATGGCCGGGGGCAATGTGCCGGCGGCGATCTGCGCGGCCTCGCTGTCGAACATGGCCGGGGTGGTGCTGACGCCGCTGCTGGTGACGCGCATCCTGCATCAGGAAGGCGGCGGGGTCAGCCTGGACGCGGTCGAAAAGATCGCCCTCCAGATCCTTTTGCCCTTCGTGGCCGGCCAGTTGCTGCGGCCCTGGATCGGCGGCTTCGTCCAGCGCCACCGGCTGCTGACCATGGTGGTGGACCGCGGCTCGATCCTGCTGATCGTCTATTCGGCCTTCGGCGCGGGCACCGTGGCGGGCATCTGGTCCTCGATCCCGGCCCCAGGGCTGGTGCTGTGCTTCCTGGTGGTCAGCCTGTTCCTGGCGCTGGCCATGGCGATCATGCTGGGGGCGGGGCGGCTGTTCCGCCTGCCGCCCGAGGATCGGGCGGTGCTGTTCTTCTGCGGCTCGACCAAGAGCCTGGCCAGCGGCCTGCCCATCGCGACGGCGATCTTTCCGGCGGCGACCGTCGGCGTCACCGTGCTGCCGGTGATGATCTATCACATGATCCAGCTGCTGGTCTGCTCGGCCATCGCGCAAAGGCAGGCCCGCGCCCGGATGTGAGCGCGGGACCGGCCCCGCGGATCAGTGGCCCCCGGCCCGGATCAGCGGCACCTCGTTGCCCTCTGCGTCGAACAGCTTGCCGTCGGCATAGTAATCGCCATCGCGGAGCTGGGCGATATCCGCATAGCGGATCGTCCGTTCCGAGGCGGCGCCGAAGACCGAGGGCTGGTCGGAATTGCCGGCCGTCAGGTGGTTGAACAGCAGGTTCAGCGTGATTGCCATCAGCGCCGAGGAACTGATGCCGGAATGGAAGATGGTCTCGACCCAGGCCGGGAACTGGTCGTAGAAGCTGGGGATGACGATCGGGATGATGCCGAAGCCGATCGAGCTGGCGACGATGATCAGGTTCATGTTGTTGGCGTAATCCACCCGCGACAGGGTGCGGATGCCGCTGGCCGCGACCGTGCCGAACAGCACGATGCCGGCCCCGCCCAGCACCGGGCTGGGGATCGCCGCCACCACCCGGCCCATGACCGGCAGCAGCCCCAGCGCCACCAGGATCAGCCCGCCGGTCGCCACCACATAGCGGCTTTTGACCCCGGTGACCGCGACCAGGCCGACATTCTGGGCAAAGGCGCTTTGCGTGAACGAGCCGAAGAAGGGCGCGAGCATGCTCGACAGCATGTCGGCGCGCAGGCCGTCGCCCAGGCGCCGCGAATCCACCTTGGTCTCGACGATCTCGCCCACCGCGAAGATGTCGGCCGAGGTTTCGACCAGCGTCACCAGGATGACGATGAACATCGAGATGATCGCCGCGACCCCGAAGGTCGGATAGCCGAAATGGAAGATCTGCGGCAGGGCGAAGACCGGCCCCTCGGCCACGCGCGAGAAATCGGTCATGCCGAAGGCATAGGCGATGACGGTGCCGATCACCAGGGCCAGCAGGATCGACAGCCGCGAGATCGCCGCATTGCCCACCTTGCTGAGCAAAAGCACGATCAGCATGGTCACCCCGGCCAGCAGGATATTGGCCTGGCTGCCGTAATCGGCGGTGGCGCGGTTGCCGCCCATGGCCCAGGATCCCGCCACCGGCATCAGCGTCAGGCCGATGGTGGTGATGACGATGCCGGCCACCAGCGGCGGAAAGAAGCGCGTGATGCGCGAAAAGACCGGCGTGATCAGCAGTCCCAGAAACGACGCGGCGATCACCGCGCCGAAGATCGCCTGGATGCCGCCATTGCCCGAAATGGCGATCATCGTCGCCACCCCGGCGAAGGATACGCCCTGTACCAGCGGCAGCTGGCAGCCGAAGAAGGGCAGGCCGATGGTCTGCAGCAGCGTCGCCGCGCCGCCGGCGAACAGCGATGCGGTGATCAGCAGCCCGATCTCGGCCGGCGACAGCCCGGCGGCCTGGCCGACGATCAGGGGCACGGCGACGATGCCGCCATACATGGTCAGGATATGCTGGAAGCCATAGGCCAGATTGGCGAAAGGCCCCAGCTTCTCATCCTCGGGCCGGCTTGATTCGGTTGTCGGATATGTGGTTGACTCCACGGACATCTCCCCCTCTCTCCGCGCGCAGGCTCTCCTCCTGCGGGATCGGGCGGAACTTATCGGCAGAAACCGGGAGCAACTTTAACAGAAAGCTATAAGCTGAGTTGAGGATTGGTATAAAATACGCCGATCCTGCCGGTCTTGTGCCTTGGGCGATCATCGCGGCGGTGTCGGCGCGAGATCTGCAAGACGCCCCTAGTGCTTCAGGCTGCGTGCCAGCACGGCCTTGACCGCAGCGGGATCCATCGGCTCGCCCAGGAAATCGTGCATCGCGCGGATATGCTCGGGGTCCGAGACCAGTCTTTCGTAATCCAGCATCATCGTGCAATCGGGATGCTCGGCGATATAATCCGCGAACAGCCGCTCGGCCAGCCGCAGCTGGGAAAAGACCTGTTCCCGCGGCTGCTTGGCCCACCAGCTGGACCTGGCGACCGCCTCGTGGTTGCGGCGCTGGAACAGGAAACGCGTCTTGGGAAACGCCGCCCGCATGATGTCAAGATGGTGGCGAAAGAAGCTCGGATCTTCGTGGAATCGGATTTCCTTGAAGCCGCAGACCCGGCAATCCTTGGGCGGGCGCAGCATCTGGCGCACGAACAGATCCATCAGCGCCAGGCTGAACTGGTCGGGGTTCACCTTTTCCGCTCCGGCCCAGGGATCCCAGGGCTTGCCGAGGATCGGCTGCAGGTAAGGCCGCCGCTCGGCACGTGGCTTCCCGAGATCCTCGCGGCGCCAGCGGAACATCTCGTGCTCGCGCACCAGATGGATGGCCTTGGCGAAAAGATGCGTCAGATTCGCGTTCTCGCCGCGGATGGCATAGCCCGGAATCGCGTTCAGCAGGCTCTGGGTCAGGGTCGAGCCCGAACGGCCATAGGTCACGACGAAGACATAGCCGTCCCGAGGGGCGAAAAGATGGCGATAGGTTGGCATCCGGACCGGCCCTTCTCGGTTTGCGCCAGCCTTAACCCGGCATGGGGCAAGGGGTAAAGCCTGCCGCCGCCCTGTGTCGACCCGGCGGCTGTGGTTGCGCCCGACCGGGGCGGAGAACCCCGCGCGCGAATCGTCTTTTGCAGCCTTGCCGTGCAGCAGAGGAAATTTCTGCTTTAATCGCAGGTCGTTGCCTAAAATTTACTCTTCCAGGCGCTGATCCTACTAGCGCTACTACAACTTTGACGCTAGGACTGAACCTGTTCTTTTCGTCAGGTTAAAAGCCGGTATCGCACTGCCAAAAGGTGTTGGCCTTTGTCATGCCTCTGTCGCGAGTTGAAGAGTAAATAGCAACTGCAGCCCCCTGTCCGGGGGATCAGGTCAGCTCCGGTTTGGCTTTAAAAAAATAGAGTGCACCATGACCTCGTTCATCGTCGATGGACGCGTGCAGCAACTTGCGCGCGGACTTCTGCCCGAAAACGTTGAAATTGAAGCGCTGGGATTTGGGAAGGATGGGATCGGATCCGATTATCCCGTCGATCGCCCGTTTCTCGCCGCGATCGCCCTGGCCGGCCACGCCGAGGAGCTGCGTACGGCGCTGGCCGGCAGCCCGCATGCACGGCTGGCCCTGATCGAGCTGGATCCGCGCCATCCCGATGCCGGCCGCGCCGAGATGATCCGGCTGCTGCTGGGCGAGATCGCCGCCTCGCATCGCCAGATCGGCGAGGCGCGGGCGGTGGCGGCGCAGCTTCGCTCGGAAAGCATCGGCATCAAGACCCGATTGCGCGACATCGAGAACCTGCTTTACAGCCTTGGCAACCCGCAACTGTCGAACGCCCTCAGTTGGCAGCCCACGGGTGCGCTGCTGGCGCTGTCCAGCGGACAGACGGTGGTGCAGAACCTGCCGATCAACGCGGTCAGCCTGACGGCGATCGACCTGTGGTTCCCGCAGGTGGTGCTGCCGGTGATCGCCGGCCTGACCCTGGCGGTCGAGGATGCCGCCGGGCTGGCCTATCCGCTGCGGGCGGTCAGCCCGGACATGGGACTGGAAACCGGCTGGATGCGGTTCTGCCTGGCCGAACCGATCGCCGGAATCGGCCGGGATTGCCGGCTGAAGCTGACCTGGACGGGTCCGGGCAGCATCACGCTGGGCCTTGGCCAGCCGGTTCCCGACCCGCGCTTCCGCGCCACCCCGGACACCGGAACCGCCCCCGCCGAGACCCTGGCCATGCGGGCCTGGCAGTCCTTGGGCGGCGTCCGGCTGCCCGCCTGCACGCCGGCCCTGTCCAGCGGCAGCGCCGCCTCGATCCACGAGGCGGAGTTCATCGCGCCGTCCAGCCTGCCGAGCCCCGAGCTTTTCGCCCAGCCGCCCGTGGTGACCGACCATGTATCGACGGCCTTCTGGGAAAGGGAGGATGCCATTCTGGTGCATCCGTCGCGCAGCGGCCCGGCCTGCGCGATCATCCGCGGCGTCGATCTGGCCGGCCTGTCGCATGTCTCGGCCCTGGTCACCGTGGGTCATGTGCGTGCTCCCAGCCTGAATTTCGCGGTCGGCGTGGCGCCGCATGGGCTGGTGGACGAGGATGGATTCTGGCAGCGCCGCATCGGGCCGTGGATGACCGGCATGCCGGCGCAGGGCTGGGGACAGGTGCATTGCATTCCGGCGGAGCCGATTACCGGCAAGGCCGATATCCTGCTGGCTGCCTCGCTGGCGACCGATATGCCGAACGATCTGAGCTGGGGGCTGTTCCGGGGCTTCCGCTTCTCGCGCGGGGCGACAGCCGCCGCGGCCAACCGGCCGGACGTCGCACGAGGCTACGAGGTGTCGGCATGAGCCGGGGCCCGCGGGTGTTTTCCTCGGTCAGCGCCGCGGCGGCACAAGGCGGCAGCCGGTCGATCAGCGTCGTCATCCCCATCAAGGGGCACCCGGTTCTGCTGGACGATGCCATCGCCTCGGTGCAGCGCGAGATCGAGGCGGGCACGATCCAGCGCCTGATCGCGGTCAATGACGGTTGCAGCTATGCCGAGACGTCGGAAAGCCTGACGGCCTGGCAGACGCTTCTGGGCGACAGCATGCAGGTGCTGTCGTGCCGCAATGGCGGGCTGAGCGCGGCGCGCAATCGCGGCATCGACGCCGCGCTGAAGGCCGATCCGCAGCTCGAGGGCATCTTCCTGCTGGATGCCGACAATATTCTGGCGCCGGGCGCCGGCGCCACCATGCGCCGGCTGATCGAGACCCAACCGCAAGCCGACTGGTTCTATCCCGATTTCGACTTCTTCGGACAGGCCGGCCATTACATCACCGATCGCCGGCACGAGCTGTTGTTTCACGCCCAGATCAACATCTGCGAGGCCGGCAGCCTGATCCGCCGCCGGGTCTTCGAGGCCGGCATCCGTTTCGACGAGGGCATGAGGCGCGGCTACGAGGATTGGGACTTCTGGCTGTCGGCCGCCAAGGTCGGGTTCAGGGGGCAATCCGCCGCCCAGCCCCTGCTGCTTTATCGCAAGCGTCCCGTCAGCATGCTGAGCAATTCGCATGATGCCGATGCCGAGCTGCGCCGCTATCTGGAACAGAAGCACAACTGGCTTTTCAACACTCCGAAGCTGCTGGAACTCGAGGCGGCGCGCTTCCCGCGCTTCGCGGTCGTCGAGGGCCAGGGGAACACGGTCCGCGTGCAGACCGATCCCGGCCAGAGCCGCGAAATCACCTTGCAGGAGCTGGAGCGCCAGATCATGGCGCATTTCGCCGAGCCTTTCGCCAACCATGCCCCGGCCTATCTGGTGTTCCTGCGCGAGGGGGTCTCGGCGCGGTTGCTGGATCACCGGCTGCTGCACAGTTTCTTCTGGAATGCCGAGCGCCGCTGGGCCCGGGCCGAGGAGCGGCCGCAATTCGACCTGTTCTATCTGGATCCCTCGTCCAGCGGCCATCGGATCAGCAATGATTTCGACAATCCCGACCGGCTGGCGGACGGGGTGGTGATCGACCTGACGGCGGTGCATGACCTGGTCATGGGCTTGGACGAGGATGCGCTGCGCTGCATCGACCAGCTGCCCTCGCGGTTCCGGGTGCGGAGCTGGGCGATGGCGCTGGAGCGCATGACCCGGCTGGACCAGAAATCCGCCAGCGGGCTGGAGCTGCTGCGCAGCTTCATCCTGCAGCTGAGCCGCAGCCGCTTCCGCGCCGCCCTGGGGCAGCGCTGGGAATGGCGGGAACAGGGCGGCGCGGTGGACCGCGGCATGGCCGTCCAGATCCCCCGCAAGATCTCGGGCGGGGGTGTGGTGTTTCCGCTGCTGAAGCAGCCGGGCAAGCGCGACCTTGCCTTCGTCCTGCCGATCTTCGATTTCGGCGGCGTCGAGAAGGTCGTGGCCTCGATGGCGCGCGAGCTGGCGCAGAACGGCTTCCGCTGTCACCTGGTCGCGGTCAGCGACCGGCCGATCCATCCCGACAGCTGGGCGCTGCAGGCTTTCGCCACGGTGAACTGGATGCCCGATCCCAGCGCCATCGACTGGACCGGGACCGAGTTCCTGGGCACCGCCGAGCCGAGCTGGGGCAACTGGCACGAAAAAGCCGACCTGATGGGGCTGCTGTCCTCGATGGATGTGGTGATCAACGCCCATTCCGGCGCGCTGCACAAGGTGGCCGACCACCTGCGCCGGCGCGGCATCACCATGATCGACCACGAGCACCTGCTGGAGCGCAGCGCCTATGGCCGCAGCTATGGCCCGCCCAAGCTGGCCCTTGCCTATGAATACGCCTATGACCTGGTCCTGACCTGTTCCGAGGCGCTGCGGGTCTGGATGCACGGTCACGGCATCCCGCGCGAGAAGCTGATGGCGGTGGTGAACGCGCCGGGCTATCCGCTCTCTGCCGGGGCCGCCCGCAAGGTGATGGACGAGCGCGCGCGGCGCGATCCCGCCGCGCCGCTGCGGGTGCTGTTCATGGGCCGGCTGGACCCGCAGAAGGGCGTTCACCGCCTGGCGGCGATCTATCATGCCCTGGCGCTGCGCGCGCCGCAGATCAGCCTGACCATTGCCGGCGGCTCGGTCGTCGACACCGCCGAGGCCGATTTCTCGTTCCCGCGCCGCACCCGGATGCTGGGTCCGGTGCGCGGCCCCGAGGCGCTGACCCGCTTGCTGGCCGACACGGACGTGATGATCCTGCCCTCGCATTACGAGGGCCTGCCGCTTTCCGTGCTCGAGGCGCAGCGCTGCGGCGTGGTGGTGCTGGCCACCAATGTCGGCGCCATGGACGAGGCGATCCAGCACGGCAGCACGGGCTTTATTCTGCCCGAGGCCGGTTGCGAGGACAGTTTCGTCACCATGATCGCCGCCCTGGACAAGGACCGGGCGCTTTTGACGCGGATCTCGGAGAATGCCGCCCGCATGGCCCGCGACTGGTCGCTGACCGTCGCGCCCCTGCTGGCATGGCTGAAGCGGCGGGAGGGGGAGCCGGCCGCCGAGGGTAGGGGGAAGAGACAGTTTGATGTGTTCAGGAGCAAGATGTGACGACTCTCTATGAAGCAGCGATGCGCAATTTCTGCGCGGCGGCAGATATTCTGGAAGCATTGCAATCGACCCGGCTGGATCTGGTGGGCGAGGCGCGGAACGGGCTGATCGGTCGTCCCCGCCTGGCCTTGGGCGGCGGATACAACGACGTGACCTCGTTCTTCGGGGCGTGCCTGCCGGTCAGCGGCCGCGCCGAATTGCTGGCGGCCGAGAACGGCTCCGGCGTTGAACTGCGCTGCAGCAGCGCTGACTGGCTGACGCTGGAGGGCACGCTTGCCGGCGAGGTCATCACCGATTCCTGCTATGTCGAGATGCAGCTTTCCGCGGATCGGCCCGTCATCGCCGATGTCTTCTTGCGGGAGTTCCTGGACGGCGGCGCCGTGCGGGATACCGGCCACCGGGAATGCCATCTTTCCGTCGGCGGCGTCGCGGTCTGCAAGCTGGCGCTGCCGGAGCTTGCCGAGGACGTGACCGCCCGGCGGGTGATCATCCACCTGCGCCATCCGGCGGCCCGGTTGATCATCGACCGCCTTGCCATCACCCTGACCTGACCGTGCCCATGCCGATGGCGACGAAGCTCCTCTGCCTGCCGAAAGACTGCCAGCCATGCAGATGAATCTGGATTTCTGCTTCCTGGACGATGCCGGCATCGTTGCGGTCGCGGGCTGGACCACCCAGCCGCGACCGGAACTGCGCCTGCATGTCGATGACGCCGTGCTGTCCCCTGTCGCGGTGACGCGCCATGTGCGCCGTGACCTGCGCAGCAACGAGCCCATGGGGGTGATCGCGCTTTTCGATCTGTCCGCCCTGGGCGGAGATGCCGCGCACGCGACGATCCATCTGGGTGAAGGCAACGAGTTCAACGAGATCCGCGACCAGCGCCTGGTCGAGGATGCGCGGCGGCTGGTCGAGATCGGGGTGGACGAGGTGTTCTTCGCGCTGCTGCGGCTGATCGCCCAGCGGCGGCTGATCCTGTCGGATGAGCGGGTCGGACGCGAGATCTGCGCGCGCCTGCGCATGGCGCCCTCGGCCGCGTCCGAAACCGAAAATCACGTCCTGGCCGTCGACCGCTGCCAGATGACCGCCGCCGGACAGGGCGCGGTCATCGGCTGGTACATGCCGGCCCAGACCAGGACCGAGCCGCTTTGCGCCCTGGCGGTCGGCGACGAGACGGTCGTTCCCGTCGACCTGCTTCCCGCCAGCATGGCACGGGCCGATCTGGCGGGCTATGCGTCGCGCTATCGTTTCACCGGCCATGACGGCTATTGCGGCGGCTGGCGTCTGCCCGGCGCCTCGTCGAACCCGGCACGCCTGCTGCTGATGATCCCGGGCGAGGACTTCCTGCCCGGCGTCATGGTCCCGGTCGAACCCGTCGCGGCGGCCGACCTGGCCCAGCATGTCACCGTGGCGGCCCTTGGCCTCGACGACATCGCGGATCGCAGCCGGCTTCGCCGCGCAATGCTGCCGGGCGTGCTGCCCACGCCCCGCGTGTCCGAGCCCGCCGGGAAAGGGCGGGATGGCGACGATATCCTGCTGATCCTCGACCACGATCTGGCCGACAGCGACCTGCGCGATGTCCTGCGTCGCATCGGCCCCCATCTTCCTGATCGCCTGCGGCTGCAGCTTTTGCGTCCGCGGCTGACGCCCGTATTGCAGAATGCCATTGATGGCGCCGCGCGCGAGATCGGGGCCGGGCTGCTGCTGCAGGACGTATCGCTGCGCATCGCCCGGCCCGAGGCGATGCCCGAATGGGTGGTCTTCGCGCGCAGTTCGACATTGTTCCAGTTCGCCGCCGATCCGGCCTTTGCCGATTTCCGCGATCCGCGCGTCACCATGCTGGACCCGATCGGTACGGTGATGGCCGCCCCCGCCGCGCAGGCCGCGCGTCTTGCCCGCGATCTGTTGCCCTTCGTGCTGTCGATGCCGGCCGCGCCCTTCTTTGCGCTGCTGGATCAGCTCCCCGGCTGCTTCCTGACTGAAGAGGCGCGGGTCCGGCTGCTGGCCGAGGCGCTGATCCGGCAGGGCGCCGCCATGGCGGGCCGGACCGACATGCATCGTTATTTCGAGGGCAAGTCCGGCCCGCATTGCCAAAGCCTCGCCGACGGCCGCGACTGGCATTCCTTCGATGCCGAGAGCCGCCAAATGGTCGAGGAGGCCTACGCATGAGCCGCACGGTCATCGTATCCCATTCGCATCCGAACCTGCGCTACGGCGGCGGCGAGGTGGCGGCCTATCGCCAGTTCCAGCACCTGCTTTCGCTGGGCGAGGACGTGTTCTTCATCGGCTCGACCATCGGCCCCGAGGACAGCGCCCGGTATTTCGGCCCCAGCCAGCAGGTCATCAGCTTCGGCCCGCGCGACTTCTGCCTGCGCGGCCGCGGCATGGATGCCTTTACCATGGAACATGCCGAGATCCGGGACGAGGACTGGATCTTCGAGTTCCTGCTGGCCCTGCAGGGCGATGTCTATCACTTCCACCATTTCTGGAACATCGGCGCCGGCACCATCCGCCGGCTGCGCGCCGCTCTGCCGCAGGCGAAATTCATCTGCACCCTGCACGAATTAACGGCAATCTGCGCCAATCACGGCCAGATGGTGAAACGCTCGGGCGAGCTTTGCCATGCCGCCAGCGAAGTCGCCTGCGCCGCCTGCATCGCGCGGCCGCCGATCGATTTCGTGCTGCGCCAGACTCGGATGCGCGAGCTGCTCGACCTGTTCGACCACCTGCTTTCGCCCAGCGAGTTCCTGCGCCGGCGCTTCGAGGACTGGGGCTTGCCCCCGGGCCGGATCGCGGTGATCGAGAACGGCCTGGCCTATCCGACCGGTTTCCGGCCCGAGACAGAGGCCGAGCTTCTGACCAAGTCCGGCCGCTTCGCCTTTTTCGGACAGGCCACGCCGACCAAGGGCCTTGATGTGCTGATCCGCGCCGCTTCGCTGATCGAGGCGCGCAAGGAGGCGTTCGACATGCCGCTCAGCCTCGAGATCCACGGTGTGGACAAGGAGGGCTTTGCCCGCATCTGGCCCGATCTGGAGGTCCCCGACTGTGTCCATTTCCGCGGCAGCTATCGCCCGCAGGACTGCGTGGAGATCATGCGGGGCTATGGCTGGATCATCATCCCGTCGATCTGGTGGGAGAATTCGCCGGTGGTGATTCAGGAAGCCCGCGCTGCCGGCACCCCGATGATCGCGTCGGATATCGGCGGCATGGCCGAAAAGACCGAGGGCTGGGGCGTGCAGTTCCGCGCCGGCGATCCCGTGGCATTGGCCGATGCGATCCTGTCGGTGCATGGTCGGCCGGATATGCTTCTTGCTTACAAGTCGCGTGTTCTACCACCGCTTGGACTTGAGGGGTATGTGGAGGCATGGTTGGAAGTAAGTGCCAAAAACCCGGGGCTTTCCCGTTCTCGGCCGGAAGTCAAGGCAAGGTCAGGATGAGCCGCCAAATGGTAGGTGCTTCACTTCTTCTTTTTTGTTCTAGCCAAGAAACATCATCCCCTCATGCGACACGATTGAAACGATATGAGTCCTATGAAATCAGCCGCATTGATACGCTGCAACTCTGTGACAGAGACCGAACTTGCACTAAAGAAGTCCCTTAAGGGTTACTTTGGTGAAAATGTTTTCTTTATTGTAGAGAGCCTTGTCAACAATGCTCGTGTGGCAGAGGCTGCCAGCAATGTCATTCTTTTGGATTCCGCGCTTCTGAATGATCTTTCTCTTCCCAGCTTTCCAAAAGTAGGCTGGCGATGCGGGGACTATTTCTTGTATGCTGCGGCGCAAAGAATGTCGCAAGAATATGAGTACTTCTGGCTGATTGAGAACGATGTGATGTTCACGTTCAGCAATATATCGGATTTTTTTGCTCCCTTTGAGTCTTGCGGCGCTGACTTCATTGCTCCTACCTTTGGAAGGCGCGGAAAGCAATGGTATTGGTATAGTTCAATGGAAGGCTTTGTGGGGTCGGGACAGGTAAGGGGTTGTCTTTTCCCTATCACCCGGACCTCCCGGCGGGCGGTGGAGTATCTGTTCATCAAGAGAAAAAGCAATTTTTCCGAAAATTTCGAGGAAAGAGGCATTATCTCACGGGATATCGATAAAATTCCGAACGACGAAGCGTTCGTATCCAGTGTTCTTTCTGAGGGAGGGTTTAGGTGCCGTGCAATGGAAGGAGTGGCGCCTGCGGGATCACTCAATGGAGAGACGTTCCATTCGGAGTTTCCCGTTATGCCAGAGGAAGCGTTTCTGGATAGTCGCAAGGACAGGGTTCTGCACCCGGTCAGGGATAAGCACGGGGCTGCATGGAAGTTTGATAAGATGCGCAGAAAACACGCGCGCCTTTATCAGAGCAAGAAAGAATTCATAATTGAGAGCTTTGGTGAAAATGCTTGGCGAGACTGGAGCGGAGAAGCTTCAGAGGAGTTTGCTGTCGGCTATGGTGCTATGAGGAGTGAGCAAGCAATGAAGCCTCCGGTATTCATCCATATCGGTTTTCACAAGACTGGCACCACGTACATCCAAGCACTTCTAAAAAGAAATGAAACCACTCTTGCCGATTATCTCATAGTTAATCAGAGGAGTGACAATAGTAAACCTCTTCGGAGTGCCTGTCAGGATTTTTTCTCGAAGCGGAAGGGTGACGATGAGGCTTTGGCCGCTATACGGCATCAGTTTCAAGAAATAGACAGCATTGCGTCAGAGAAATCTATCATAATATCCGACGAGGAAATGTTCGGGTTTATTCCAGGGCGTCATGGTTATTATAAACTGTATGACCGCGCGGAATCCGTCATGAGTGTCGCGATGCAGGCTTTTCCGAACAGGACGGTTAAATTCTTCGCTTATACTCGTCCCCGCATGAAGTGGCTGGAGAGTGTTTATGCCGAGGCTGTCAAGAATCATCATCTCGACATAGATTACAGCCAGTTTCTTCTGAAGCTGGATTTTGATGAAAATCTTGATCAGCTTAGCGCTCGGATCGTTGATGAGCTTGGAGATGAAACATTTCAATACGTCGACATGGCGGCGGACCGTTCGACCGATTTTGGACTCGGGGATTCTTTCTTCAACTGGGTGGGGCTGTCAGAAGACGTGAAATTCAACCTTGTGAAGCCAGAGAGGGCCAATGAGGCAGTCCCAAGAGATATACAGGATGCATTCCTTATACTGAACAGGGCTAAACTCCCCGGCCCGCAACTCATGGATATAAAGAACCGTATTATAGCGGCGTTGAGGTCGTAGCCGGGCGGGCCCCACATGCATGCATCACACCGCTTACGCCCTCGGCTCTGAACAGACCTGTATGGCGCGCTTGCTTCGTGGCGCGCCACGGGGGACCAGTCCCGGCTGGCCCGCCTTTCTCACCCGCGTTGCAGGTCGCGCTTGCCTTCCCGGAAAATCTGACCCACCGTCGCCCGGACTGTCCCGGCGGCGCCCTGGCCGCATGACCTCAACGCGTTGCTCGCTCATGCCAAGATTCACTGCCTCGGCCCATTCCTTCCCGAGCGTCGCATGAGCGGCGCGCTTTCCGGCCTGCGCATTGTCGAGATCGCAGGCCTTGGCCCGACGCCCTTCTCGGCCATGTGGCTCGCCGACCACGGCGCGCGGGTGCTGCGCATTACCCGCCCCGGCGCCCGGCATATCTTCGGACTCGAGCGCGACGTGCTGGACCGCGGCCGCGACTGGCTGGAACTGGACGTGAAATCGCCCGCAGGGCGCGACCTGGCCCGCGACCTGATCCAGCGCGCCGATGCGCTCATCGAGGGGATGCGGCCGGGGGTGATGGAGCGGCTGGGTCTCGGACCGCAGGATTTTCCCGACAACCCGCGGCTGGTCTATGGCCGCATGACCGGCTGGGGGCAGGGCGGGCCGCTGGCGCATTCCGCCGGCCATGACCTGACCTATATCGCCATCACCGGGGCGCTGCATGCCATCGGCCCGGCCACGCATCCGGTGCCGCCGCTGAATCTGGTGGGCGACTTTGCCGCCGGCTCGATGTATCTGGTCGCCGGCATGCTGGCGGCGATTCTCGCGGCACGCGAGACCGGGCAGGGGCAAGTAGTGGATGCGGCGATCTCGGACGGGGTGGCGCATCTGATGGCGATGATCTCGGGGATGCGGGCGGCCGGCATCTGGCAGGATGCGCGGCAGGCGAACCTGCTGGACGGCGGCGCGCCCTATTACGCCTGCTATCCTTGTGCCTGCGGCGGCTTCCTGGCGGTTGCCGCCATCGAGCCGCAATTCTGGGCCGAGCTGATCCGGCGCCTGGGCCTTTCTGCGGCCGATCTGCCCGACCGCGCCGATCCGGCGAACTGGCCGGTGCTGCGGGCGCGGCTGGCGGAACGCATCGCCACCCGCAGCCGCGACGACTGGGCGGCGGCGCTGGAGGGCACGGATGCCTGCGCCGCGCCTGTGCTGGCGATCGACGAGGCGCCGCGGCATCCGCACAACCGCGCCCGGGCGGTGTTCTCGGGCTCCGAGCCGCGGCCGGCGCCGCTTCTGTCGCACACGCCGGGCCGGTTGGGGCCGGGGCGCCAGCTCTCCGAGGAGGAGGCGCGGGATCTGTGGCGCTGAGGCGGCATTCCTGTTGACTTGACCGGCCGAATCCGCGATATACCCGCGACCGGCCGGGCACATGTCCGTTGCCGGCATGTTATTTTGAACCTCACCCACAAGGGTGCGCTGTCCGAAGGCGGGGGCCGACCCCATCAACATCCGCGATGCGGGGCCGAAGGACGCGGCAGAACAAGGAAAGACGGAATGTTCGCAGTTCTGAAGACGGGCGGCAAGCAGTACCGGGTCCAGGCCGGTGACGTGCTGCGCGTCGAAAAGCTGAACGCCGAAGCTGGCGACAAGGTCCAGTTCAACGACGTGCTGATGATCGGCGCCACCGTGGGCGCGCCGCTGGTCGCCGGCGCCGCGGTGCAGGCCGAAGTCATCGACACCATCAAGGCCGACAAGGTCATCACCTATGTCAAGCGCCGCCGGAAGCATTCCTCGCAGCGCACCCGCGGCCATCGTCAGCAGCTGACCCTGGTCCGCATCACCGACCTGCTTGAAAACGGTGGCGACAAGACCGATGTGAAACCGGCCGTCGGTGCCCGCACCAAGCTCGCGGCAGCAGCGCAACCGGCGGAAGCCAAGAAGTCGAAAGCCGAAGCCTCGGCCGCAGACGCCAACTGAGACAGAAGGAGACTGAGCCATGGCACATAAGAAAGCAGGCGGTTCGTCCCGCAACGGCCGCGATTCGGCCGGCCGTCGTCTCGGCGTGAAACTCTATGGCGGCCAGCAGGCCGTCGCCGGCAACATCATCGTGCGCCAGCGCGGCACCACCTGGTGGCCGGGCCAGAACGTCGGCATGGGCCGCGACCATACGCTGTTCGCCCTGACCGACGGCCAGGTGACCTTCCGCAAGGGCCTCAAGGGCCGCACCTACATTGCCGTGCTGCCCGCCAATCTCGAGGCCGCCGAGTAAGCCGATTTTAACACTCGGGTGCTAAAAATGGGGGATCGGCGCAGGCCGGTCCCCTTCGCGTTTCCGCAGAGCGCACCCATATGATTTCGAGTGAATTGGGGGAGAACAGTGACATGAACGAATTGATTGCCTCGGATGCGCGGCAGGTCGAGATCGTGACGGAGCGTTTCGTGCTGCGCCCGCTTCGGGCGTCTGATGCGGGGCTCATCGCGCATTACACCGCCGATCGCCGCGTGGCCGAGGGAACCCGTTCGATCCCGCACCCCTTGCCGCCCGGCGCGGCCGAATCCTATGTCCGCCGTGCCATGGCGGAGGATCGCGACGAGGATGTCTGGGCCATCGACGGTTCGGCCAACAAGCTCGCGGAATTGCTGGGGGTGGTCTCTCTGACCCGCATCGACCAGGAACAGTCCGAACTGGGCTTCTGGATTGGCGCGGGTTTCTGGAACACCGGGTTCGCCACCGAGGCGGTCTCGGCCCTGGTCGAGGCGAACCCGCATCGCTCGCGCACGCTGTTTGCCGAGGCGTTCCAGGACAATCCCGGCTCGGCCCGGGTGCTGACCAATTGCGGCTTCGAGTATCTGGGCGATGCCGAAAGCTGGTCGGTGGCGCGCGACGCCCGCGTGCCGACCTGGACCTACCTGCGCAAGATGGGCTGAGCGGTTCGGCTGTCCTGTTCGCAAGGGCTCGCATCCTGCATGCGGGCCCTTGCTGTTTGGAACCGTGGGCTTTCCCGATAAAGCAGGGGCGGTGCTGGAAGCCCCTCGGCGATGTCTGTCCGCGCGTCAGGTCGATCCGTTTATCGCAGCGGTGCGCCCGGAAGGATCGGTCCTGTTAACCTTCGGCGGCATTGAAGCGGCCCATCCGGGACGGGGGTTGTCCTGCGGAACGCGTCGGCTGCGGCAGCTATGGTCTGACATGTGCTGATTTCCAAGCCCGAGGGACTAGGGCATGAAGAAGCACAGAATCAAAGGGCATGGAATGCCGGCTCGGCACGCGCATCGAGAGACGGCGGCTCGGTCCTTCAGCGCCGCCCGAGATGGATCCTGCCGCTTGGGACGCCGTGCACTCGGACTCGTTTTCTCCTCGCGCTGGTTGCCGGCGCTATCGACCGGCAGGCGGAGCGCCTTTTAACAGGCAGCTGAAAAAGGATTTCGAGTCTGTTCTGCGGAGGCAATGGTTCTTCGATTTGTTGCAACTCGTCCAGACGTTCATATTTTTTGAGTCATTTCGGGGCGAGTGTCCCGGATCCCAGAGCCGGGTCGAGACACTCGGGCACTTTTCAGCAGCCTACTAAAGCCGCGGGAGGGGAGAGCGGCGATCCCCGGGTTCATCCATGGAACGAACCGGATCGTCAGCGAGTCTCCGCGCTTGAGCGCTCCTTCGCAGGCTGGCCGGTGGCCACGAGTGTCGGTCTGCGCATAGAGCCCAGAGTATCCGTCAGCCCGGCGTTGCAGGGCCGCAGCCCCCCAAACGCCCGCCATCGGCCGGCCACTGCCATCAGCCCCAAACCTCCACAAACTCGCGCCATTCGCCCTTGCTCATGCCGCTGTTTTCCTGCGTGACGGTGTCGCCGGCCAGCCGGCGCTTCAGCGCCTCGACGCCCTTGGCGGAAAGCTGCACCCCGCCCAGGCGGTAATCCTCGAAGGCGGCATAGGCAAAGGGCACCCAGTCTCGGACGATGCCGCAGATGGTTTCGGCATAGGCGCGGATCTCGTATTGCGCATGGGCGTCAGCGCGCAGGCGCAGGAAGTGGAACAGGTTGTGCAGGTCCACCTTCCAGTACCATTGCGTATAGACATTTGCCGGCAGGTTCATGCGGGCCAGTTCGCGGGCCAGCCCTTGCTGGCCTTCCTGGCTCAGCATCTGCTCGTAATGGTCATAGCTGCGCATTGCATCCTCGCGCAGCAGGTCGAGGACGCGCGCCGCCTCGTCGCCTTCCAGCACCTGGCCGCGGCCCTGGTTGTTCACGGTCGATTGCGCAGCCAGGTGTTCGGGCGCCGGGATGTAGAATTCGCGGTCCAGGATTGAATAGCGCGCTGAATATTCGTTCACGTTGGCGGTGCGGTGGCGGATCCATTGCCGGGCGACGAAGACCGGCAGCTTGACGTGGAACTTGACCTCGCACATCTCGAAGGGGGTCGAATGCCAGTGCCGCATCAGATAGCGGATCAGCCCCTCGTCGTTCTGCACCGATTTGGTGCCGCGACCATAGCTGACCCGCGCGGCCTGGGTGATCGCGCCGTCGTCGCCCATGTAGTCGATGACCCGCACCAACCCGTGGTCCAGCACCTGATGCGCCTGGTAGAGATGGCCCTCCATTCCCGCGGAGACGGCGCGCAGGGTGGGGCGCGGGGTGGCGCGCAACTCGTCGATCTCGGCCTGTTGTTCGGCGGTCAGGGGCATGGCGGAATCCTTCGTGCTGTTGGGCATATCTTGTGGCACCGAAGGGTGATTCAATCAACTGGCAGTATGGGCGCCGCGGGTGCAGCCAATCGTCCCACGTTGCGGTCCGGCCGCCGCCATGCCAGTCTGGCGGCACCGAACGGGAAAGGGATGACGATGAAGGTCCGCTATCTGCATACCATGGTCCGCGTGCTCGATCTCGAGAAGACGATGGCGTTCTTCCGTCTGCTCGGGCTCGAGGAGACGCGGCGAATCGACAACGACAAGGGGCGCTTCACCCTGGTCTTCATGGCACCGCCCGGCCAGCCGGAATGCCCGGTCGAGCTGACCTGGAACTGGGACGGGGACGAGGGCCTGCCCTCGGACAGCCGGCATTTCGGCCATCTCGCCTATCGGGTCGAGAACATCTACGAGATGTGCCGGCGGCTGATGGAGGCCGGCGTGACCATCAACCGGCCGCCGCGCGACGGCCACATGGCCTTCGTGCGCAGTCCCGACAACATCTCGATCGAACTGCTGCAGGAGGGCGAGCACCTGCCGCCCGAGGAGCCCTGGGCCAGCATGGAGAATACCGGGCACTGGTAAGCGCCAGCGGGCGGGGCGAGCCGGGATGCGCGGCGTTTCGCCCTTCAACGGCGCCCGCGCCGCCTGAAAACCGCCCCGCCCGCGGCTTTCGGGCGCACCCGGCGGCGGGCGGCGTGCCCGGCGGACCAGGACGGGACGACCCGGCGATGCTTCCCGCCGCCGCGTTCGGAGATGCGTTCGGAGGCGGCGCGGTTCAGTAGATATACCGGATCTGTTCCGCCCAGAACCGTTCCACCCGCCGCCATTGCAGATTCACCGTCTCGATCGGCGGGTCGTCCAGCACGCCGGACAGGTCCAGCCCTTCGGCATGGCGCATGAACAGCCGCGCCACGCTGTCGCGCACCTCCTGCCCGGTCGGGGTCAGCCGCACCCGGACCGAGCGGCGGTCCATCTCGCAGCGTTCGTGATGGAGATAGCCCAGCTCGACCAGTTTCTTGAGATTGTAGGACACGTTCGAGCCCTGATACATGCCGCGCGTCCGCAACTCTCCCGCCGTCACCTCGGATGTGCCGAGATTGTAGATCAGCAGCGCCTGCACGGGCGTCAGGTCGGAGCGGCCCAGCCGCTCGAACTCGTCCTTGACCAGATCCTGCAAAAGCCGGTGCAGGCGTTCAAGCATCTGCAGGCTTTCCAGATAAGCCTCGGCCCGGCTGGTCCGCGGCATGGGCCGCAGGGCGGGCACCGTTTGGGCAGAGCTGCGCTGTTGCATGGGCGGGTTCCGTTGATGGCCTCGTTTCGGCCACCATGGCGCATATTTCCCAATCTTCGGTTAACCCGCGCCCGGATGGCTAAAATTGCGGCTATTTCCGCGCCAGCCTGGCATGGGCGAAGCCGGCGATGCGGTCCAGCATCGGCAAGATCGGCGCGGGTCCGGGGCGGGCATCGCCCAGCCGCGCGGTGATCCAAGGATAAAGGTCCTGGTCGTTCTCGGCCAGCACCGCCTCGTAAAGGTCCAGTTCTTCGGCGCCCAGCCCGGCCAGTTCGCTGTCGGCGAAGGGGCCCAGGATCAGGTCCATCTCCTTGGTGCCGCGCCGCCAGCTGCGCATCCGCAGCCGTTTCAGCCTTGCCTCATGCTCGTCCATATCCGTCCCCGGCTTGCCTGTCCGCGGGGGGGCGCCTATGACGGGGCGACCCAGCCGCAGGATGAATTCGATGAGCTTTTTGTCCCAGACGCTCGCCCGCGTCAAACCCTCGCCCACCATCGCCATCACCGGCCGCGCCCGCGAACTGGCCGCCGAGGGCCGGGACATCATCAGCCTGTCCGCCGGCGAGCCGGATTTCGACACCCCTGCGCATATCCGCGAGGCCGCCAAGGCCGCCATCGACGCCGGCCATACCCGCTATACGGCGGTGGACGGCATCCCCGAGCTGAAGCGCGCCATCTGCGACAAGTTCGCGCGGGAAAACGGCCTGGACTATGCGCCCGGGCAGGTGACGGTGGGCACCGGCGGCAAGCAGATCCTTTACAACGCGCTGATGGCGACGCTGAACCCGGGCGACGAGGTGATCGTGCCGGCGCCCTATTGGGTCAGCTACCCGGACATGGTGCTGCTGGCCGGCGGCACGCCGGTGGTGATCGAGGGCGCCATGCAGAACGGCTATCGCATCACCCCCGAACAGCTGGAGGCGGCGATCACGCCGCGGACGAAATGGCTGATCCTGAACTCGCCCTCGAACCCGACCGGCGCCGGCTATGCCGAGGAGCACATGCGCGCCCTGACCAAGGTGCTGCTGCGCCATCCCCATGTCTGGGTGCTGGCCGACGACATCTATGAGCATCTGGTCTTCGACGACTTCCGCTTCGTCACCCCGACGCAGGTCGAGCCGGCACTGACGGCCCGCACACTGACCATGAATGGCGTGTCGAAAGCCTATGCCATGACCGGCTGGCGCATCGGCTATGGCGCCGGGCCCGAGGAGCTGATCCGCGCCATGGCCAAGCTGCAATCGCAATCGACCTCGAATCCCTGCTCGATCAGCCAGTATGCCGCGCTGGCGGCGCTGCAGGGGCCGCAGGATTACATCGCGGAAAGCCGCGCCGTGTTCCAGCGCCGCCGCGACCTGGTGGTCGCGGGGCTGAACGCCTGTCCCGGCATCGACTGCCCGGTGCCGCAGGGCGCCTTCTACGTCTATCCCTCGATCGCGGCGCTGATCGGCAAGACCTCGGCCGGCGGCACGCTGATCGCCGACGACGAGGCCTTCGCCACCGCGCTGCTGGACGAGACCGGCGTGGCGGTGGTCTTTGGCGCGGCCTTCGGGCTTTCGCCGCATTTCCGCATTTCTTACGCCACATCGGATGCGGTGCTGGCGGATGCCTGCGCGCGGATCAGGGGGTTCTGCGAAGGGCTGCGCTGAACATGGATAGAGGCGGGCTTTGGACCCGCCTCGTCCATGTCTCGGATGGATTCGAACCCGACCTCCAGTTTGTGTTGCGACTTGCGACGCATCACGCCCGTTCGGCTGCCGTCAACGATCCCTGATCAGTCCTTGACCCGATCAGGATAGCACCGCCTCCCGCCCCGCCAAAGCGGAATCGCCTAGATCACGTCGACCGCCTGCGCGGTGACATAGGCGCGCCGCGTGCGCAGGGCGGCATTGTCGCGCAGCCGCCAGACGCCGCGCACGATGTCGGCAAGGCCGGGGATCACGGCGATGCCGGTATCCATGCCGGTGACGTGGTTCTCGCAGATGGTCAGCAGCTGCCCGCGCCAGCCGAACTGGCAGATGCCGAAATGCGGCGCAGGCGCCTCGACCGGGAACAGGCCCTCGGCCATCGCGACGCTGTTCTGCCCGACCGAGGCCCGCGCGACATGGCCCAAGAACAGCCCATGCGCCGGCGTGGCGCTGGAGAGCGGGTTCAGCGTGATCGTGTTGCCGCTGACAACGGCATGGGCGATGCGGTTCGCCGGCGGGCGGCTGCGCCAGATCGGCTCGCGCGGATCCCCGCGCCCCGAGGCGGCGATGCGGATGCCGTCATTGGCGGCCTCGATCCGGTTGCCGGTGATGCGTGCCTCCTCCACGGTATCGCCGCCGATGACGATGCCCTGGGCCAGGAAAGGCGTCTGCGCCAGGCGGAAATGCTTGTCGGGCAACAGGTTCACCGTCCTGCCGGCGATCACGGCCCGGCCGCCGTGACCGGCGGCCTCGCTGAGCAGGTTGCGCAGGTGACGGCGCATCTCGCGCGGATCGACGATGCGGCTTTTGCTGTTCGCCGCCAGGGCACGGGCCAGCGCCGGGCCGAAGCCCGGCAGCATGCGCAGGGCGACGCCCCCCCGATACATCGGAATCTCGATGGCTTGGCCGTCGAAGTAGAACCTTTCTTCGTCGATTTCGTCGAGCTGATCAGGCGGCTCGTCGGAGAACGGATTGCGCGCGCGCCGGACTGTCAAAGCAGGCCAGCTGCTATCGCGTGCCGTACTGAAGCGCAGCAGGCCGCGCCCGATCAGGGCACGCTGGCGGGCGTCCGCGGCGATGCGCAGCGCCGGGAGCCCGGGGCTGGCAGCGGCAGGCCGGATCAGGTTGTCCTCGACGATGATGCGGCTGGCGCCCACCACCTGGACGCCGATCTGGGCCTGGCCGGGTTTCAGCACGCAGTCGCGGATGCGAAGCTCTTGCCGGCGGCCCAGCCGGCCGATGCTGGCGATGCAGGCCGAGGCGCGGTCAAGGCCCGAGCGGCAGCCCGCCCGCACCCGTTCCACCGTGACGTCGCCGCAGCCCAGCATGGTCAGCGCGCCGTGGCGGCCGCTGCCATTGCCATTCGGCCCGCCGTTCACCGACAGATCCGCGACCCGCACCGAGGCGCAGCCCTCGAACAGCAATGCCGCCTCGCCCTCGGCGACCGAGACCACGGTCTGCGGCCCGGTGCCCTGCACGATCACATGGCCCAGCCGGGTCAGGGGCAGCGTCTGCTGCAGCTGGAAATTCCCGCCGGCCAGGCACAGCCGGATGCTCTGGCCGGGGCGCAGCGCCTCGACGGCGGCGCGCAGCTCGTCGCGGTTGCGCACCAGCGCCGTGCAAAGTCCCTGGCCCGAGCGGCCGGCCAGCGCCTCGATCGCCTCTTGCACGGTCTCGGCGCCCAGCCCGGTGGCGCTGTCGTCATAGCCGACATCCTCGGCCTGCAGACAGGTCAGCGCCGGGAAGGTGGCGCGCAGGTCGGTGATCTGCGCGATGCCGTCGCCCGCGCGCCGCGCCAGCGCCAGCGGCACCCGCCGCACGCCCCAGGTCATCGGCGGCACCGCCGCGTCCGCGGCGCCGGGACAGGGCGGCCAGCGCGCCTCGCCGGTGGCGGCGCGGGCCTCGAACATCCAAGCGTCGCCCGCGACATAGCTGCCGTCGGTGAAGGCGACCTGCACGCCGCGCTCCAGCAGGGTCGGCGCGGCCGTCAGCGGCAGGCCGAGCGCCGAGGCGCCGCCATGGTCCCAGCGCCGGACGCGCGGGTTCACCATCTGGTCGAAATTGCCGATGCCGGGCGAGAAGGTCGCCACGCCCTCGGTCAGGGTCATGCGGGTGAAGGTGCCGGGCCGGCCAAGCGCGGCGTCGCGGTCGTCAAGCACCTCGACCCAGCCGCCTGAAGGGAAACCCAGCGCCTCGTCCTCGCGCGCGCCCAGCAGGATGAACGCGCCGCCCTCGTCGCGGCCGAGCCGCGCGGCGACCGAGCCGTTCTCGCGCGACCAGACGAAGCGCGCCTGCGCCCGCGTGCCGCCCCGGACGATCTGGACGCGATAAAGCTGGTTCTCCTGGCTCAGATAGCCGGCATCGGGCGGGATCAGGCAGTCGCTGTCGTCGGGCAGGTCGGCGGCGGGGGCGGTGCCGGCACTCATCCGGCCGGTGCCGGGGCGCCAGTCCGGAAAGTCCGGCGCATGGCCGCAGCCGGCGCGGGCGACGATCTCGGTGCGCTCGGCATCGGTCAGCGTCACCGGGCGGATGGCGACGCGCCAATGCGCGCGCTCGCGCACCGCCGTATCGATGCCCGACAGCGCCGGATCGGCCAGCAGCCCGTCCTGCAGCGCCGAGACCTCGTCCTTGCGCAGCTCCAGATGGATCAGCATCTCGGCGCCGTCCTGCACGATCTCGGTCAGCGGTTCCAGGTTCAGCCCGCCGCCCTGGTCGGCATAGGAGATCGGCGCCGGGTTCTCGACCCGGACGCCATCCACCCAATAGCTGCCGGCGCCGATGCCGAAGCCCCCCGCGCCGGCGGTGATGGCGAAGCCCGGCGCGGTCTTGGGCGTGCCGCCCGGCCCGATGACGCGGGCAAGCGCGCTTTCCATGCGCTCGGTCTGGATGGCCGTATTCTCGTTCCAGTCCGAGTCGGTGTAAAGCCGGCCCTGCTGCATCAGCACGCCCGAATAGCCGCGATGCTTCGCGTTCAGGCCGCGCCAGCGTGAAAAATCCCCGGTCATGTCAACCTCCTCGTTCTGGGCGCGTCAGCTTTCATGGAAGATCCCCGCGGCATGGCCGAAGCGCAGGAAATCCTCGATGCTGCGGGCGATGTTGTCGTCGCGGACGGTCAGGGCGGCGCGGTTATAGGCGCCGATCTCGCCACCGTTCTCGGCCCCGCGGCGCAGGGCGTCGGGCGTGCCGGGGGCCAGCAGGAAATAGTCGGGATCGGCATAGCGCAGGCCGGCGAAGACCGGCGCCGGGCCGCGGATGCAGCGATAGAGCCGGGGTGTCGGCGATCCCTCGGGCACCAGCGAAAAGCGGATGCAGCCGACCTGCCGCCGCGCGGCCGTCACCGCCGGGACCGCACCCAGAAACAGCGTGTCGGTGGTGGCGGGCAGGCCCCCGGCCGTCTCCTCCTCGGCGGTCAGGCCGCCGGTGAAGCCGTCGGTCTCGACCCGGCCGCGCAGCGTGCAGCGGGTCAGGCTGAGGACGTGGCGCAGCGCGTTCGGGGCCGCGAAGATCGCCCGCGCCGTGCCGCTGCCGGCGTCGATGATGCAATCGGCGAAGCCCGCCTCGACATCCGAGGCCAGCCGCACCGGCCCGGTCACCACCCGCTCGCAGTCCAGCGCCATGCCCGTCGCCTCGATCAGCAGCGAGACCTCGCCGGGCGAGACCGGGTCGCCCAGCCGGTCGAGCCCCAGCCCCGGCACCAGCGTGCAATCGCGCAGGACCAGCGTGCCGGGCGCATTGGCATTGCCGCGGATGCGCAGCATGCCGCCATGCAGCCGCAGCCCGTTCAGCTCGACCCGCGCAGCGCGGCCCAGGGTGATGGTCAGGGGCGCGGAAAGCCGCACGGTCGGGAAGCGGCCCTCGGCGGCGATCAGCCGCAGCACGCCGCCGTCCGGGACCGCGATGCTGGCGCCCGCGCGGTAATGCGTGCTTTGCTCCAGCAGGAAGGTGCCGGCGCTGCCGTTCTCGGCGATGCGGGTGGCGATGACCACCGAGGGCGGGATCTTCACCGCGTCCTCGACCGAACCGATCGAGGCCAGCCGGGGCTGTTCGCCGCCGCCGATCTCGCAGGGGCGGGCGAAATGGCAGGTGACGCGCACCGTGCCGCTGCGGTTCGCCCCGACCACCAGCCGGCCCAGTTCCGGGTCGATCAGGGTGCGGTCGGGCAGGGGCGCGCGGTTCCACGGCTCGGTGCCGCCGCCGGCGCGGTCGCCCAGATGGGCGGCGCGGATCTCGGCCAGCGGCACCTCGGCATTGCCGACGAAAACCCGGATCGCCCGGCCCTCGCCATAGAAGCGGCCGGGATCCTCGGCCATCAGCGCGCGGCTGATCGGGATCGGCAGGGCGGATTCGCACATCGGCTGTTCGATGGGCGGCCGGGCCTGGGCGCGGTCGAAAAGCGGCGCGTCGCAGCCCAGCGGATGGAAGCGGAAGGCGCGCCGCCCCGCCACCACCGGGTTGACCTGATGGTTGCTGATCGGCCAAGGCCGCAGCCGCCAGACATGCAGCCCGACATTGCCCAGGTTCCAGCGCCCGCCGCGCGTGTCGATGCGCCGGACCTCGACCCCGCGCGAGGCGCGCTCATAGGCCGCGCCGATCCGCGCCAGCCCCGGCTTGTCGCGGAAATCCACCGCCGCGCCCATGGCGGGATGCGTCAGGCGCATCGACTGCGCATGCACCAGCTTGCGGCCGTATTCCACCGCCAGCACCGGCAGGTTGGCGCTTTCCGAAACGGCGTGTTCCAGCGCCCGCAGCGTGCCCTTGCGCGCGCGCAGCGCCAGCGCATCGGCGACGCGGGCGCGCAGGTCCAGCCCTTCGGGAATGTCGCCCAGGCCCCGCACGCCCAGCAGATCGCCCAGATAGGGCACCACCCAGGGCGCGCAGGTCTCGATGAAGGCGTCGTCGTAAAGCCGGTCGATCTGCTCGTCCGCCACCTGCGCCTCGCGCGCGATCAGCGAGGCGAGCGTGCGCAGCGGGCCGAAATCCTGCGCCTCGCGCGGGTCGGTCGGATCGAGCCGGCCCTTGACCGCGGCGCCCTCGGCCGCGTCGCGCAGCCGCATATAGG
Source organism: Paracoccus simplex (assembly GCF_042648325.1). Taxonomy (NCBI): domain Bacteria; kingdom Pseudomonadati; phylum Pseudomonadota; class Alphaproteobacteria; order Rhodobacterales; family Paracoccaceae; genus Paracoccus; species Paracoccus simplex. Next base: position 12,685 of record NZ_JBHRXE010000055.1, on the reverse strand, counting down.
CGGGCAGCAGGGCGAAGATGTCCTCGGTCGTCAGTCTCATGCCGCCACCTCCAGATGCAGCCGGATGGGATCCAGCGTCAGCAGCTCGGCCGCGACCGGCAGCGCCCCGGCAAGGTCGGGCCGGCCAAGCGCGGCGGTCAGGCGCGGCTGCAATCGCGGCGTGTCGCCGGTATAGAGCGCGTCAAGATCGACCCCGACGACGCCCGGCGCCGATTGCAGCGCGGCGATGACCTGCGCCTGGCTGACGCCTTGCCCCAGCTCGCGCGCGTCGAACGAGAATGCCGCCAGCACCGCCCGGCGCGCGGCGTCGATCACGTCCTCGGGCATGTGGCCGGGATCGGCGAACAGCCGCGCCGCCAGGCCGAAGCCGGTGGGGCGATAATTGCGCAGGCCGACGCGCAGGTCGGATTCGCCCGCTGCCAGCAGCGCGGCGCGCAGGTTCTGCATGTCGTCGCCGGTCTCGGGCAGGATGGCGCCGCCCTGTCCGGCGACGGTGACCAGGATCGGGCGGGCGAAGCCGTCGAAGGTCCAGTCGGCCCGCGCCTTGGCCACGGCGGCGAAGCCGCGGGCGAAATCCTCGTAATCGCGCAAGGACACGGCGCGGCCCAGCGTCAGGACGCCCATGGGCGCGTTGCGGCGCGCATCTTCCAGCCGCTCGGCATCGGCGCCGCCGGCGGGGGACAGGGGGTTCGTCACCGCCTTCAGCCCGGCGGGCTTGGTCGCCAGCAACGACAGCTGCCCGGCCTCCAGATGACCGGACAGCCCGGCGCCGCGCCGATAGACCGCTTCGACATTGCCCTGTCCGGTGGGCAGGCGGGCGCCGCGCAGCCCGTCGCCGAAGACGACATGGGCGCTGCCGTCCTCCTCGATGCGCAGCAGCCAGACCCGGTCCTGCGGCCCGGCGGCGCGGAAATCCTCCACCAGACCCCAGCGGATGCGGTTGACCCGCAGCTCGATCGCCGGGACCATGCCGCGCGCGTTGCGGGCCGAGACATGGGTCAGCGGCCCGGATTTCAGCTTGAAGCGCTGGAAGGTCCGGGTGGCGTCGCCGTCGCCCAGCACCTCGGCCACCGTCTCGCCATGCGTGGCCAGCGCCACATTGGCCGAGATGCGCACCGTGTCGCGGACATAGCGATGCGCCAGCGGCTGGGTAAAGGTCAGCAGCGAATGGTCGCCGACGATCAGGTTCTGCGCCAGCACCCGGATCTCGGCCGCCGTGACGCCGGCCAGATCGGCGCGCTCGCCGGTGATGGCCAGCACCTTGCCGGGCATCAGCTGCAGCTCGGGCGTGGCGATCTCGACCTGGTCGGCGCCAAGCGCGCCCGCGGCCTGCCCGACCGGATCGGTGATCGGCAGGTCGGCCAGCGGCAGCGGTTCGGGCAGGGCATGGGCGATGCTGCCGCGGGTGGTGAAGCCCGACAGCGCGATCAGCGCGCCGTCCGGCGCCAGCCCCTTGTCGTCCACCTCCAGCCGCGTGACCTTGGCCGCGAGGCCGTAAGCCTCGACGCCCTGGGTCTCGGCGGCATGGATGCGCAGCCAGGCCTCGTTCGCGGCATCGCGGATCAGCAGGCCCTGGCCGGCGGTGATCTCGGGATGGTCGCGGTCCAGATAGAGATAGGCGCGGTTGACCGGCGCGGTGTCGCCGGCCTCGCCGGCGGTGGCGGTGACCGCCCCCGGCGCGCCGATGCCGGAATCCGCCGGCAGCAGCTTGACCGCGGCGGTATTGCCGAAGAATCCGGCGCGGACGCGCAGCACCGCCGGGCGGATCGGCCCCTCGGCCCGGAAGTCCGAGGCCTGCACCGCCTGCCGCATCTCGCGCGCGGTCAGGCTGTGGAAATTGCTGGCCGCGGCCAGCGTCGCCACCGACCAGCCATGCCCGGCCAGCAGCGCCACCATGCTGCTGGTCGAGAACGCCAGCCCCGGCGTCCAGACGGCCTGCAGGATCGGCCGGAAGCCGTAGGGCGGCTGGCTGGCGGGATCGCTGCGCAGCGCCAGGATGCGCCGCCCGCCGATGCCGTCGCGCAGGCCCGAGACCCGGCGCAGGAACCCCGCCTGATCGCCCGCGGCGGCGGCCACCGGCACCTCGCCCCGCATCAGCAGCAGCGGATCGCCAAGCGCCAGGCGCGGCGCGTCCTGCGCCAGCTGGATCTCCTCGGCACCCGCGGCCAGGATCTGCGGCCAGGCCATCAGCGGCCGCATGGCGTTCCATTCGGCGCGCGCCAGCAGCGGCTCGACGGTCTCGAAAAGCTGCGGCAACTCGCCGTCGCGCGGGATCGAGCGCACCTGCAGGCCGGGCGGATAGTCCAGCACCGCCTCGGGCGCGTCATGGGGTTCGGCCTCGAAGACCAGATGGCACGAGGCCGCCTTGGCCGGGGCAAGCTCGTAGCCGATCAGCCTGGCATGGGCGCGGACGCTTTCGCGCCGGGTCGCGGTGCGCAGATAGGCCTCGTTCGCCTGCCGCTCGGCATAGAAGGTCAGCGTGTCCAGCGTGGCCGCCCAGGCGTCCAGCAGGCCCAGGGTGAAGTCGTCCTGGTCGCGGCTGCGCAGCTCGGACAGGCCGGGGCGGTTGCCGTCCGCCAGCCCGCGGCGCAGCGCGGCCAGGAAGGTCGGATGCGTGCCGGCGCGGGCGCGCAGCGCCGGCAGGCCGGCGCGGTTGGCGATCGGTTCCGGCGTGGGTTTGACGCTGCTCATCTGCCCCCCCTCGTCTCGATGGTCAGCCGTCCCTCGCCGGGGCGGTTCGGGTCGTTCGACAGCACCGGGATCTCGCGCGGGCCAAAGGCCAGCACGCCCTCGGCGCTGGCATCGGGCTGGCCCGAGCGGCCGAAGGCGGTGACGCGCAGGTCGGCCACCCCCGGCACATCGAGCCCGGCGCGGTAGATATGGCTTAGATAGATGCGGCTGCCGAAGGTCACGTTGTCGGGATGGAAGAAGCCCGGCCGCCCGTCCTCGGCCAGCCCGGCGGAAAAGCGCGCGGCCAGCGCCCCGGCCACCTTGTCGGCGAAGGCGTCGGCTGTGGCGCAGGCGCGGATGGCGATGGTCAGCGGCACCAGGATCGGCGCGTCCACGGTCAGGTCGTGGCCCATCATCCGGTAGGGTTCCAGATAGTCGAGCAGCATCTGCCGGAAGGGTTGATCCACCGGCAGGCCGGCCACCCGGTCCACGGTCAGGAAGATCGCCGGCCAGCCGCCCAGCCAGCGCTTGCGGGCGGTGGCGCGCTGCACCTGGGGATGGGCGTCCAGCAGCGCCTCGTAATCGGCCAGCGTCACCGCGCGCCTTTGCAGGTGGAAGCCGACCGGCGCGCGCTGGCGCACTTCCGCCACGGTCTCGCGCTCTGCGCCGCCGGTGGCGGGTAGCGGGTTGGTCACGCCCGCGACATTCGCCGCCACCGCGCCCGAGGCGGCGACCCGCGCCAGCGCCCCGGCGCCGATATTGCCGGCGCGGCCGTGGCCGACGCGATAGCTGGCGGTGAAGCCGTCACCGGGCAGCGGCGTCTTGCCGTTCAGGCTGGGCAAGGCGCCGTGCGGCTGGCCGAAGCGCAGCCGGGTGGTGCCGTCGGCCTCGACCTCGGGGACGAAGACCAGCGCATCGGCGGGCTGGCCCAGCAGGTCGGGCACCGGCAGCCAGCGGTCGGTCTCGTCGGTCGAGCGCAGGCTGATCTGCGCCACCGCCCGGGCCGGATCGACCCGCAGCAGCTCGGCGGCCGAAGCCGCGCCGTCGTCCGGCGGCACCGCGAAGCTCAGGTCGTGGCGGGCAAGGCGCGGGCGGAAGGGCCGCGGCCGGTCCAGCGCCGCCAGCGGCTTCGGCTCGTCGGGCTGGCCGGGGGCGGGCGGCTCCTCGGGGTCGGTCAGGTCGGGGGCAAGGCCCAGCGGCTCGGCCAGCGGCTGGTCGGTCGCCGGGTCGGGCAAGGTCAGGCCGTGATCGGCCAGCACGATATTGCCAAGCGCCAGCGCCATCGGCTCGCTTGCGGTTGCGCCGTGGTCCAGGTCGAAGCGCAGCGCGTCCCCGGCCCCCCAGCGGATGCGCCAGACCCGCAGCGGCTGCGCGCCGCCGCCGCCGGGCGGCGGCAGCAGCTCCAGCGGATCGGCCAGCATCTCGGGCGGCTTGGTCAGCCGCACCGCCTGGCGCGCGCCGGGATCGGCATCGGACAGCCGGCGCGTCACCGGGTCGCGGTTCTGCACCAGCACCAGCAGGTCGCCCTCGGCCAGTTGCAGGGCCTGGTCGGGGTCGCGCAGGTCGCAGAAGGTGGCGCCCCGCGCCAGCACCGCGCCGGCGTCGCCCCAGTGATGCAGGGCGATGCGGTCATGGGCGGCGCGCAGGACGGCGGGCGCCAGCGGCTCGAAGGCCACGGCGCCGGTCTCGACCGCCGGCTGCGCGGCGGCCAGCGGGATCACCGCCCCGTCTTCGGTGTCCGAGCGGGTCAGGAAGGCCAGGCCCTGATCGGGCAGGGTGAAGTCGGTCACCCCCGGCGCCAGCCGCAGCTGCGCCAGCACCCGCGCGCTGGCGCCGTTATGCATCCGGTAGCCGACCAGCCGGGCATGGCGCGCGGCCGAGACCCGCAGCCGCGCCGTCTGCAGCGCGTATTCGGTGCCGACATGGTCCAGCCGGTAGCTGAGCGCGTCGCCGATAAATGCCAGCCATTCGACCAGCGCCACGCCCAGGTCGGCCGGGTTGCGCTCGGTCCAGTCCGGCACGCTGACCGCCATGCGGTCCAGCATCAGCCGGCGATAACTGTCGTAGTCGCGCGCCAGATAGTCGATCTGCGGCGGCTCGGCCGGCCGCGCCGGCGCCGGCGGCGGGGCCGCGCAATCGCCGCTGTCGCAATGCAGCCGGAAGGCGAAGCGGATCTCGCGCAGGATCGGATCCCAGCCCGGCAGGCCATCGCGGATGCGCAGCCGGTAGGTCGAGAAATCGCCCGCCCGGTTCACCCGCAGCCGCAGCTCGCGCCCCGACGCCTCGGCCGCCAGCACGCTGACGCCGCGGATGCGGTCGCCGCCCTCGACCAGCAGGTCCGAGGGCCGCAGCGCCGGCGCGGTCGGGCGGCCGTTCGGCTGGCCGGGCAGCGGATGGACGAAGCGCAGCAGCAGCCGGGTCATGTCGCCGGCATCGACCTCGATCCCGGCGATGCCGTTCACCCGCGCGGCCGAGGCGGCAAGCCTTTCGCGCCTTTCGTCGAGGAAACTTTCCGCGCGTGCCATGGCCTAGACCTCGCGCCTGAAGGTGTCGCTGACCGTCTCGCCGGTGTCGCGCAGGACATAGGAGAGGGCGATCTCCAGCAGCCCCTCGTCGCGGCGCAGGCTCAGTTCCGAGACGGTCAGGATCTCGGACAGGTGCTTCTGGATCGCCGTCTGGATCAGGAAATCGGCGGCGGTCTCCAGCGCCTGGTTGTTGGTATCGAACAGCATCTCCAGCAGGCCCGAGCCGAAATCGGGCCGGTTCACCCGCTCGCCCGGGGCGGTGAACAAGACCGCCTCGATCAGGTCGCGGGCGTGGCGGCGGGCGTCGCCGGTGGTGGCGGTGCGGCCGGTGCCGTCGATGCGGAAGGGGGCGGAAAGATCGGTCATTGCCCTGTCACCCTGATCTGGCTTGCCACGACCTGCGGCGGGCCGGCGGGCCCGGCCGCGCCGATGCAGATGCCGCCGCTGGAAGACAGCAGCGCCGGGCTGCCCTCGATCGTCACGCGGGCCGCGGGCGTGGTCCATTGCACCTGCGTGCAGGGCATCGGATTGGTGCCCGAGGTGAAGGGACAGCCGGAAATGGTCATCATATGCGCCACCGTCACCGCCGGCTGGCCGCCCAGCTGGACGCGGGTCGAGCTGCTGCCCGGCTGCGCCTGCCCGCCATGCGGGCACAGGATCGTCGCGCCCCTGTGCAGAAGGCTGGTCATCACGTCACCTCCAATGCGCCCGAGTTCACCGTGACCTTGGGCCCCGAAAGCTCGACCTTGGCGCCGCCCGAGCTTTCCAGCGTGATGCCCTGCGCGGTGATGGTGATGCGGTTGCCCGACGGGGTCTCGATCACCAGCGGCGCCGAGGAATTCACCTCGTCCAGCGTGATCGTGGCGGCCTGGGTCTTGATGATCTTGACCATCGGCGTCTGGCCGGGGCATTCGCCCTCGCCCCAGAAGCAGCCGGACCAGATGGGGGCGTCGATATTGCCGCCCTCGAACTCGACCCAGATATTGGCGCCCACCGGCGGGATCAGGTAGAAGCCGACGCCCGAGCCGGCGAAGGGCACCGAGGGCATGGCCCAGTTCAGCGTGTTGGTGCCGTAGACGGCCGGCACCTGCACCTGCAGCCGGCCCTTTTGCAGCGGGTCGGTGTTGTTCGACACCGTGCCGCGATACTTGCCGAAATAGCCGGCGCGCGTCGTCTGTTCGTTCATGGCAGCACCATGGGCACGGTGGTTCCCGTGCCCTCCCGGTTCAGGGTGAAGGATTGCGTCCACGCGCCGCGCGAAATCTTGTGGATCACGCTTTGCACGTAATAAAGCCCGTCATGGTCCAGCCCCGCGCCGCGCATCCCGACCAGTCCGCGCGGCGACAGGATCGCGCCATAGCGCGCGGTATCCAGATCGCCCGTCACCTTGACCGTGTCGGTGGTGGCGTCGGATTGCGCCTGCGCCTCGCCCATGGCCTGCGCGGCCGAGGGCGCGCCCTGGGTCTGGAACAGGTTGGTCCGGACCGTGGCGCGGTTGGAGATCGAGGGCTGCGCGGCCAGCGGCGGCCGCAGCGCCATGGTCGAGCGCACCGGCATGGTCTGGCCGGTGGCGGGATCTTGCACCTGGCCCTGGACCTCGGCCGCCTCGCCCGCCGCGTTCTCGAAGCTCAGCCCCGAGACGTTGCTTTCCGGTCCCATGTCGGTGGTGATGGCGCGCTGCGGCAGGCCGATGCGCGGCGGCGGTCCCCAATAGCCGGTCGAGGTCAGCGGCACCGGGCCGGGGATGATGGTGAAGATGCGGTCATGCGCCGCCGCCAGATCCTTGAGATAGGCGAAATCGGTGCCGCGCTGCATCGGCACCCGCTCGGTCGGGTTCGGCCGGTCCGCGGTCATCGGCGGGATGACCATCGGCAGGATGCCATATTGCATGTAGCGCAGCAGGATCATGCTGGCGATCTCGCCCGGGCCCTGGGCCGGGTGGGTGGTCTCGCGCTCCTCGCGGTCCATGACGAAGCTCAGATCCTTGCCGCGCAGCTGCAGCCGGGCCGGGCCGGCGGATTGCGCCGGCTTGAACTCGGCCGTCTCGACGATGCCGTCGATCAGCACCACCGGCATCAGGCCCATCACCGCCGTCAGCACGATGCGCGATCCCGTCTTCAGCGCCGGCTCGGCCATGATCGGGAACACCCCCGCCAGCGCCGGGGCGCGGATGGCGTCGAAGACCAGCTCGAAGCCCGAGATCTCGCGGTCCGAGACCGCCACCTCGGCCGAGACGAAGCGCTCCATCAGCTCGGCCGGCAGCGGTCGGGGCAGGCCGGTCCCGGCCAGCAGCGTCAGGCGGACCCCGATCAGCTCCTGCAGCATGTCACGCCTCCCCCGGCTGGGTCAGGTTCAGGCGGCGGCCGGGGGTGTCGGCCAGCGCCAGCGGCTCGGGGTCGGGATTGGCGTCCATCACCCGCCAGGACTGGCGGGCGTCGCCATAGGCGCGATGCGCCACCAGGTCCAGCCGGTCGCCGTCCGCGACCGCGATGCGCGCGGCGATGCGCGGCGCGTCGGGGATGATGCGGCGGTCCAGATAGGCGATGTCGCGGCCCTGCGCGTCGGTCAGGTGCAGGACTGCGGCCTTGGCATAACGGGAATCGCGGTCGATCATGACGCCCTCACATTATCGTCACGTCCGAGCCCAGAACCGAGCCCAGCGAGTTGATGCGCCCGACCATGGCCATGGTTTCCTTGACCAGTTGGTGGCTCAGGAACATGGCATAGCCGGGATGGCTGCTTTCCAGGTCTGAATAGCTGAGCACCGCCAAGTCCATCGACACCTTGGCCCGGATCGGGTTCAGCTTCGGGTCATAGGCTTCCTCGGTGATCGACAGGCTTTTCAGCCGCACCGGCAGGATGCGGGTCTTGCCCCAGATGAAGATGGTGAAGGGGCCGCTGGCCGGCAGGATCTCGACCGTGCCCAGGCGCAGCAGCACCGCATTGGCGATGACGGTCGAGGCGGCGGGGTAAAGCAGCGTCTCCAGCTGCGCCAGGCGCGGATGCAGGCCCAGTTCCTCGGCCTCGCCCTGTTCCAGGTCGTCGCTGGCGTCCAGCACCGCCTCGACCTTGATGACCTCCTTCGGGGCGCCGGCCAGGCGGAAGCTGTCGGCGCCGCCCTCGCTTTCGGCGGCATTGGCCTCGATGGTCCTTTGCAGGCTTTCCGGGTTGATCTGGAAGGGGATCACCTCGGGCAGCGGCACCGGCGGCCGGAAGGCGACGATGGCGCCTTTCAGCAAGCGGGGCGAGCGGGAATAGCCGGACATCTAGGCGCTCCTCACCTGGTCGATCTGGGCCTGCAGCGTGGCCTCGAAATTCGGGAAATAGCCGCGGTAATCGGCCGCCAGCGCCGAGAGGTTCTCGGCCTGAGCGCCCGAGTCGAAATATTCGCCGTAAGCCGAGCCGCCTTCGGGCAGGGTCTCGCCGTTCCAGACCGTCAGCCGGAAGAAGCGGACGATGTTCTCGGCCATCTGGTGCATCTCGCTGAAATAGACCGTGCCGTCCGAGAGATCGCGGGCGACGATGCCCTCCAGCGCCTGGTCCCATATGCCATGACCGACGGTCTGCTGCTTGATCTCGGGGCTGGGGGCGCCGCCGCTGACGCGGGCATAGATGGCGCCGGGATGGCCTTGCATGATGCCGATGCGTGCGCCCTGATGCGGGCTGCCCGGCGGATACCATTCCGCGCGCCGCGCCTCGGGCAGGGCGGGTTCCGGCGTGTCCTTCCATTCCGGGTCCATGCGGTGGCCGTAAGCCTGATAGCTGATGATCACCTTCTGCGCCGGATAGGAGCCCTCGGGCGCGAAGATCAGTCGCTTGGTGGGCGTGCGGACGCGGTGCTGGAACTGGATCAGCTCGCACAGCCCGCGCAGCCGCTCGGTCCGGCCGCGCTCGACGTCCTCGGCGGCGTTGCGGACGATCTGCGCCGCGAAGCGCGAGGCGATCCATTCGTGCTGGCCGGGATCGGCGCCCCTGACCGCATCGGCCAGCCGCTGACCGTTGCGTGCCGCGCGTTTCGAGCCGGCATTGCCGGTCGGGTCGGGGCGGACGAAATGGCCCAGCGGCTTCGTCACCCCGCCCTCGCCGTTGCCGGAGGCGTTCATGGCATCGTCCTGATAATAGGTGCCCCAGCCGGTCTGCGTCATCACGCTGTCGAACTGATCGACGATCACCGTCCGGAAATAGCTGCCCGTCACCCGCTCGAAAGCGTGGTCGTAACTGTCGGTCCCGCCGCTGCACATGGCGGTCGCCGCCTCGGACAGCGGCGTCGCCAGCGCGGTCATCAGCGCCGGGTAATCCGGCCCGCCGCCGGCCAGAAGCTGGTCGGTGATCGCCAGCGTCGCGCCGCCCTCGTTCAGCCGCCGCGCCAGATGGTCGCCGAAAAACTGGCCGACCCGGGCCGGGTCGAATGCCGGTTCGGGGCCGAGGAAGGTATCGGCATTCGGCAGGCTCAGCGCCTTGGCCAGCCGCCGCGCCTCGGCCGAGACGGCCGCGTCGAAGCCGCCGCCGGTGAAGCGCCGGGCGGCGCCGGTGGCATTGGCCGGCCGCCGCCAGGGCTCGGTCGCGCTGCCGTCGCCGGACAGCATGGTGGCGAAGCCGCGCCAGTCCAGCGGCGTATAGCGCGCCACGTCCAGATTGGGCAGCACATAGCGGCGCAGGTTCTCGGACAGCGAGGGGGCCATCGCCTCGAGCTCGGGGGCGAATTTCTGGTCCAGTGGCACGATGCTGATGCCGAAGAATTCCAGCACCCGCGCCACGGCGCTTTTCGTCAGCTCGCCCTTGGCCTGCGTCTCCTGCGCCTTGGCGGCGGCCTCGGCCTGGACGGCGTCCGAGGCGCCCTCGGCCTGGGCCGCGTTCACCGCGTCCTCGGTCAGCTCGGCCTGGGCGTCCAGTTGCGCCTCCTCGGCCTTGGCGGCGGCGACCAGCGCCTCGAGCTCGGCGCGCTTGTTGGCCAGCACCACGCCGCGCCAGTTCTTCCGCGCCGCGTAATCGGTGAAGGGCTGGCCCAGCCGGCCGTCCAGCCATTGCACCAAGGGCGTCGGGTCCGAGCGGATGACGGGCCGCACCGTCTCGCCCTCGTCCTCGATCAGCAGGGTGTGGGCTTCGGAACCGGCGCGGAACGGGATCGGCGCCATGATCTGGCCGGCGGCGGGGGCCTCGGCCGGCCTGCCCTGGATGCCGAAGGCGGCCAGCACCCGGCGCATCAGCTTTTCCAGCGCCGTCTCGATCTTCAGCCGGACGGCGCGCAGCACCTCCTGCACCTTCTCGGGGATGCCCGAGACGCCGATCAGCCGCGCCAGCAGGTCCAGCACCACCGGCAGCAGCCGCGCCAGCACCTGCTCGACCCCGCGCATCGGCGGCTCCAGCGCGCCGGTGGCGATTTCCCAGATGGTGTTGATGACGGTCTGCACCACGGCGAAGATCCGCGCCAGCTGGGTGCGCAGGAACTGGATGAAGTTCCAGATCGTCATCACCAGCTTCACCAGCGCGCCGACCGGGTTGAACATGCCGGCCAGCCACATGATCGAGGCCAGCACCACCTTTTCCAGCAGGAAGGTCTTGAGCTGGTCCAGCACCATGTCGCGCAGCATCGCAAGGTCGCTGGTCAGCTGTTCCCACAGCCCCTGCCAGCCGCCGGTGATCAGCGCCCGCACATAGCTCAGCACGTATTCGATCTTCCGCACGGCGCTTTCGCCCAGCACGCGCACGGCGACGCGGCGCACGGTCTCCAAGGTCAGGCCGAGCGCCTGGCGCGCCACGTCCAGCAGACCCCAGAGGTCGAATTCCGCCGGCATGGTGATGCCGCGGCCGAGCGGGCCGGTCAGCCACAGGATGATGCCGGCGATCAGGTGGCGGCGGAAATTGTCGGCAAAGCGCCGGATGCCGCCCTTGACCGCCTCCAGCAGGTTCTGCACGAAGCCGCCGGGATCGGCGACGATCAGGTCGATGGCCTGCGCGGCGCGGGCGAAAAGCTGGAAGAAGGCGTCGGGCTGGATCCCCAGCGCCATCAGGATCGGCGACAGGATCAGCCGGGCCAGCGCCGCCCAGTCGCCCGACAGCGCCGCCTGGGCCAGCGCCAGCGCCGCGTTGACCGCCGCCTGCCAGGCCGCCAGCAGCGCGTCCAGCGCCGCCGCCAGCGCGTTCATCAGGAATTCGATACCGGCCTTCAGCGCATCGGCGATACGGTCGATGGCCGCGGTCGCCGCCGTCACCGCCGCGTCGATGGCGGCGTTCAACGCCGCGGCGATGGCGGGGAAATATTCGGCCAGCAGCCGGTTCACCAGCTCGTGCAGAAGCGCGCCGAAGGCCTCGATGACGCCCTTGATCAGCCCGGCGGCGGCGTCGATCAGCGCCAGCGCCGCCGATTTCACCGCCTCGATGATGTCGCGCACCGCGGCGCGCACCGCGTCGAAGATCGCATTGATCGCGGCGGTCAGCCGTTCGAGCTGCGCCTTGACCCAGTTGACGGCGCGGTCCCACCAGCTCTGGCTCTCGGATTCGCGCTCGGCCTCGTCGCGGCTGGTTTGCGCGCGGCTTTCGCCCTGCGCCACCTCGGCCTCGGCCTCGCGCTCGGCCTGGGCGAAATCGGCGTCGATGCGGGTCTCGGTGCGGCTGACCTCGGCCGCCACCTCGGCGCGGGCCCCGCTGCGGGCCGAAGCCGCCTCGTCCCGCAGCTCCGAGACCTGGCCGGCCTGCTGGTCCAGCGCGTCCTGCCGGGCGGACTGGATGTCGGCGCGCCGGCCGATCACCTCGTCGCGCTGGGCCTGGTCGGCCTCGGCGTTCAGCCGCGCCTGTTCCGTCTCGGCATGGGCCAGTTCGGCCTCGCGCCCGACCTCGCGACTCTGGGCGGCGGCGTCCAGATCGGCCTGCGCGCTAGCCAGCGATTCCTGCATCGCCGGGCCATGCGCGCGGTCGAACAGCGCCACCGTGGTCGCGTCCAGCGGCTGGGCGGCGAAGGCGGCGGCGCCCTCGACCGGGGGCAGGGCCGGCGCGGGCTCGGGCGCCGGGCGCGGCGGCAGGGCGAAGCCCTCGGACATCTCGCGCAGCTGCGCCTGTTCGGGGCCGGGGCCGTCGATCACGGCGCGGGCGGCCCCGGCCCCGGCCGCGGTCGCTTGCGTGCCGGCGGCGGCTTCCTGACCCTCGACGCGGGCCGGATCGGTCTCGCCGGCCAGCGGCACCAAGGGGGCCGCCCCGGCCGAGGTCGCGACCTGCCCGTCGCGGGTCTGGACCCGGTCGAAGCTGCGCTCCAGCGATTGCGGGTCGCCGGTGGTGAAGTCGCGTTCCAGCAGCGGGGCCAGGTTGGCATTGGCGGCGGCCGGGTCGGGATCCGGGGTCGGCGCCAGATCGGGCTGCGGCGCGGGTTGCGGCGTCTGGGCCTCCAGCGCCCCGGCCGTGGCGGCGGGGGCGGCGACGGGCGGGGCGGCGGAAAGCGGGACGCCCGGCGCCATCTCGGCCCGCAGTTCCGGCAGCGCGGCATCCTCGGCGGCGCG
>NZ_JBHRXE010000054.1:0-13739 GCF_042648325.1 Paracoccus simplex | reverse complement strand
CCCCCGGCCCGCGCCTCGGCCCGGCACGCGGCTGATTTCACCGTTTTCCCAATACCCCGGGGTGAGCCCCCGGCACGGGGGCGAGGGGCAGCGCCCCTCCGGCCCTCACCAATGCGGCGGCCGCTGGTCGGCCAGCGGCACCACGCCCGTCTCGCTCTCGCGTTCCGCCTCGCGCTCCATCAGCATGCCGACATGCCGCGCCAGCCGGGCGAATTCGCTTTCCTGCCGGGCCACGATGCCCGACAGATCCTCGACCGTGCGCGCCAGATAGGCCACGGCCTCCTCCAGCCGCTCGATCCGTTCCTGCGTCTGCTTGTCCATCCATCCTCCATCCGCTAGACCCGCGCCTGGAAAAGCCCGAGGCAAACCATGGCGAAAGATCAGAAGAAACAGCCCCGTCCCAAGGCCGAGACGCCCAAGGGGTTCCGCGACTATTTCGGCGCAGATGTGACCGAGCGCAAGCAGATGCTCGACCGCATCGCCGAGATCTATCATCGCCACGGCTTCGAGCCGCTCGAAACCAGTGCCGTCGAAACCGTCGAGGCGCTGGGCAAGTTCCTGCCCGACGTCGACCGCCCCAATGCCGGGGTCTTCGCCTGGCAAGAGGCCGAGGTTCCGGGCGGCGGCGCCGGCGACTGGCTGGCGTTGCGCTATGACCTGACCGCGCCGCTGGCCCGCGTCGCGGCGCAGTTCCGCAACGACCTGCCCTCGCCTTATCGCCGCTATGCCATGGGCCCGGTCTGGCGCAACGAGAAGCCCGGACCCGGACGCTTCCGGCAGTTCTACCAATGCGATGCCGATACCGTGGGCTCGGCCTCGGTCGCCGCGGATGCCGAGATCTGCGCCATGCTGGCGGCGGCGCTGGAACATGCCGGCATCGCCCGCGGCGACTACCTGATCCGCATCAACAACCGCAAGGTGCTGAACGGCATCCTGGAAGCCATGGGCGTCGCCGAGGGCAAGCCGGCCGACGACGTGCTGCGCACCATCGACAAGTTCGACAAGGTCGGCGAGGACGGCGTGCGCCAGCTGCTCACCGCCGGGCGCAAGGACGACTCCGGCGCCTTCATCGAGGGCGTGGGCCTTTCGCCCGAACAGGCGGGGCCGGTGCTGGCCTTCCTGACCTCCAAGGGCGCGGACAACGCCGACACGCTCTCGAACCTGCGCGCCGCCGTCGGCGCCTCGGCCACGGGCGCCGAGGGCGTCGAGGAACTGGCGCAGATCGCCCGGATGCTCGCCGCCATGGGCGTGGACGAGGATCGGGCGGTGATCGACCCCTCGATCGTGCGCGGCCTCGGCTATTACACCGGCCCGGTCTTCGAGGCCGAGCTGACCTTCGAAATTCTCGACGACAAGGGCCGCAAGCGCCAGTTCGGCTCGGTCGCCGGCGGCGGCCGCTATGACGGGTTGGTGGAACGCTTCACCGGCCAGAAGGTGCCGGCGACGGGCGTTTCCATCGGCGTGGACCGGCTGCTGGCCGCCCTGCGCGCCAAGGGGCTGACGGGCAGCGAGGCGCGGGGCCCGGTCGTCGTCACCGTCATGGATCGCGAGCGCATGGCCGATTACCAGGCCATGGCCGCCGAGCTGCGCGCCGCCGGCATCCGCGCCGAGGTCTATCTGGGCAATCCGAAGAACTTCGGCAACCAGTTGAAATATGCCGACAAGCGCGCCTCGCCGGTCGCGATCATCCAAGGCGCGGACGAGGCGGCGCGCGGCGTGGTGCAGGTCAAGGACCTGATCCTTGGCGCGAAACTCGCGGCCCAGGCCAGCCACGAGGAATGGAAGGCCCAGCCCGCCCAGACCGAGGTCGCCCGTGCCGATCTGGTCGCGGAAATCCGGCGCATCCTCGGATGAGCAAGCGCGAGAAACAGGCCATCGGCCAGCAGATCCTCGCCGCCTTCCGCGCCGCCGGCGCCGAGGAGGTCGCGCCCGACCTGCTGCTGCCGGCCGAGACGCTGCTGGACCTTTACGGCGAGGATATCCGCGCCCGCGCCTATGTGACCCAGGATCCGATCCGCGGCGAGATGATGCTGCGCCCCGACTTCACCGTGCCGGTGGTGCAGATGCACATGGCCAGTGGCGCCGAGCCGGCGCGCTATTGCTATCTGGGCGAGGTGTTCCGCAAGCAGGACCATGGCGAGACCCGCCCCGAGCATCCGCGCGACAACGAATATCTGCAGGCCGGTTTCGAGCTTTTCGCCCGCGATCCCGAGGCCGATGCCGAGGTGTTCGCGCTGTTTCACGACATCCTCGCGCCGCTGAAGCTGCAGGCCAGCATGGGCGATATGGATCTGCTGATGGACGCGGTGCGCGCCCTACCGCTATCCGGTGCGCGCCGCGCGGCGCTCTTGCACCACATCTGGCGGCCGCGGCGCTTTGCCAAGGCGCTGGCGCGCTTTGCCGCGCCGGCCGCGCCGCGGCGTTTTCCGGAAGCCGGCGCGCCCTGGACCGGGCTGCGTTCGCCGGCCGAGATGCAGGCGCGCATCGACCGGCTGCGCAGCGACGCCGCCGAGGCGCCGCTGCCGCCGCAATGGGTCGAGCGGCTGGAGCGGCTGTTCGCCATCGAGGCCCCGGCCCCCGAGGCGTTGCGGCAGCTGCGCGACCTGGCCGCCGAGATCCCCGACATCGCCGAGGCGGTGGACCGGCTGGAGCGCAACCTCGCGGCGCTGTCGGCGCGCGGCATCGACGTGGGCGCCGTGCATTTCGCCGCCAGCCACGGCCGGCACACGATGGAATATTACGACGGCATGACCTTCAGCTTCGCCGCGGCCGGGCGCGAGGACTGGCCGCCCGTCGCCTCGGGCGGCCGCTACGACGCGCTGGCGGCGGTTCTGGGCCAGGCGCAGGGCCGCTCGATCCCGGCGGTGGGCGGCATCATCCGGCCGGGTCTGGTGCATGAACTGGGGGGGCTGGCATGATCCGGCTGGGCGTGCCGTCCAAGGGGCGGCTGATGGAGCAGTGTTTTGACTGGTTCGCCGCCCGCGGCGTGACCCTGTCGCGCGCCGGCTCGGACCGGGAATATGCCGGACGGGTGGACGGGGTCGGAAACGTGGCGCTGGTGCTGCTCTCGGCCGGCGAGATCCCGCGCGAGCTGATGGCCGGGCGCATCCATCTGGGCGTGACCGGCACCGACCTGATCCGGGAAAAGCTCGCCGGCTGGCGCAGCCATGTCGAGGAGCTGGCGCCGATGGGCTTCGGCCATGCCGACCTGATCCTGGCCGTGCCCGCCTGCTGGTCGGATTGCGACAGCCTGGACGATTTCGCCACCATCGCCCGCGATTTCCGCGCCGAGCACGGCTTCCGCCTGCGCATCGCCACCAAGTATCACCGGCTGGTGCGCGCCTGGCTGTCGGCGCAGGAGGTGGCGGATTACCAACTGGTCGACAGCCAGGGCGCGACCGAGGGCACGGTGGCCAACCTGACCGCCGAGGCCATCGCCGACATCACCTCGTCCGGCGAGACGCTGCGGGCGAACCACCTGAAGATCATCGGCGAGGAACCGATCCTGCGTTCGCAGGCGACGCTCTTGCGCTCGCTGGCGGCGGGGGACGCGGCCGAGGTGCGGGATTTCGCGGCGCGGCTCGGGCTCTAGAAACCTGCGGCGGGGCAGGGGCGTTCCCCTTGGCAACCACAACCGGAGGAAACCGATGCGCCGCCTGCCCATCCTGCTGATCGCCCTTGTCGCCACCCCCGCGCTGGCCTCCTCCGAGGATGCCTGGGAGCAGTTCCGCCAGGATGTCGAGACCGCCTGCAGCGCGCTTGCCCCCGAAACGGGCGAGACGGCGATCGAGGTCAATCCCTTCGGCTCGGAAAGCTACGGCGCGGCGCTGCTGATCACCACGCTGGCCGATGGCGGGGTGGATCGCTACGTCTGCATCTACGACAAGCAGGCCGGAAGCGCCGAGCTGACCGCGCCCTTCACGCCGCCGCAGGACGTGGTCGAGCCGCAGGCCGATGCGGCGGGCAATGTCGCGCCGGCCGAGGACACCAGGACGGACGCGCATCTCGTCAAGCCGTGACGGCCGCGCCGGTCGCGCGGCCGCATGGGTATTTGAAAAACAGAGAAAGCTTCAGTCGAGCCCGACCAGCGCCCGCGCGAAGTCGCGGGCGTCGAAAGCGTCGAGATCGTCGATCTGCTCGCCCACGCCGATGGCATGGATCGGCAGGCCGAAACGGTCGGCCAGCGCCACCAGCACGCCGCCGCGCGCGGTGCCGTCGAGCTTGGTCATGACCAGGCCCGAGACATCGGCGAGCTTCTGGAAGGTCTCGACCTGGCTCAGGGCGTTCTGGCCGGTGGTGGCGTCCAGCACCAGCAGGGTATTGTGCGGGGCGGACGGATCCTTTTTGCGGATGACCCGGACGATCTTGGCCAGCTCCTCCATCAGGTCCTGCCGGTTCTGCAAGCGGCCGGCGGTGTCGATCATCAGAAGGTCGGCGCCCTCGGCCTCGGCCCGGGTCATGGCGTCGAAGGCGAGGCTGGCGGGGTCCGAGCCCTCGGGCGCGGTCATCACCGGCACGCCGGCGCGGCTTCCCCAGACCTGCAATTGTTCGACGGCGGCGGCGCGGAAGGTGTCGCCGGCCGCGATCACCACCTTCTTGCCCGCCGCCTTGAACTGGCTGGCGAGCTTGCCGATGGTGGTCGTCTTGCCCGAGCCGTTGACGCCCACCACCAGCACCACCTGCGGCCGTTTGGGATAGATCGGCAGCGGCTTCGCGACCGGGGTCATGATGCGGGCGATCTCGCCGACCAGCAGCTCCTTCAGCTCGGTGGCCGAGATGCGGCGGCCCATGCGGCCCTCGGCGATATTGGCGGTGACGCGCAGCGCCGTCTCGACGCCCATATCGGCCTGGATCAGCATCTCCTCCAGCTCTTCCAGCATGGCGTCGTCGAGCTCGCGGCGCGGCTCGGCCGGGACGGGCGCGCGGCCGAAGATCCGGCCCAGCATCCCCGGCCGCGCGGCGGCATCGTCGGCCGGCTGGGCCTCTGGCACCGGGGCCGGCTGCGCCGCCGGTTCGGGTGCGGGGGCGGCCGGCGTTTTCGCGTCCGCGCCTTCCGAGACGATCTCGTCCAGCCCGTCGCCGATCTTCGACGAGGACCGCGTCAGCCGGTCGCGCAGCTTCGAGAAAAACGACATGCACCCATCCTTCTGTCCGTCGCCCGGAACTTAGGCGGTCCGGCCCGAAAGGAAAAGGGCGCCCGCACCGGACGCCCTTCTTCGTTGGGAAAATACCCCGGGAATGTGGGGGCAGAGCCCCACGGCAATCAGGCCTTGCCCAGGTAGATGTCGACCAGCTTCTGCAGCATGTCCAGCGCATCCTCGCGCGAGCGCTGGAAGCTGTTGCGGCCGATGATCGAGCCGTTGCCGCCGCCGTCGCGGATGGCGCGGGCATCGTCATAGACCGCGTCCGCGCCCTTGGCGGCGCCGCCCGAGAACACCACGATGCGGCGGCCGTTGAAGGCCGACTGCATGCAATGCGCGACGCGCTTGGCCTGGGTCGAGATGTCGATGCCCTTGGCCTCGTAGACCTTTTTCGCTTCCGGCAGCATCAGGTGGTCCGTGGAGAGCTTGATCTTGATGACATGCGCGCCGATCAGCGCCGCGATCTGGGCGGCATAGGCGGCGATGTCGATGGCGGTCTCGCCGTCCTTGCTGATCGCCTCGCCGCGCGGATAGGACCAGACCACCGTCGCCACGCCCTTGGCGGCGGCTTCCTTGCGCATCTCGACGATCTCCTCGATCATGTCGAGCGCCATGTCCGAGCCCGGGTAGATGGTGAAGCCGATGGCCGAGCAGCCCAGCCGCAGCGCATCGTCCACCGAGGCGGTGATCGCCTGGTTCTTGCCGGCGGTGTCCGACATCAGCGAATTGGCCGAGTTCACCTTGAGGATGGTCGGGATCTGGCCGGCGAAGGTGTCGGCGCCCGCCTCGATCATGCCCAGCGGCGCGGCATAGGCGTTCAGCCCCGCGTCGATGGCCAGCTGGTAATGGTAATGCGGGTCGTAGCCGGCCGGGTTCGGGGCGAAGCTGCGCGCCGGGCCGTGTTCGAAGCCCTGGTCCACCGGCAGGATGATCATCTTGCCGGTGCCGGCCAGCTTGCCGGTCATCAGCATGCGGGCCAGCTGGGCCTTCACACCCGGCGCTTCGCCCTCGTAATGGGCGAGGATCTTGCGGACGGTCTCGGTCATCTGCATCGGGAACTCCATTTCTGAATGCGGGCTGATTAGCAGACCCGCCGGCAAGGGCAATTGCGGTTGCGCTAACGGGAACCTGACGCTTCCGTCATGCGTTGATCCTGCGTCGCAATCGGGAGGACATGCCGATGGCAAACGAAGATCCCGCAGGCATCCCCGAGCAGATCCGTCAGAACCGGCCGTTCTTCCTGGTCCTGGGACTGGCGTTCGTGATCTCGATCGGAACCTTTCTCTTCATCCTGTTTCTGGACACCGACTCGAAGGATATCGAGCGTAACGCGCCTCCGGCCGTGACTTCGCCCGCGCCCGCGCCGGCAGGGCAGGCAGGCACGCAAGCGAACGGATAAGGGCCGCGGCGTCGCCGGCGCGGCATCCCGCGGGTCCCGGAATGTCAAAAGGGGCCCGCAGGGCCCCTTTTTTCCGTTCCTTGCGACCGGAGTTCAGCGCTTCTGCAGCGCCGCCACGCCGGGCAGTTCCTTGCCCTCCATCCATTCCAGGAAGGCGCCGCCGGCGGTCGAGATGAAGGTGAAATCGCTCGAGACCCCGGCCTTGTTCAGCGCCGCCACGGTGTCGCCGCCGCCGGCGACCGAGATCAGCTTGCCTTCGCGCGTGAGCCGCGCCGCTTCCCGCGCGGCGGCATTGGTCGCGGCGTCGAACGGCGGGATCTCGAAGGCGCCCAGCGGGCCGTTCCAGATCAGCGTGCGGCAGGTCTCGAAGACCTCGCGGATCTTCGCCACCGTCGCCGGGCCGGCATCGAGGATCATCGCATCGGCCGGGCAGGCGTCGGCGGTCACCGTCTCGCTGGCGGCGCCGGCCTTGAACTCGCGCGCCACCACCACGTCCACCGGCAGGTGGATGGTGCAGCCGGTCTTGCCGGCCTTTTCGAGGATGTCGCGGGCCGTGCCGGCCATGTCGCGTTCGGCCAGCGACTTGCCGACCTCGACATCCTGCGCGACCAGGAAGGTATTGGCCATGCCGCCGCCGATCACCAGGTGATCCACCTGCTCGATCAGGTTGCCGAGCAGGTCGAGCTTGGTCGAGACCTTGGCGCCGCCGACCACCGCCACCACCGGGCGCAGCGGATTGCCGAGCGCGGCGTCCAGCGCCTTCAGCTCCGCCTCCATCAGCCGGCCGGCGGCGGCGGGCAGCAGCCGCGCGATGCCCTCGGTCGAGGCATGTGCCCGGTGCGCGGCCGAGAAGGCGTCGTTCACATAGGCCTGACCCAGCGCCGCCAGCGAGGCGGCGAAGGTCGCGTCGTTGGTTTCCTCGCCCGGATAGAAGCGGGTGTTCTCCAGCAGCAGCACGTCGCCCTTGGCCAGATCGGCCACGGCGCGCTTGGCCGGGCCGCCGATGGCCTCCTCGGCGAATTTCACCGGCTGGCCGAGTGCCTTCTCCAGCGCCGGGACCACCACCTTCAGGCTCATCGACTCGACGCGCTGGCCCTTGGGGCGGTCGAAATGCGCCAGCAGCACCGGGATGCCGCCCCGGGCCTGGATGTCCTTGACGGTCGGCACGATCTTTTCGATCCGGGTGGCGTCGGTGACCTGGCCATCCTCGACCGGGACGTTCACGTCCACGCGGACAAGCACCACCTTGCCGTCAAGCTCCAGGTCGTCGATCGTGTTGAAATCCGCCATGTCCTCGTCCCTTTCCTGATGGGCTCCGGCGCCCGTGCGCGGGTTTTCCCGCATCATGACATTTTCGTCAACCGGCCCCGCAATCATCGACGGCGACGAACCGCCGGGGGCAATGGCGGCGTTGTATGGGCGGGACGAAATGCTTATGCCTTTGCCCAAGCCATCAGAAGGAGACCCCCATGGCCGAGATCAAGGATCCCGAAAACACGGTCATCATCGAGCTGAAGGACGGCCCGGTGGTGATCGAGCTGCTGCCCGATGTCGCCCCCAAACATGCCGAGCGCATGAAGGAACTGGCCCGGGCGGGGAAATACGACAACGTGGCCTTCCACCGCGTGATCGAGGGTTTCATGGCCCAGACCGGCGACGTGGAACATGCCAACATGGAAAACAACTACAACCCCGGCCGCGCCGGCACCGGCGGTTCGGACCTGCCGGACCTGCCGGCCGAGTTCTCGCGCCTGCCGCATGACCGCGGCACGCTGGGCGCGGCGCGGTCGATGAACCCGAACTCGGCCAACAGCCAGTTCTTCATCAACTTCAAGGACAACCATTTCCTGAACGGCCAGTATACCGTCTATGGCCGCGTCATCGAGGGCATGGAACATGTCGACAAGATCGTCCGCGGCGAGCCGCCGGCGAATCCCGACCGGATGATCTCGGTGAAGGTGGCGGCCGATGCTGAATAAGCTGCTGGCCTCTGCCCTGCTGCTGGCCGCCGGCGCGGCCGCCCATCCGGTGCTGGCCGAGGGCCTGCCGGGCGTCACCGACGGGCCCGGCCCGAACCTGGTGATCGAGGTCGCCGACGCCAAGGGCGCGGCCAAGGGCAAGATCGTGCTGGATCTTTATAACGACAAGGCGCCGAAACATGTCGAGCGGCTGATGACGCTGGCAAAATCCGGCGCCTATGACGGGGTGGTGTTCCATCGGGTCATCGACGGGTTCATGGCGCAGACCGGCGACGTGGAGTTCGGCAAACATGGCGGCGATACCGCGCGGGCGGGCATGGGCGGCTCGAACATGCCGGACCTGCCGGCCGAGTTCAACGATGTCAGCTTCCAGGCCGGCACCGTGGGCATGGCGCGCTCGCAGGATCCGGACAGCGCCAACAGCCAGTTCTTCATCGACCTGGCGCCGGCGACCTTCCTGGACGGGCAATATACCGTGGTCGGCCAGCTGGTCGATGGCTGGGAGGTGCTGAACGCCGTCAAGAAGGGCGATCCGGCCGCGAACGGTGCCGTGGTCGAGCCCGACTACATGGTCAAGGTGACGGTCGCGGAATAATCCCGCCGTCCGACCCCGAAGCCCCGCGCTCTGCGCGGGGCTTTTCTTCGACGAGGCCCCGCATGACGACGCTTTACATCGACGCCGACGCCTGCCCGGTCAAACCCGAGGCCGAGCGGGTCGCGACCCGGCTGCGCGTGCCGATGGTGCTGGTCTGCAATGGCGGGTTGCGGCCGCCGGCCAATCCTTTCGTGTCCTTGCGGATCGTGCCGGATGGCCCGGACGAGGCCGACAAGTGGATCGCCGCGCATTGCGGGCCGGGCGACGTGGTGGTCACCACCGACCTGCCGCTGGCCGACCGCTGCCTCAAGGCCGGCGCGCAGGTCGTGCAGCCGGACGGCGAGGTGCTGACGCCGGCCAATATCGGCCCGCGGCTGGCGACCCGCGACCTGATGCAGGACATCCGTGCCGCCGATCCTTTTCACCAGGGCCGCGGCGGCGGCTTCGGCAAGGCCGAGCGGACACGGTTTCTGCAAGCGCTGGACCGGGTGATGGCGGCGGCGCTGCGCACGGGCTAGCCTGCGGGCCATGGACAGCGCCTTGCAGCAATGATTTCAGGACCCATCATCATGTTCACGCGCCGATCCGCCCCTTTCTGGGCGACCTTCCTCATCATCCTCCTGGCCGCCGCCTGGCTGCTCTGGATCGGGCGAGAGCCGATCTGCAGATGCGGCTTCGTCAAGCTGTGGCATGGCGAGACGATGAGCTCTGAGAATTCGCAGCATCTCGCCGACTGGTATACGCCGTCGCATGTCATCCACGGGCTGCTGTTCTATGCCGGCTTGTGGCTGGTGGCGCGGCGCCTGCCTTTCGGCTGGCGGCTGACGATCGCGACGCTGGTCGAAGCCGCCTGGGAGATCGTCGAGAATTCCGACGCCATCATCGAACGCTACCGCGCGGTGACCATCTCGCTGGACTATTATGGCGACAGCGTGATCAATTCGGTCGCGGACATTCTGGCGATGGTGCTGGGCTTTGCGCTGGCGGCGCGGTTGCCGGTCTGGGCCTCGGTCGCCATGGTGATCGGTTTCGAGGCGCTGACCGCCTGGCTGATCCGCGACGGGCTGGCGCTGAACGTGCTGATGCTGCTCTGGCCGATGGACGCGGTGCGGGCGTGGCAGGGCGGGTGAGGGGGCGGATGGCGGTGTGGTGGTCAAGGACCCCAAAACGGGCACTCGGCAGCTTCCGCCCTTGTTTCCGCCTGCCACCATCTCAGCCAATGCGCAGTGCCTCGGCCCGCCTCGCGGGCGCATTGGCTCGTTCGTTTCACGCCTGGGCTGTTTTGCTTTTCCAACGTGCCTATGCCGGCGGATAGCTCGGCGACGGTCGCGTCGCGAGCGTGATGAGGTTGCCGTCGGGATCGCGCACTTGCGCCAGCGTCGAATAGTCGCCCTCGATGTCGTCGC
Source organism: Paracoccus simplex (assembly GCF_042648325.1). Taxonomy (NCBI): domain Bacteria; kingdom Pseudomonadati; phylum Pseudomonadota; class Alphaproteobacteria; order Rhodobacterales; family Paracoccaceae; genus Paracoccus; species Paracoccus simplex. The sequence continues at coordinate 3,219 of NZ_JBHRXE010000054.1, read as the reverse complement.
CCAGTACGATCCCCAAGCTATGCAACCGACGGCGCTCGGCTGCCACATCGTCCACGATAAGGAATAGCGCCCCTCTGCTGGCGATTTCAGCGTCGGTTGAAAGCCCCACCCCGGCCTGATCGAACAGCTCCCATTGCACCAGCGAGTCCATCGGCCTGTTACTTGGTCCGCGACCAAATAATTTCGCATACCAGGCTTCGGCAGCAACGAGATCTGCGGTCAGCAGAAAGGTGTAGATCCTGTGCAGCGCCATTTGTCCTCTTCGGGTCAGTCGAATCGGGAACGCCATCCGGACCGGCAAGGTTCCCATGATATTCTTCTTGGGATTGAACGGCCCTTTGTCCGCTGAACTGGCGCTATAAGAGACGCGGAAACATAAGAGGCGCGGAAACCACCTCTCCGGGAACGAAAAAGGCCGGCGCTTCCCCGCCGGCCCCTTTCTCACCCCACCTGCACCATGCGGTGCTTCTTCTTGCCGACCGAGATCTTCATCCCGTCGCCGATCAGTGCCGCATCCACGGCAAACTGGGGGTCGGACACGGCCTCGTTGTTCAGCCGCAACCCGCCCTCGGCGATCAGGCGCTTGGCCTCTTTCCCCGAGGCGGTGATGCCGGTCTGCGCCAGCAGCTGCACCACGGTCAGCCCGCCGGCCAGCGCGTCGGCGGCGATGGTCACCACCTCCAGATCGCCGCCGGCGCCGCCCTGCTCGAAGACCTCGCGCGCGGTCGCCTCGGCCGATGCCGCCGCCTCGGCGCCGTGCAAGAGCGTCGTCACCGCGTTGGCCAGAATGATCTTGGCGGCGTTGATCTCGGAGCCTGAAAGCCGGCCCAGGCGGTCGCATTCCTCGACCGGCAGCTCGGTATAGAGCTTCAGGAACCGGCCGACATCGGCATCGGTGGTGTTGCGCCAGAACTGCCAGAACTCATAGGGCGACAGCATGGCGCCGTTCAGCCAGACCGCACCGCCGGCCGACTTGCCCATCTTGCGCCCGTCCGAGGTGGTCAGAAGCGGCGAGGTCAGGCCCCAGATCTCGGCATCCAGCACCCGGCGCGTCAGGTCGATGCCGTTGACGATATTGCCCCACTGGTCCGAGCCGCCCATCTGCAGCCGGCAATCATAGCGCCGGTAAAGCTCGAGGAAGTCATAGGCCTGCAGGATCATGTAGTTGAATTCGAGGAAGCTCAGCGATTGCTCGCGGTCCAGCCGCGACTTGACCGATTCGAAGCTCAGCATCCGGTTGACGCTGAAATGCCGGCCGATGTCGCGCAGGAAATCCAGGTAGTTCAGGCTGTCCAGCCATTCGGCGTTGTTGAGCATCGCCGCGCGGCCATCGCCGTAATCGAGATAGCGGGCGAAGACCTGCTGCATGCCGTCGATGTTCGACCGGATCGCGTCCGGGGTCAGCAGCGGCCGCTCTTCGCTGCGGAAACTGGGGTCGCCGACCTTGGTGGTGCCGCCGCCCATCAGGGTGATCGGGCGGTTGCCGGTCTTCTGGAACCAGCGCAGCATCATGATGTTCAGCAGGTGGCCCACATGCAGGCTGGCCGCCGTCGCGTCATAACCGATATATGCCGTGACCGGGCCGTTGATCAGGGCTTCGTCCAGCGCCTGCATGTCGGTGCAGTCCGCCAGATAGCCGCGTTCGATCATCACGTTCAGGAAATCGGATTTGGCACGGTAGGTCATGGGCTGTTCCTTTCGAATGGCGCGGATATACCGTTGGGGCATGAAAAGGGAAAGCAGGATGATCCGGGCGCTGGGGATGATGTCGGGAACCTCGCTGGACGGGGTGGACGCGGCGATGATCGAGACCGACGGGACGCGCATCGCCGGTTTCGGCCGCAGCGCCTATCGCGCCTATTCCGGCAATGAATCGGGCCTCCTGCACGCGGCGCTGGGGCAATGGCCGGGCGGGCCGGACGTGGCCGAGGCGGCCGAGCTGTCGGTCGCCGCCCATGCCGCGCTGGCCGAAGCCTTCCCCGAGACGGAGCTGGTCGGCTATCACGGCCAGACCCTGGCGCATGATCCTGCCGGGCGCGGCACCCATCAGGCCGGCTGCGGCGCGGCGCTGGCGCGGCGGCTGGGCCGGCCGGTGGTCTGGGATTTCCGCTCCGAGGACGTGCGCCGGGGCGGCGAGGGGGCGCCGCTGGCGCCCTTCTTCCACTGGGCCTGCGCCGAATGGGCGATGGGGCAGGGGCTTTTGCCGCGCATTCCGGTCGGGTTCCTGAACCTGGGCGGCGTCGGCAACCTGACCTTCGTCGATCCCGCCGCCGGCGCGCCCGAGGCGCCGGGGGCCTGCGTCGCCTTCGACACCGGCCCGGCCAATGCGCCGGTGAACGACCTGATGCGCGCCCGGCGCGGGCTGGCGCGGGACGAGGGTGGGCGGCTCGCCCTGCTGGGCCGACCGGACGCGGCGGTGATCGCCCGCTTCCTGGACCATCCGCATTTCGCCCGGGCTCTGCCGAAATCGCTGGATCGCGACGCCTTCCCGGCGCTGGCGGCCGAGGTGGCGGGCCTGTCCGATGCCGATGCGGCGGCGACGCTGACCCATGCCGCGGCGGCTGCGGTGGCGGCCGGGCTGGCGGCGCTGGACCGGGCGCCGGAACTGGTGCTGGTTTGCGGCGGCGGCCGCCATAACGCGGCGATGATGGCGGCGCTGGCGGCGCGGCTGCCGGTCCGCGTCGCCCCGGTCGAGGCGGCAGGGCTCGACGGCGACATGCTCGAGGCGCAGGCCTTCGGCTGGCTCGCCGTGCGGGTGCTGCGCGGGCTGCCGACCTCGGGGCCCGGCACCACCGGCGCGCCGGGCCCGGTCTGCGGCGGCCGGATCAGCCACCCGCCGGGTCGTTGAATCGGCGCGGTTTTTCCCGCCGGCGGATTTCCGCCTTCTGCCTGTTCGCGGGGCGGGAACCGGGGAACGATGCCGGGAATGGCGGCGTTTGCCTGCCATGAGACGGCGCCCAAGCCGTCCGTGACGAAAGACAACCGGAAAGGACATCGTCCATGAAACCTCTTGTCATTGCCGCCACCACCCTGGCTTTGGCGGGCGCGGCCTTCGCGCAGACCGAGACCGCCACGCCGCCGGCGATGCCGGCCGAGCAGGCCCAGGACGCCGCCACCGCTGCCGAGGGCGCTGCCGAGCAGGCCGGACAGGCCGCCGAGCAGGCCGCCGACGAAACCGGCGCTGCCGCGACCGAGGCCGCCGACACCGCCGCGGATGCG
>NZ_JBHRXE010000053.1:0-16874 GCF_042648325.1 Paracoccus simplex | reverse complement strand
CGAGGGGAACAAAACCCCTCGGCAATCCGAAACGGCCCGCCCTTGACCGCGTGCTTTTCGATGCCGCGCAGGCTATCGTTCAACCCGGACCCTCGCGGCGCGAGCGGTCCCGCAACCAGAAGCAGCCGGCAGCGTCCCGACACCCGGCGCCTGCCCAGCCACGGAGAAAGAACCATGTCCGAACAATCTGGAAACACCGAACCGGTCCGCGACGCGGGTGCCATCGACGGGTCGCGGCGCGGCTTTCTCAGGACCACCGGCCTGACGGCGCTGGGGACAATACTGGGCATGGCCGTGCCGTTCGAACGCAATCTGCCCGCGGGCTTCGTGCCGGCGGCGTTGGCCCAGGACACCGGGCTCGACCTGATGGCAGGCAAGCAGGGGCTGGTGGTGCTGGGCGACCGGCCGCTGAATGCCGAAACCCCGGCGCATCTGCTGGACGACGACATCACCCCCTATGAACGGCTGTTCGTGCGCATGAACGGCCTGGTTCCGCAAACGGCGCTGGACCAGGACGCCGAGGGCTGGACGCTGACCGTGGACGGCGAGGTCGAGACCCCGCTGACCCTGACCATCGACGAGTTGAAATCCCGCTTCGAGACCGTCACCCGGCGGCTGGTGATCGAATGCGGCGGCAACGGCCGGGCCTTCTTCCAGCCCGGCACCTCGGGCAACCAGTGGACCGTCGGCGCGGTCGGCTGTCCGGAATGGACCGGCGTGCGGCTGGCCGAGGTGTTGAAGGCGGCGGGCGTCAAGGACAGCGCCGTCTATACCGGGCATTACAGCAACGACGTGCATCTGAGCGGCGACGAGGAGAAAGAGGTGATCTCGCGCGGGGTGCCGATCGAAAAGGCGCTGGAGGAGGATGCGATCATCGCTTGGGCGATGAACGGGAAACCTCTGTCCGCGCTGCACGGTTTCCCGCTGCGGCTGATCGTGCCGGGCTATCCGGCCTCGGCCTCGCAGAAATACCTCAACCGCATCTGGATCCGCGACAAGGAGCATGACGGTGCCAAGATGACCGGCGATTCCTATCGCATCCCGGCCTATCCGGTCGCGCCCGGCACCGAGGTGCCCGAGGAGGACATGGTGGTGCTGACCGAGATGCCGGTGAAATCCATCGTCACCTTCCCCGAAACCGGCACCGAGGTGAAGGCCGGCGAGGCGATCGAGGTCCGCGGCCATGCCTGGTGCGGCAAGGGCGACGTGGCTGCGGTGCATGTCTCGCTGGATTTCGGCCAGACCTGGCAGGAGGCCGCGCTGGAACCGGCGCCGAACCGCTTCGCCTGGCAGCGCTGGCGCGCGAACCTGACCCTGCCGCAGCATGGCTATTACGAGGTCTGGGCGCGGGCCACCGACCAGGACGGCATCGGCCAGCCACCGCTGTCGCCGGTCTGGAACCCGCGCGGCTATGGCAACAACATCCAGCACCGCATCGCGCTGGTCGCGGTCGCCTGAGCCGGGGAGGACGCGATGTTCGATATCGTCACGAAGTCTGCCGCCGGCCTGGCGGTGCTGCTGCTGGGGGCCGGCCTGGCCGCGGCCGAGGCGAGGCTCGACCCGATGCAGGCGCTGGCGGGCCGGCCCGCCGGCTCGAACCCGCTTGACCCGACGACGGCGATCGGTGCCAAGGTCGATGCCGGCGCGGCGCGGGCGGGAAACGAGGAATTCGGCGGCCTGCCCGATGGCGAGGGCGCCGAGGACACCTATTACCAATGCGTCGCCTGCCATTCGACCGAGATCATCAAGCAGCAGCGGGTCACTGACCATCGCTGGGACGAGCTGTGGACCTGGATGGTCGAGGCGCAAGGCATGGTCGAACCCGAGCCGGAAACCAAGGCGCTGATCCTCACCTATCTCAAGACGAACTTCTCGTCAGAGAGATAGATAGGCCGCTGCCGCAACGGGGGGCGCCCGCAAAAAGGGCGCCGCCTTGGCCGGCTTTTCGGCCGGCGCCGGGCGGTGTCATCGACCGCCCGGCCGATCAGGCCGTCCCGCAAGCGGCGCCCGCTGCGGGCTTGCAATCCGGGGTGCGCGGGGTTTAGATATGTAATGTAATAACATTACATATCGAGGATACCCATGTCCGCCAGCCGCCTTGCCGACGATCCGCGCCTGCCCGTCACCGTCCTGTCTGGCTTTCTCGGCGCGGGCAAGACCACGCTTCTGAACCATGTCCTGAACAATCGCCAGGGCCGCCGGGTCGCCGTCATCGTCAACGACATGTCCGAAGTGAACATCGACGCCGATCTGGTCCGCGAAGGCACCGAACTGTCGCGGGCCGAGGAAAAGCTCGTCGAGATGACCAATGGCTGCATCTGCTGCACCTTGCGCGACGACCTGCTGGCCGAGGTGCGCCGGCTGGCGCAGCAGCGGCGCTTCGACCACCTGCTGATCGAATCCACCGGCATCGCCGAGCCGCTGCCGGTCGCCGCCACCTTCGATTTCCGCGATGCGAACGGCGACAGCCTCTCGGATATCGCCCGGCTCGACACCATGGTCACCGTGGTCGACGCGGTGAACCTGACCCGCGACTTCTCGAGCCACGACTTCATCGCCGAGCGTGGCGAATCCCTGGGCGAGGCGGATGAGCGCCGGTTGGTGGACCTGCTGACCGAGCAGATGGAATTCGCCGATGTGGTGGTGCTGAACAAGGCCAGCGCCGCGGGGCCGGCCCGGCTGGACCAGGCCCGCAAGATCGTCCGGGCGCTGAACCCGGATGCAAGGCTGATCGAGACGGATTTCGGTCACGTCGAGCCGGATGCGATCTTCGACACCGGATTGTTCGACTTCGACCGCGCCCATATGCATCCGATGTGGGCGAAAGAGCTTTACGGCTTCGCCGAGCATGTGCCGGAAACCGAGGAATACGGCATCTCGTCCTTTGTCTATCGTGCCCGCCGGCCGTTCCATCCGCAGCGGATCCATGAGGTCCTGACCGGCGAACTGCCGGGGGTGATCCGCGCCAAGGGGCATTTCTGGATCGCCTCGCGCCCCGGCTGGGCGGCAGAGTTTTCGCTGGCCGGGGCCCTGTCCAGCGTCCGGCCGCTGGGCGGCTGGTGGGCCAATGTCCCGCAGGAGCGCTGGCCCAGCCACCCCGAGGCGCTGGCCGAGATGCGCCGCAACTGGGTCGAGCCCTGGGGCGACCGCCGGCAGGAACTGGTCTTCATCGGCACCGGCATGGACCGCGAGGCGATCAGCCGGGCACTGGACGATGCGCTGGTCATGGCGGCGGGCTTCACCCCGCAGGACTGGCAGGACTTGCCCGATCCCTTCCCGCAATGGACCGGGCAGCGCGTGGCCTGAAACCGGCCCGAGGCCCGGCGGCGCAAGGGCTCAGGACGTTTCCCGAGCGGCGGGGCCACGAAACGCCGCCAGCCAGCCCAAGGTCTCGTCGGTGGGGCGGCCGGGGCGGTATTCGGCGCCCAGCGGCCGCGTCCAGCCCAGATCCTGAAGCACGCCGTAGACATGGCGGTAGTCCAGCTCGCCATGATCGGGCGCGCCGCGGTCGGGAACCGCGGCGATCTGGACATGGCCGAGGATTTCGCGGTGCTGGCGCAGCCGGCGCGAGATGTCGCCCTCCATGATCTGCAGGTGGTAGCAATCGAACATCAGCCGCAGATTGTCATGCCCGGCCGCCTCGATGATCCGCGCCGCCTGATCCGAGCCGGTCAGGAAATAGCCCGGCGCGTCGTGGCGGTTCAGCGGTTCGATCAGGATGGCGATGCCATGCGGCCGCGCCAACCGGCAGGCATGGTCGAGATTGGCGCGAAAGACGCGCCCGGCCGCGTCGCCCTCGGCGAAACCGGCCATGACATGCACCGCCGGGCAGCCGATGGCGCGGGCATAGTCCAGCGCCTGCTCGATCCCGGCCCGAGCCTCGGCCTCGCGTCCCGGCAGCGCGGCCAGGCCGTTCTCGCCCGGCCGGCCGCGGGCGGTGTTCAGGCCCAGCATGGCCAAGCCGGTCTCGGCCAGCGCGGCAGCGGTCTGCTCGGGCGGCACCGCGTAGGGCCAATGACATTCGACGGCATGGAAGCCGGCGCGATGGGCGGCGCGGATCGCCTGCGGCAAGGGCAGGTCAGCCCAGAGAAAGCCCAGATTGGCCGAAAACCGCGTCATGCATCCCCCCGCACCCTCGTGCCGGCACCAAGTCACCGACCCGGGCCGGTGTCAACCGCCCGCGCATCCGGAACCGCGACCAAGGCGGCCACCGCGCAGAACGACACGATCCCGGGCACCGGCAAATGCGGGGCGACGGACACCAGTCACGGCTCTCGCAACGATAGCACGGCACGCCTCGACAAGGCCGAGGCCGAGGCCGAGCGGGCGGCGCTCAATAGGTCACGGTCACCACCACCGTATCGGCATAGGCGCCGGGTGGCGGCGTGGGCTGGGCCGGAACCCGGCCATGGACGGTAAAGCTCTGCATCGCGCCCGAACCTGCGGCGGTCGTCGCCAGCCCGTCGGCGGGCTGCCCCCAGCCCAGCGTCCGGCCGCTGTCGCGGTAAAGCTGATAGCCGATCCGGTTGCCCGCCAGGTCCTGCATGTGGCGGTCGTTCACGCCGCCGCCATGCAGCCCGTAGCCCAGGCCCAGGTCGTAGCTGGACCCCGCGGTGCAGGTGACGCGGATCTGGCTGCTGACATCGACCGGCTGGTCCAGCAGGCCGACCGTGCCGAAATCCAGATCATCCGCCTCGACCCGGCAATCCGGCACCACCTGCCCCCGCACGGTGAAGCTGAAGGTGGCCGTCCGGTCAACGCAGAGCAGCAGGATGTTGCAGGTCCGGTAATCCACCCGCACGTCCACGGGATTGCGCGAGAAGGCCGAGGCATAGTTGCCCGGCACGACCGTGTTCTGCCCGGCAGGCACCCGGACATAGACGGGCACGTTCATGCCCGAGCCGGTCAGCAGGGTCAGGATGCTGGCCCCGGTCAGCCGCAGGTTCTGGCCGCCATGGCTGCCATAGCTGCCGCCGAAGACCACGCTGCGGGCGGCATCCTGATACAGCTCGAACCCGAGCCCGGTCGACGTGCCGGCGCTGGTCATCCGCCGCAAACCGCCGCCAAGCCCGCCCATCCCCTCGCCCAGGTGGATGCGCATGTCGATCGAGGACAGAAGCCCCAGGAAGGCCGAGCAACTGATGGCGATATTGCCCACCGCGTCGGTCGGGCTGCCGCCCAGCACGTCGACCGGACCCAGCACCACGTCGCTGGCGGTAAAGCTGCAGCTCTGCGCCCGCGCCAGCCCGGCCGAGGCCAGCAGCAGCGACAGGGCGATGATGACCGGGCGCAACAGGGGCGCCAGTCGCAAGGCGGTCACAGGCAGGGCACTCCTCGGATTTCGGTCAGGGTTCCGGGCTGGTCGGCATAGTCGAACTGCGCCGCGCAGCCGCGGCCGTCGGGATAGGAAACCAGGATCTGGTTGCGGTCGCGCAGGTTCAGCGCGAAGACCTCGCCGTCGAAGCCGACCAGCAATGCGCCGTCGTCGGTGCCGTTCACCACCACCTTGCCGCCGACCTGCAGCGGGGCGCCATCGGCGCCGACCAGTGCGACCAGCGCCTCGCGCGCGCTGGCCTCGACGGCGAAATCCACGCGGGCGCCGGCGTGATGGGCGGGACGCACGGTCTGTTTCGTCACCCCCACCGCGGCATCCAGCGGCAGGCCGGCCGGGTCGATCGAGACGCTGTTCGCCTCGTAGGCGCGCAGGTCGGGCACCAGGATCTTGCCCGAGCGGCCGGTGCGGCCGACGGGGCGGTTCTCGGCGCTGACCTCGACCCCCGGCGCGCCGGCATCGACCACGGCGAAGGCGTCGTCGATGCGCCGCGACAGGAAGACGCCGCCGCCGGCCGCAACCACCGAGCCGTCCAGCCGCAGCCCCAGGCCGCGATTGCCCCGCGAGACGCGGGCGGCGACTTCCGCGCGCCCCAGTCGGCCTTCGCGCGCGGCGCTGCCCTGCAGGGCAAGTCGCTCGCCCCGGTCGGCCTGCAGGCGCCAGCTCCAGCCCGGCACGCGGTGCTTGCTGCGCCCGCTGGCGGTGGCGTATTGGCGCCAGCCCTCGCGGCGACGTTCGACCATGATCCCGGCATCGCGCCGCCCGCCCAGCGGCATGTGCAGCTGGGCGCCGATCACCCGGTCCTCTTGCGGGCCGCGCTGCGCCAGTGCGGTCAGGGTCAGGCTGGCATCGCCCAGAACCTGCCGGTTGTAGGAGATGCCGATGCTGGCCTCGTCCCGCGCATCCGCATGGCGCAGGTCGGACAGGAACAGGCTGGCGGCGCTGCCCCGATCCGCGAGCGGCAGGGAAAGCGCCAGTTGCGCCGCATGCCGGGGAAACTCGACCAAGCCGGGCTCGACCAGATCGGGATCGGCGGTCAGCGCCGCGATATCGGTGAACAGGCCGCCGGTGCGGGTGATGCGGCCCGAAAGCTGCGCGCGCCCCAGACTCAGCTGGGTCGAAAGGTCGAGCAGGCGCCCCTGGCCCCGCTCGGCGCGGCTATGGGCCAGGCTCAGGCTGGCGGTGCCCAGATGCGCGATGCGGAAGGTGACGCCCAGGCCGGCCATGGCCAGATCCTCGCCGCCCTCGGCATGGGCCAGCAGCGTCAGCCCGTCGGTCAGCCCGTAGCGCAGCGTCGCCACGCCGAACGTCCCCCCGGCATAGCGGTCGCTGTCCGAGCCGATGCCCAGCCGCGGCCGCCCGGCCGCCAGCGCGAAATCCGCCATGCCCCGGCGCAGCAGCTCGCCGGAAACCAGGAAGGGCAGGTCGAGCTGCGTCTCGCGCCCGGTGACATCGCGCACCACCACCCGCGCCATGCCCGAGCCGCCCGAGAGCGGCAGGTCGTCGATGCGGAACGGGCCGGCGGGGACATCGGCGGCATAGGTGCGGATCGACTCGGCAAAGACCTCGACGGTCGAGGGCAGCGCGGCGCTGCCCTCGAATCCCGGCAGCGGCAGGGTGACCAGGTCGGGACGCAGGCCGAAATTGCGTTCGACCATCAACCCGCCCAACCGCACCGGCCGCGACCAGCCGGGGCCGCGGGTGGCGATGTCGCCCAGTTGCACCTGCACGGCGCGGCCGGGAAAGGCACTGCGCCAATAGCTGTCGAGCCGACGATGGCGCAGCGCGCCGTGCTCGTCCTCGGCCGTGACGAAACCATGGGTCAGCGTGCCCAGCGGCATGAACAGCCGGGCGTCGAAACTGCCCGAGACGTCATGATCCCAGCCGCCCGCCTGGCCCTGCCAGCTGTCGAAGGCCAGCCCATAATTCAGCACCAGCCCATAGCCATGATCGACGGCGGGGGCAGCGTCCTCCTCCTCCGCCGCCGGCAGGGGTTCGGCATCGGCCGCGGCGCTTAACACATGCGGCGCCAGCAACGCGTCGGGCACGATGAAGCGGATGGTCTGCTCGGGTTCGATCAGCCGCCAGCCAAGGCCGGGGATGCTGTCCAGCCGCACTTCGCCTCGGGTGGCGGTTCCGTCGGGCAGGATGCCGCTGTTGCGCAGCTCGCCGGCATCGGCGGACAGCACCCCGCCGCCCAGGTCGGTGAAACGGGTGATCAGGTTCATCGGCCGGCCGTTGACGAAGACCTCCAGATACAGCTCGCGTCCGGCCGGCGGCGCCTGCTGCGCGTAAAGCGGGCCGGCAAGCACGACGAGAAGCGCCAGGGCGAGCAGGTTTCGGATCGGCGGGTATGCCCTGCCCCGGCTAGCGCGCCGGAACCTGGGCATCCAGCGTCCCGAGGTTGGTCGCCGCCTTCAGCCGGGCGCCGCCGCCCAGCCGGCCGGCCGGCGCCACCGGCCATTGCATGGTCGAGCCGCCCAGCACATAGCCCATCAGCCCGGGCCGCGAAACCGAGGCGCCGCTGGCACCGCTGAGCCGCAAATCGGCCAGCCGCAGCCGGGTGTCGCCGCGGTTCTGCGCCACCAGAAAGGTGGCGCCGCGGCTGCTGCGCAGCGCCCAGGCGACATCGGGATTGCGGGCACCGCCACCGATGAAGAAGACCGGGATGCGCAATTCGGTGGCAAAGGCGACGGCGCCGCTGCGCCTACGGCCTTGATCAGGCACCTCGTTGAGGACAACGCGCCAGGCTTCCTCGCCCCTGACCGCAGATTTGACGGTGCGCACCACGCGGATGGTCTGGGTGGCGCCGGGCGGCAGCCGGGTCGCGGGCGGGCTGACCACCACCTCGCCGCTGCGGCGCAACTGCTCCTGCCCGCCGGCTTGCGTCCAGCGGAAGGCGCGGGCCTGCACGGTGATCGTCTCGCGCCCCTCGTTGCGCAGGGTCAGGGTGGCGGCCGCGCCGGGGGCGGGCACCTCGAGCAGGACCGGCGAGACCCGCAGCCCTTCGGCCGCGGCAAGACCCGACAGCGCAAGCGCCATCGAAGCGGCCAGAAGGCCGCGGCGAAGCAAGTCGAACATCATGGGTATCCCGCTTAGTAGGTGACGGTCACGGTCACGGTATCGGTATAGGTTCCCGGTGCCGGGGTGGTCTGGGCGATCACCCGGCCATAGACCGTGAAGGATTCCGCCGCCCCGGTGCCGGTCGCGGCCAGGGTGTCGGTGCCGACGGTATCGCCCCAGTTGGCGGTGCGGCCGCTGTCGCGGAACAGTTGATAGCCGATGGTGTCGGCGCCCGCGCTCATCAGCCGGGTGGTGGTGGTCGCCCCTGCCCCGCTGCCTTGGTCCAGGCCGATGTCATAGGGGGTGGAATTGGTGCAGGCGACCTGCAACGTGGCGCTGGCATCGACATCGCTGGTCAGCACGCCGGCATTGCCGAAATCCAGCGTCTCGGTCGAGATGATCTGGCATTCCTCGGCGATCGTAATGCGGACATTGAAGCTGTCGGTGGCGGTCTGGGCGGAAACCACCAATGGCATCAGGATGATACATCCCGCCAGTGCTGGGCGAAGGGTCGCTTGGATCATGTGTTGTTCGTCCGGCTGTCGCCGACCAGTGCGGCGTGGATCAGGGGGATTTGGACATATGCACTGGGAAACGGTAAAACTTAAAGTTGTTAATCATTATTAACAAACAACCATGCCGTCAACGGGGATCGCCGGGCCATACGCACGATTTCCAAGGATCCCCGCCGGGAGCCACCGAACGCGCCGGCCTTGCCGGCTGCCGGCCATCCTCTGACTGAATTGGTCAAAAGGGAAGGCGGTCGGATGTCGGCCCGCGCGCCTGGCCTGTCCACCCCCCCGGTCGCTGCAGGCTGCCTATCTGCGCGATTGGATGCGCCGCGACAGCCCGGCCGGCACGCGGGCGACGCCCAGCCCGAGGATCGGGCTGACGAACACAGGCAGGGGACCATAAGCATCCATCGGCGCGCTCTGTTCTTGCCGACCGTGGCGTCCGGCCATCCCGAAGCCCGGACCCGGGGTTTTCCAGCCCGTGCCGGAAGGCATCGAAACAGGTATTCCAGACCGCCTGCGGCGGATTAACTGCCGCCGATATTCCTTCCGCCGGTTTGTCACAAACAAGATCTTGGAGAGATTCCCGCCGCTCTACAGAATATGCCCGGCCGCAATTCCCGGGAATAAAATTCACGCGGATTTAACGCCTTGGTCCGACAATTCCTTACCGGATTGCATGATCCGTGCTAATTTCAACTGGTGCGAATGGAGATTCGACATGCGGTTCCTTTGCCTGTGCCTGGCCTTTGCCGCGGGTCCCGCCCTGACCATCACCTCGGCCGAAGCCGGACCCTGCGATCCCAACCTGCAGCGCTGCTGACCCGCAGCCCGGGCCCCGGCCCACGGCGCCGGGCCTGATCCATATTCAACGGTATCGGAGGCCTCATGGAAAACCCATGGCCCGCCGGGGTTCCCTTGTCACTGTGGACGTATAACGGTTTGCGTCCCGATGCGCTGGCCCAGATCCCGATGATGGGCATCAAATTCGCGCCGGGCTTTCTTTATGCCTTCGCCTTCGGCTGCATCTTCATCGCCGTCTTCGCCTGGAAACGCTTTCAGGTCCGCTCGGACGTCCGATCCGTCTCGCGCGCGCTTTCGGATCTCAGCCCCAGCGACATCGGCGGCCATGGCGCGCTGATCCGGGCCTATTTCATCTATGCCGGCGCCATCCTGCTGCTTTACGTCTCGCTGACCTTCTTCGGCCGGCTGATCCTGCAATCCACGCAGATGATCCCGGTGGCCGGCATCCAGATGGACCTGGACAAGCTGCAGTTCGACAGCCTGCAATGGCCGCTGATGCTGGCCTTCGCCTTTGCCGGGCTGGCCGAGATGCTGCCGCCGGTCAAGGTGACCGAGGGCTGGCTGCGTAACCGCGCCTATCGCGCCGTCGGCATCCCGGTGCGTCTGGAACAGACCATGCGCAACCTGATCGTGTCGCTGGACGCCGCCTGCTCGACGGACCGGCCGTCCGATGCGCTGTCGCGGCGGCTGCAGATCTATCGCGACCGTTGGTCGGCCACGCTGGCCCGTCATGCCTGGACCAACCAGCCCGACACCCAGCGCCAGTCCCGCCATGACGAGATGGTCCTGCTGCTGGCGCAGTTGGAGATCCTGGTATTCTGGGCCAAATCGGCCCGCGGCAACTGGCCCGGGCACGAGGTATCGGCCTTAGTCCGCGAGATGGAGCGAAAATATGTCGCCGACGCCGTGGCGCTGCTGGACGAGATCCATGGTCGCATGTTCGAGGAACCGCCCGAGCCGCTCGACAAGGACCTTCGCGCCCGCCGCGCCCGCTTCGCCGAATTCCTGGCCGCCAGCGCCACCCGGGCCGAGGCGCTGCGCTTCGATCTGGTGGGGATCCTGGCGATTTTTCTGGAGCGCGACCCGGACAGCCCCGCCGACAGCGCCGATGCGGCCGAGCATGCCGCCGAACCGGCCGCAGCCGGGGCCGAGACGCCGGCGCGCATCGACCCGGCGCTGCACGACCTGCTGACCCGCACCGAACGGCCCGACACCGCCGGCACCGGCCCCGAGGCCGGGCTGTTCCTGGCGCTGACCGCGGTCTTCCTGTTCTATGCCGCAGCAGCCTGGCGCGGCATCCTGGAGCCCATCGGCGCCTTCGTCGAAACCAGCAACGTCTATGGCGTGCTGGCCACCGCGCTGGTCGAGACGCTGCGCATCGCCGCGCTGACCTGGCTGCCGCTGCTGGCGGCCTTCTCGCTGCGGCAATATCTGTGGGACAATGGCGACTGGGCGGGTTCGGCGAAATCGCAGCGCCGCTCGGGCTATGCGGCGCAGATCTTCGGCTGCCTGTGCCTGGGGGTGACGGTTTCGGTGATCGCGCTGGCCGCGGTGGCGGCGTTGCGAGCCTTCTTCGTCGCCCCGACCTCGGCCTATTTCTTCAGCCTCTATGTCGGCAGCGTGGCGCTCTTTGTCATCTATTATCCCAGCCAGGCGATCATCCTGCTGGTGCTGATTCCCATGGCGCTGCTGTCGGCCGACCTGCGCAAAAGCCAGGCGATGCGCCTGTGGTATGGCGTCGCCTGCGCGATCGGCGTGGCGCTGCTGTCGATGGAGCATCTGAAATACTGGAATCCGACCCTGGCCGAGAATTGTCCGGGTCTCGGCATGCTCGCTTCGGCCAATTGCGCGAAACGCTTCGATCTGACCGGGCATCTGGTTCTGGCGGTGCTGGCCTTCCTGTCGGCCGGGGTATTCGGCGAGCTGCCGCAGCGCGTGCGCCGGACCCGGCCGCGCTGGCCGGCGCATGGCGCCACCGCCACGGTGCTGGCGCTGCTGCTGATGCCGATGGCGGGCAAGGCCCAGACGCTGGCGCCGGATGGAAGCATCCTGCTGGACGGGCGCGAAACCGTGGTGCTTGGGGTGCGCATCGACGCGCCGCCGTTTTCCTATGCCCTGCCGGGGGCCGAGCCGGACCGGCCCGGCTCCTACCGGGGCTTCCTGGCCGATCTCTGCTTTGACATCTTCGCCGGCAGCGCCCGCTACGACCTGGTGGTCCGTCCTGTCACCGCAGCGAACCGCTTCGACGGGCTGAGCCCGACTGCGGACGCGGCGCAGCGGATCGACCTGCTTTGCGACGCGGTGACGATGCGCTTCTCGGATCCCGAGCGCACGCTGAACAGCGTGTTCTCGCCGATCGTCTTCGCCTCGGGCGTGTCCTATCTGGATCAGGTGGCGCGGGCGCCGCGCCATGACGTGCTGATCGGCTATATCGGCAACAGCACCGCCCGCGACGTGGCCTTCAAGACCTGCGAGATCGACCGCTTCAACGCGCTGCTGCCCTTTCAGCGCCCGCTGCTCTACCAACGCTGCAAGCTGCGCTGGAGCGCGGCCACCGCGCACGAGGAGTTGCGGCGCGCGGGCGACGATCCCACGGCGCCCAAGGTCTTCGCCACCAGTCCGCGGCTGCTCGCGGCACTGGCGGCGCTGGACCTTGCGGCGCAGCGGCTGGACGAAGCCAGGCGCGAGGCCGAGATCCAGTCGCTCGACCCCGGCACCGCCAGGCTGCTTGCCGCGGTGCGGGACAAGGTCGAGGTCGATGCCAAGCAGATGGATTCGCAGGTCGCGCGCTGCCTGAAGCTCGCCGATGGCAAGGACCGCAACGCCGCCTGCGCCCGCGCTTTCCTGGACCTGCAGGATACGGCCTGCGCGGCCAGGCCCGAGGCCCCGGAAAAGACCGGCAAGCGCAAGCCCATCGAGCAGATGCCCTGGCCCGACTATCATTTCTGTCCGCTGTCCAGCCATGCCGAGCTGATCGAATGGTTCTGCGCCGGCCCCAGCAATCAGCGTCGCATCTACATGGGCGACCGCGAGCTGATCCTCGACCGGCTGCAGAACTGGAACGCCGCGCATGGTCCCTGCCTGGTCGAAAGGCCCGACGGCGCCGAATACCTGTCCTATGAGCCCTACGCCTTCCCGATCTCGATGCGCCGGCCGGCGCTGATCCAGTTCGTCCAGCGGCGCATCTACGAGATCTTCTCGCATCGGGCGGACATGAACAGCCGCTTTTCCAGCAGCTTCAGGGGCCGAGAGATGTCCCCGGCGCTGGCCTATCTGTTCCTGCTGAACGCGGCGGTGGACGAGGCCGGGATGATCGCCGGCGAGAACGAGCAGCCATCCGGCGGCGGAGAAGGGCGATGAAGATCCAGGTCCAGGGCAGGCACATGCCTGCCGCCGCCACGGCGCCAGCCAGCCCCGGCACCACGGTGCAGCAGAACGTGCGGCTGGCCGTGACCCGCACCGAGGCGCAGCCGGTCGAGCTGGACCTGGCCCCGCAGCAATTGCTGGAGATCGAGACCGAGGACGGCGACCTGCTGTGGATCCGCGGCGACGAGGCGGCCGAACGGCTGGGCGCCGGCGGCGTGCTGGGCCGCTCGGCCGCGACGGGCGAGCAGGTGCTGATCCTGCGCGATCTTGTGCTGCCGCCCGGCCCAGACGATCCGCCGGGAACGCGCGACGCGCTGACCTGGGCGATCGACCGCGTGGCCGTGCTGGACGTTTCGGCCCCCGCGGTCGAGGTGGCCCGGCAGATCGAGGATGCGAACCCGGATCTGGGCCTGCATCGCTGGACGCCCGAGGGCCGGCTGGAGCCGGTCGATTTCTCCGGGCAGCAGGACAAGCCCTGGCTGCTGTTCCTGCATGGCACCGCCTCGTCCACCCTGGGCAGCTTCGGCAAGCTCGTCGCCCGCCAGCCGGCGATCTGGCAGGGGCTGCACAAGGCCTATCAGGGCCGGATCATCGCCCATGATCATCGCAGCCTGACCGAGGATCCGCTGCAGAACGCCCTGGCGTTGCTGGACCTGCTGCCCGAAGGGATCGAACTGCATCTGGTCAGCCACAGCCGCGGCGGGCTGGTGGGCGAGTTGCTGGCGCTGGGGCAGATCGCCCGGCGCCACGACGGCTCGGTCTTCGACCAGACCGACCTGGCCGCCTGCCCGGCCGAGGCCCGGCCGCGGCTGGAATCGCTGGGCAAGACGCTGGTCGACCGCGGCGTGAAGATCGGCCGCTTCGTGCGCGTCGCCTGCCCGGCGCGCGGCACCAGCCTGGCCGGCGGCCGGCTCGACCGCTGGCTGAACCTGGTCTTCTGCGCCTTGCGGCAAAGCGCCCGGCTGCTGGGCGAGGCGGCCGAGGAACGGGTCGAGGATCTGGGCCGGCTCGCCCGCGCCGCCACCGCCTCGCGCGACAGCCCCGAAGCGCTGCCGGGCATCGCCGCCATGGCGCCGGAGCATTCGCCGCTGCTGGCGCTGCTGAACCGCCGTCGAACGCTGGCCGAGGGGGCGACGGATGCGCTGGTGGTCATCGCCGGCGACATCCAGCCCTCCGGCGCGCTGCGCAAGCTGGCGATGTGGTTCGCCGACAATTTCTTCGACGGCGACCACGACCTGGTGGTCAACACCGCCGCGATGGATGGCGGCATTCCGCGCGGCCCGGTGCCGGTGCTGCTGGACCGCGGTGCGCGGGTCACGCATTTCAACTATTTCGCCAACGACACCACCGCCGGGCAGGTGCGGGACGCGCTGCTGGACCCCCGGCGCTTCCAGAACCGCGCCGATTCGCCCGAGGAGCGGCTGCGCCGGGCCGAGGAAGCCGACCCGCGCCGCGGCGTCAGCCTGGTCGAACAGGAGGGCCATACCGCGCTGGCGGTGATCGAGGATCTGTCGGCCCCCGCCCTGCTGCGCGGGCCGGCCCCGCCGCTGGCGGTCATCCTGCCCGGCATCACCGGCAGCCATCTGTCGGCCAACGGCCGATGGGTCTGGCTGAACCCCGCCGGCATCTGCCTGGGCGGCGTGGGCCGGCTGGCCATCGACAGCCCCTCGGTCGGCCCGACCGGCATCATCGAGACCTATTACGGCGGGTTGCGCGCCCATCTGTCGCGAACGCATCAGCCGCTGCCGCTGGCCTATGACTGGCGGCTGCCGATCCAGGTCGCCGGCGCGGCCGTGGCCCGGGTGGTGCTGCAGCGCCTGGGCCAGGGCGGACCTCGGCCGATCCATTTCATCGGCCATTCCATGGGCGGGCTGGTGGCGCGCGCGGCGCTTTGCGATCCGCAGCTGCAACGCGCCTTCGCCGCCAGCGGCGAGTCGCGGCTGCTGATGCTCGGCACGCCCAATGGCGGCTCGCTGGCGATGGCGCTGGCGCTGCTGGGCCATTCCCGCACCATCAAGGCGCTGGCGGCCCTGAGCCTGGGCGAGGACCGCGCCGCCATCGCCGCGATCATGCGCCGCTGGCCCGGCGCGCTGCAGCTGCTGCCGCCCGAACTGCTGGATGCCGCGGCTTGGGCCGCGCTGGCCGGGAACCGCGGCCTTGATCCGGCGGCGGTCAAGGCCGCGCGGGAGTTCTGGCGCCTGATGCAGGGCGATGCCGGCCTGCCCGCCGGCCGCTGTCTCTATCTGGCCGGCATGGGTCAAACCTGCGACCGGCTCTATGCGGTCGGCACCGGCCCGGACGGTCCGGTCCTGCACATGACCACCACGCCGCGCGGCGACGGCACCGTGCTGTGGTCCTCGGGCATTCCGCCGGGGGTGCCGGCCTGGTATGCGCCGTCCCAGCATGGCGACCTGTGCAAGGACAGCTCCCTGCATCCGGTCATCGCCGGCCTGCTGCTGGACGGCAGGACCGACGCGGCATCGGTGACGCGCGACACCGGCCTGCGCGGCCTGGAAGCCCCCGACATCCCGCGCAAGGCCGTCCCGGCCGAGGCGGAACTGCCGCTGATCCCCTCGGCGCCGCAGCTTCTGGCCATGGCGATGGGCGGCCGCATGCCCAGCCCCGCCCCGGCCGAGGCGGCGCCAACCGAGGTCCGGGTGCGGGTGGTGCATGGCGATCTGAGCCATGCCAGCCATCCGATCCTGGTCGGCCACAACCTGGGGGATCCGATCCGGGGCGCCGAGCAGGCGCTGGACCGTCAGCTGCACGGCCGGCTGGCCCGGCGCGAGGCGCTTGGCCTGCATCCCGGCCTGATCGGCAACTGGGACGTGCACCTGCAAGGCTGCGCCGGCGATCGCTGCGACAGCGGCGTCCGGGGCGGCATCGTCGTGGGCCTGGGCGTCATGTCGGACCTGACCACCGGCGCGCTGACCGCCACCATCCGCTCGGGCCTGCTGGCCTATGTCGATGCGCTGCGCGACCTGCCTGCCGCAGCACCCACGGGCGCGCCGGATGCGCCACCGCGGATCGGCGTCTCGGCGGTGCTGGTGGGCAGTGGCGCGGGCGTGGTTTCGGTCTCGGACAGCGTCTCGGCGCTGCTCAACGCGGTCGAGCAGGCCAACCGCATCCTGGCCGGCCAACAGGACCCCGCGGGCGAGGCCCCGCGCCTGGCCGAGGTCGAGATCATCGAGGCGGTGGAGCAGGTCGCGGTCACCGCCTGGCACGCGGTCGGCAACCGCATCCCGAAGATGCGCGACCGCTTCCGGCATCCCGAGCGGCTGATCCAGGGCAAGGGCGGCTTCCGCCGCACCGGTCCCGAGGCCGACCCGGCCTCGTGGATGGAGGTCACCATCACCGCGCCCGACCCGCAGGGCCGGGCGGGCGCACCGCCTTCGGCCCACGGCCCCCTGCATTACCTGCTGGTCGACGGCCGCGCCCGGGTCGAGGCGGAAACCGTCGCCACCAACCGCCGCCTGGTGCGGCACTATATCACCCAGATCCCCTCGGACCCCGGCACGGCGGACGAGACCGGCCTGTCGCCGGGCCGCACGCTGTTCGAGCTGCTCTGGCCGGCGCGGCTGAAGCAGCACAGCCTGGAAGATCGCAACCTGCGGCTGATCCTGGACCGCGAAAGCGCCTCGATCCCCTGGGAGATGCTGGACGACCGCCGTCCCGACGAGGAGGGCGCCTGGCCCAGCCTGCTGAACCCGCCGGCGGTGCGCTATGGCGTGCTGCGCCAGCTGGTCTCGCAGCGCGACCGCCCGGCGCTGCCGCGGCGCGGCGGCCGGCGCACGGCG
>NZ_JBHRXE010000052.1:0-818 GCF_042648325.1 Paracoccus simplex | reverse complement strand
GCACTGTTGCAAAGTTAGCGATGAGGCAGCCTTTTGTCTTATTCAAAGGCCTTACATTTCAAAAACTCTGCTTACCAGGCGCATTTCGCCCAGGGGATCACCATAATAAAATGCTGAGGCCTGGCCTTTGCGTAGTGCACGCATCACCTCAATACCTTTGATGGTGGCGTAAGCCGTCTTCATGGATTTAAATCCCAGCGTGGCGCCGATTATCCGTTTCAGTTTGCCATGATCGCATTCAATCACGTTGTTCCGGTACTTAATCTGTCGGTGTTCAACGTCAGACGGGCACCGGCCTTCGCGTTTGAGCAGAGCAAGCGCGCGACCATAGGCGGGCGCTTTATCCGTGTTGATGAATCGCGGGATCTGCCACTTCTTCACGTTGTTGAGGATTTTACCCAGAAACCGGTATGCAGCTTTGCTGTTACGACGGGAGGAGAGATAAAAATCGACAGTGCGGCCCCGGCTGTCGACGGCCCGGTACAGATACGCCCAGCGGCCATTGACCTTCACGTAGGTTTCATCCATGTGCCACGGGCAAAGATCGGAAGGGTTACGCCAGTACCAGCGCAGCCGTTTTTCCATTTCAGGCGCATAACGCTGAACCCAGCGGTAAATCGTGGAGTGATCGACATTCACTCCGCGTTCAGCCAGCATCTCCTGCAGCTCACGGTAACTGATGCCGTATTTGCAGTACCAGCGTACGGCCCACAGAATGATGTCACGCTGAAAATGCCGGCCTTTGAATGGGTTCATGTGCAGCTCCATCAGCAAAAGGGGATGATAAGTTTATCACCACCGACTATTTGCAACAGTGC
>NZ_JBHRXE010000051.1:0-616 GCF_042648325.1 Paracoccus simplex | reverse complement strand
CGGCGCTGGCCGGCGACCAGGCGGCGCTGCTGCGGCCCTTTGCCACCCGCCACCAGACGGCGCGGCTGCGGGTCTCGGTCACCCCCGCCGCGATCCTGGCCTGCGCCTTTGCCGTTTCCTGGGCGGCGGGGCTGATCCTGTTGCTGGCCGGGCCGGCGATCCCGCTGTTCATGGCGCTGATCGGCCATGCCGCCGGCCGCGCCAGCCGCGCGCAACTGGACGGCATGGCCGACATGGGCGCGCTTCTGGCCGACCGGGTCGGGGCCTTGCCGGATATTCGCCTGCTGGGCGCTTCGCCGGCGCTGGCCGGGGATTTCGCCCGCGCGGCCGAGGAATTGCGGCGCGCCACGATGCGGGTGCTGGGCATCGCCTTTCTCAGCTCGACCGTGCTGGAACTGTTCGCGGCGCTGGGGATCGCCATGATGGCGGTGTTCTGCGGCTTCTCGCTGCTGGGCGGGATCGGCTTCGGCACCTGGGGCGGGCCGCTGACCGTCACCCAGGCGTTGTTCCTGTTGCTGATCGCGCCGGAATTCTTCCAGCCGCTGCGCGATCTGGCGGCGGCCTGGCATGACCGGGCCGCGGCCGATGCGGCGGCGCAGGCGCTGGCCGCCGCCTA
>NZ_JBHRXE010000050.1:0-81409 GCF_042648325.1 Paracoccus simplex | reverse complement strand
CCACCGGTAATGCACCTCAACAAATTGCCCGACATGGGCAGAATGAACGGGTGATGGCCCTGACAAGAAAAAATGCACTCTTCGCCGGGAATGAAGTCGGCGCCGAAAACTGGGCTATGCTCGCCTCGCTGGTCGCTACCTGCAAGATGTCCGACGTGAACCCGGTCGACTATCTCGCCGCCACACTGCGCGCCATCCTCGACGGTCACCCGCAAAGCGGTATCGAAGACCTCATGCCATGGCGCTTCAACCAGCCGTCAACCCTCGCAGCATAGGGCCGCAACGTCGCGCTTACGCAGAAATGTTGATCCTGGTCGGCGATAATCCAACGCGCATCCGGTCAGAAGCGGCATTTGCAAAGCTTTGCGGCGTTTGCCCCATTCCAGCATCCAGTGGCCGGCAACACGCACAGGCAGGCGTGCGAAAAAAGGGCCGCAAAATGCAGCCCCTGCCTTGTTTCGTCAAATCGAGTATTCCTACGCGACCCTATCGACCGCAAGCGCGTCCGAGGTCAGGATACGATGCCGAATGCGCTCATCCCCTGCGTGCGGGCGCGCCGGCCAATCGTAAGGATTTCGCCAACTTCATCCGCCGCAAGGCCGAGCTGTTCGGCATCGCTGCGGGCACCGGCTTCATTCTGAACCATCCCGCCGATCAGCACCATGTTGCGGACATGGGTGAATTCGGCATCCGGCGCGAAGGCGGCTGCGCGTGCGATGCCGTAGGCCGCCGGGTCACGTTGCAGCCCCATGACCAGAGCAAGGTTGCTGCGCGCATCCAAATTGCGCGGATGCGATTGATGCAGCGCATCCAAAATCACCCGCGCTTCATCAAACCGGCTCAGGCCGGCAAGCGCACCTGCCCTGAGCTGCTGCACCTGAAGCGTGGTTCCGCCGATGGAGGTTCCGGTGTCCAGCGCGCCTTGAAAATCGCCTAGACCAAGCTGCGCCTCGCCAAATCCGATCTTTGCCTCGCGATCATTCGGGGCGATCAGCAGCGCTTCCCGATAGGCGCCCATCGCCCTGCTCCATTCACCCATTTCGGCCTGAAGCGCGCCGAACTCCTTCAGGGCTGCCACGTTGTTCGGCTGATCCTTGATGGAAGATTGCAGTTGCGCGAGCTTTTCTTGCTGGGAAACCATGGCACCGGGCGATTGTCCGAAATTCGGATCCGCACAGGCGGCGAGCAGCGTAATACCCAACAAACCAAAGCAGATCCTGAAATTGCGAACGTTCATTCTGATGGCCTTTGGCGTTTTACGTTTCTGTCATTATGGTCAAAGGCAATCCACCCTGTCGATCGCCAAGACTGAATCGGCATCAATATTTCGTATATATGTCCAGTTACATGCTGACAAGGCGTTGTTGCAGAAGTCAGTGTGTGAGCGCAGTTTTCCCTTTCCGCGTTGAGTTCATGCCACGCGTTTGATCTCGGCGGATCCGAGGGCATTGAAGCGGTTCATGAGGGCGATGCGGATATGGATTTCGGCGGTCTGGCGGTCCGGGTCTCGGGATGAGATGCGTTCACCGAAGGCCTTGAGGCAGCGCATCCTTGCCTCGATCCTGCTTCGGACGTGATAACCTGACCAGCGCTTCCATATGGCCCTGCCCAAGCGCTGGGTTGCCCGGAGGATCTCGTTGCGCGCCCTGGCTGCGGGGCAATCCTCCTTCCAGAGACGGCCATTCCTCCGGATCGGGATGATAGCGGTGCCGCCTCGATCCAGGATCGCGGTGTGGCAGCGTCGGGTGTCAAAGGCACCGTCGCCGGTGACGGTGCCGATCTGTTCATCCTCTGGGATCTGGTTGAGCAGGTCGGGCAGAACAGGGCTGTCGCCTTCACGGCTTGAGGTGAATTCGACGGCGCGGATGTCACCTGTAGCCGTGTCCATCGCCAGATGAACCTTACGATATTGGCGTCGGCGATGCGGGCCATGCTTGCGGGCAAGCCATTCCCCATCACCAAGAAACTTGATCCCGGTGCTGTCCACCAGCAGGTTCAGCGGCCCCGGCGCACGGCGGCTCGTGATCTGAACCGTGATGCGCTTCTGCCTGCGGCTCAGGGTCGAGAAATCGGGCACCCGCCAGTCGAGCCCGGCCATCGAAAGGATGCTCGCCACCATCCCTGTCGTTTGCCGGAGAGGCAGGCCGAACAGAACCTTCACCATCAAGCAGAACTGGATCGCGGCATCAGAGAAGACCGGCGGCCGACCATTGCATCCGGATTTGGGTGCGCGCCAAACCATGTCCTTGTCCAGCCAGATCAGAAGGGACCCGCGCCGCTTCAAGGCATCGTTGTAGGACTTCCAGTTCATCGTGCGGTAGCGGGTGGGCTCAGGCTTGCTCATACTCGCCCCTTAGCCCACTGGATTCACAGTGTGAATCCCTCAGAAAACGGAGTTCTGCAACAACGCCGATTGGTCTTCACCGAGGTTTCGTCAATGAACACAATCCGTTCAGGGTGCTCGCGCATCGCGGGCATGCGCTGCCGGAACCAGTCCGAACGCAGTTGCTTTACGCGCGCGCGACACCGCTCGGAGGCCACCAATGATTTTTTTTGTAGCGATAGCCCAGCTTGCGCAGAAAGCGCCCGATCGAGGCCGAATGGGCACGGATGCCGGTCGCATCCTCAAGCGCCCGCCCCAATTCGATCAGGGTCATGTCGGCATCCTGTTTCAGCAGTTCCTCGAAAAAGTCGCGATGCGGCGCCAGCTTTCCATGGCCCCTGGGGCGACCTTGTGGTGCCGCGCGCGCATCGCCGATGGTCCGAACCAAACGCGCCCATCGCGCCCCCGTCGCCGGCGACAGCTTCAGGCGCGCCGCTGCCGCTCGTCCGCTCAGACCCTCCTCGATGTAGCGTTGAAACCGAACACGAAGCGCCGATGGCAATGGTGCTGACATGATCCATCCTCCCAAAGGAATGGAATCACGAAAAACCGCGAGCAGGAATCCCCCGATTCAAGTTTCGGGCGCACCGCTTTAGGCTGCCAGATATCGCACGATCGCCATGATCTGTTCTTCATCGGTCACATATTGACCGACTGGGATTGCAGCGATCTTCGCGGCGGCATGTGCGTCCTCGGAGCGCGGGGCTTTGCTGTTGCGAAGGGCGCGCGCGATGGCCTCCGCGCCGCGGGCGCGGCCGACGACGAGCGGCGCCGGCATCTCGTCGGGGACATAGCGCAGGGCGACGGCGATATGGGGCGCGGCATAGATGATGTTTGTAGCCTGGCCCCATCCCGTCGGGCGCTCCAGCATGTCGCGACGATCGCCTTTGATGCGGCTGCGCAGCTGCGGATCGCCGTGCTGATCCTTCAGCTCGCGCTTGAACTCGGTCATGGTCATCTTCTGCTCGCGCAGGAAGGATGAGCGCTGGACGAGATAGTCGAAGAGCGCAGCAAGAAGCAGGATCGCCACAAGCGCGCCAAGCAGGGGAACGGTGATCGCGATGGCGGCCTCTTGCGTGCAGGCCAGTCCGCAATAGGGTGCGGTGAACAGCGCCGCAGCGGAATAGGCGAGGATCAGCACCAGCGTGGTGAAGATTACGCTGACCCGGATCACGTGCATTAGGAAGGTCAGGAACGACCTCTTGCTGAAGATCTTGAAGAAGCCTGTCGCGGGGTTGATCTTGTTGAAGTTGGGCTTCAGCGGCTCGGTCGTGAAGAGCGGGCCGCCAGCGATCAGCATACCGACAAGGATGCTCAGGGTGACGACCAGGATCATCAGCGGCAGGCAGATCTGGATGATCACCCTGAAGGCAAGATCCATCAGATCGGACAATGCCGCGCTGAACACCAATTCGGGCGGTGGCGTATAGGTGAAGAGACCATACAGCAGATCGGACAGGTGATGGCGGCGCGCGAACAGATAGACCAGAACCGCCAGCGTCACCAAGGAGGCGATGGAATCGCGTGAGGTGACGACCTGCCCCTTTTCGCGCGCCTTCCTTAGCTTGCGGGCCGAGGCTGGTAGTGACTTCTGTTCGGAACCCCCACCACTCATCTGATCGCGCCGCTGAGAAACTTTGCCAGCGCGTCGGCGCCAAAGCTGTCATGGCCGACCAGCGCAAGCATGTATCGCCCCAGAAGCGGCATGAAGAAGACAAGCATCAGCAGATAGACGACCTGCTTGGCCGACATCGACAGGAAGGTTGGGTTGATCTGCGGCATGTATCTGGTCGAGATCGCGATGACGACCTCGGTCAGCAGCAGCGGGATCAGGATCGGCATGGCGAGGATCAGCCCCGCCCGCAGCAGATCGTCCAGCCGCGCCAGCAACAGGTGGCCCTGCCCCGGATCGGGCCATGCCAGTGCACCGAACAGCGGGAAAAGCTGATAGCTGCTTAGGAGCGGACCGAAGACGGCGGGGATCAGGAGACCCTCGGCGGTCAGAAGCAGCACCGCGACCAGAAAGAAGAAGTTGCCGCTGATCGCGACCTGCCCGCCGGTCGGGTCGGTATCGGTGGCCGAGGAGGCACCCCGTTGCGTATCAAGGATTTCGCCCGCAGCGATGGCCGCCCAGAACGGGATGCCGGTGATGAGCCCCAGAATGACGCCGATGATCACCTCGCGCAGCATATGGAACGGCATGTTGCCGGGTTCCAGCAGGCTTGGATCGGCGGCCGCCATCACGGCACCGGTCGGCAGCAGCGGCAGCGTCATCGCCACCATGACCGAGCCGCGCAGCAGTCCGAAGTTGATCCCGAAGCGGCCGAAGATCGGGTGGATCATCACGAAACCCAGTGCCCGCCCGCCGATGATCACGAAGAGCGCCATCATGTCCGCAAGGATGACACCGTAATCACCACCTGCGAACAAGTCCTGTAGGCTGTTCATCCCTGCGAGATCCGTGAGAAGATATCGACGGTGAAGGCCACCAGCTTCGCCGACAGGGCCCCGCCGGTCAGCACGATCACCGCCCCGACCGCGAACAGCTTGATCGCTTGCGGCAGGGTCTGATCCTGAATCTGCGTCAGCGCCTGAATCAGCCCCACGACCAGACCGATCACCGTCGCCACCGCAATCGCTGGCATCGATATCTGGAAGACCAGGATCAGTGCATGGGTCAGGGATTCATAAAGCTGCATGCCGCCTCACACATAACTCATCACCAGCCCATGGGTCAGCCGCGAC
This sequence comes from Paracoccus simplex, assembly GCF_042648325.1. Classification (NCBI taxonomy): domain Bacteria; kingdom Pseudomonadati; phylum Pseudomonadota; class Alphaproteobacteria; order Rhodobacterales; family Paracoccaceae; genus Paracoccus; species Paracoccus simplex. The sequence goes on along the minus strand of NZ_JBHRXE010000050.1, from coordinate 76,281 downwards.
CAGCCGTCGGCAGCGACGAACAGCAACAGCTTGAACGGCAGCGAGATGACCGTCGGTGACACCATCATCATGCCAAGCGCGGTCAGCACGTTGGTGACCACCAGATCGACGACAATGAACGGCAGATACAGCAGCACCCCGATCTGGAACGCCTTGGTCAGCTCGGCCGTCACGAAGGCGGGCGCGAGGATGAAGATATCGGTTTCCTGCGGCATCACGGCATTTTCGGAATGCATCTCCTGCGCTGCGGCAAGGAAGAATTCACGGTCCTGCGGCGTGGTGAAGCGCATCAGAAAGTCGCGCACCGGCTCGATCCCGCGCGAGAAGATATCGGGCCATTCGGCGGGCGCGGGCATCTGCGTCAACGTGCCGCCCGCAGTCACGGCATTCAGCGAGGCCGCAAAGACCGGCGACATGACATAGCCGGTCAGCACCACCGTAATCCCGTAAAGCACGATATTCGGCGGCGTCTGCATCGTGCCCAATGCGTTGCGCACCAGAAACAGGACGACCGCGATCTTTACGAATGCCGTCAGGCTGACGATCAGGAAAGGGATGACCGTAAAGCCCGCCGCGATCAGCAGAAGGGGAAACGGGCTGTCCATCAGGAACCGCTCTCGCGGAAGAGCGATCTGATCTCGACCGCGCGCTGACCCGCTACCGAGATCAGATCGCCGGTGCCGATGACCTTGCCGTTCACCATCATCTCAACCAGGGTGCCATCGGGGCGGTCCAGCGTGAAGATCGTGCCCGGCCCGGCATTGCGCAGATCCTGCAGCGTCACCAGGGTTTCGCCAAAGCGGACCGACAGCGACAGCTCAAGATCGTCAAGCGCCCCTATCGAGCTTCGGTCCTCGGTGCGCTCGACTTGAACCTTGGGGGCGTTGTCGTCGGGCGTATCTTGATCGGGCATGACTTTCTCGATCTCGTGAGGGGTGAAAGGAAGGCTGCGGGCGGGCGGCAGCGGCTGGAGGGCAGAGGTCATCTTCCACTGATCCGGGCTGCCGGATGGTGTGACCGCTGCAAACAACTGGTTCTCGACCACGATCCGCGCAGCACTGTCCGCCGCGTCGATGATCACCGCGTCCCCAGGATCGAGGCTGGCAAGTTCGGCAAGGGTCAGGGGCGTCGCGCCCATCTCGATCCCGGCGCGCAGAGACAGCACGCCATAGTCCTGCTGGGGGCGCTGCCACTGGCCAAGGATCTCGGCCAGGGTTCGGGCGGCCGCGGGCGACAGCTCGACAGGGACCTGGACGCGCTGCGATGCTTTCTCGGCGCGGTTCGAATATTCGATGCCGAACCAGATATCAACACGGGTTTCGGGCTCCGGCTCGCGCGCGGGCAGCAGGCGGCGGAAGGTGATCGTGTGGCCCGACTGGCGTTCCAGTTCATCGAGAACCGTTGTCAGCCCGTCTTCCAGCAGCAGCGCCGCATCTTCCGGTGTCGCGGCCTCGGCGGCAACGCCGGTGATGCGCCGCGTGGCGGTCCAAGGCAGGCCGAAGCGGAAGAAATGACCGCTCAGCTCGGCCTCGATCCAGCCATAGGCGGACGAGGCCGCCTGACTGCGCCGGATCGCGACATGGATGCTGGTCTCGCCGATGCGGAAGCGGATGGAATAGCGGCGTCGGCACAGTAGGTTCTGGATCGCGGCCTGATCCCGGTCCAGCCTGCGCATGAACAGCGTGGCGGGCTGCGGCGCCTCGACGAAGACCTTCTGGATGCCCTCGATCCGGGCCGCAGCCACATTGCCTGCGCCCGTGCCGCGTCTGGCGGGCAGTCGAATATCCTTCGTCATGGCGCCGTCCTGCGACGCGCGAGAATCGTTTGCCGCTCTCCCTGTTCGGCCTCTTCGGCACGGGCAAGATGGCGCTGGTGCTCGTCATCCAGCACATCGCACAGTTCCTGCCGCTTCTGCTTCTGCCGGTAAACCGAGGCCAGCGCGGCGGTCTCGTGGTCCAGCGCGGTCTTGGCCTCGGCGACCTTCTTTTGCGCGGCCATCACCTCGCGCTCGGCCGCTTCCTCGCGATGCCGGTCGGCGTCGAATGTGGCGACGATGGCGTCGATCGCCCCGCGAAGCTGGGGCTTGCTGATCATCGGCTTGCGCATGGCGATCCGGTTGTCGCGATGCGCTTGCGCCAAGGCATCGGCCTCGGCACGCAGTCGGGCAACCTCGGCGGCGCGCTTGCGGAACAGGTTCCTGGCCGCGGCAACCCGCTGCTGTGCCAGCTGTTCGCGAACCGAGGACAGTTCAAGCAATTTCCTCATCTGCATACGCGGCCCCTGCATTTCAGCCCATCCTCGCCACGTCATCCAGCGCCGAGAGCGTCCGGGGCATCTCGCTGAACTCATCCGTGGCCTGCCGCAGGAAGTCGTTCATCGCCGCACGGGTCGCCAACGCCGCATCGGCGACCGGATCGCTACCCGATTTGTATTCGCCGACCTGTACGAGGATCTCGATCTCTTCCAGCTTCGAAAGACGCTCGGTCAGAACCCGCATGTTCTGGATTTGCGCCTTGCCCGCGACCGATTCCATCACCCGGCTTTTGCTGCGCAGAACGTCGATGGCCGGGTAATGCCCCTGACCGGCCAGCCTGCGCGACAGCACTATATGGCCGTCAAGCAGGCTGCGCATCTCATCCGCGACCGGGTCGGCATTGTCGTCATCGCCTTCGACCAGCACGGTATAGATCGCCGTAATAACCCCGGTTCCGGTCCTGCCGGGCCGCTCGACCAGCCGCGGCAATGCCGCAAAGACCGAGGACGGGAAGCCGCGCCGGACCGGCGGCTCTCCTGCGGCAAGCCCGATCTCGCGAAGCGCGCGGGCCACGCGCGTCACGCTGTCGACCAGTAGCAAAACCCGCTTTCCCTGACGGCGCAATTCCTCGGCGCAGGTGGTAGCAGTCATCACCGCACGCAGCCGCTCGCTTGCCGGGCGATCCGAGGTGGCCACGACCACCGCCGCACGTTGCCGCCCCTCCTTGCCAAGATCGCGCTCGAGGAACTCGGCCACTTCCCGGCCACGTTCCCCGACCAGGCCAAGCACGATCGCATCGGCCTTGGCGCCCCGGATGATCTGCGACAGAAGCGTCGATTTGCCGACGCCAGCCGCGCCGAAGATGCCGATCCGCTGTCCCTCTCCAAGCGTCAGTAAACCGTCCAGCACCCGCAGACCCGTCTCCAATGGCGTGTCGATCAACGGACGGTCCAGAGGCGAGGGCGGGTCGGCATTGATCGGCACATTGGCCTCGACCCGGTCCAGACCGTCCAGCGGCCGGCCAAAGGCATCGACGACCCGCCCCAGAAGCGCCACCCCCGCCGGCCCAAGCGCCTCGGTGCCGGTCGGGATCACCTCGGTTCGCGCCGACAGGCCGCGCATGTCGCCCGCCGGCGCGAGAATGGTCTCGGAGCCGTCAAAGCCGATGATCTCGGCGCGCAGCTCGATCTGGCTTACGGGATCGCGCAGGATGCACTCCTCGCCGACACGGCCATCGGGAACCTGAGCATGCAGGACGCAGCCGACGATCCGTGTGACCCGGCCCCGCAACTCGACCGGCTCGATCATCCTTGCGCGCGAGCGCAGGCGTTCGATCATAGGATCAGCGTCACTCACTCGGATCGGTCCTTTCCTGCTCCGGGCCCCTCCCAGATCCGCAGCGCCGAATCCGTCAGGGCCGACAACCCGATCTCGGCGCTGCCCCGGTCGCTGACCAGAAAGGCCTGACCGGACGCGAGCCCTGAATCGGTCAGCACCTGCGTGACCTCGGCCCCGTCCTTGCCAAGATCGGTGACAGCGCGGCGCATCAGATCGACGACATCCGGCGCCGCAAAGACGCGTCCCTGCCGATGCTCGCGCAGTTGCGACAGCACATTCAGCGCGGCGCGATAGGTCGCATCTTCCTCCGCATAGCTGCCAAGGATTGCCCTCACCGTCTGGCTGACAAGCTGTGCCAGTTCGGTCTCCATATTCTGCATCCGGCTTGAGGTCGCCGCTTCCGCATCGGCGATCACCCTGCTTGCTGCCCGCGCGGCATCGCGCAGCGCGCGTTTATGGGCCGCATCAAGGATTTCCTGCTCCAGCACCTTCGCGGACTGTCTGCTTGTTTCGCTTGCCTTCTCGGCCTCGCGCAGGATGCGATCGGCATCGCGCAGCTTGGCAAGATCCTTTTTGCGGAGGATACGGCTGGATCGGATCTGCCTTGTCCGCGCCATCATGCGTCACCACAGAGTTCACGGATTGCGCTCAGCAAGGCCGCCTCGGCCCGATCCTCGTCCGGGCCTTCCACCGCAAGCGGCAGCACATGTTTCGGGCGGCGGCGCTTCAACCATCGGGACATGCCGCGAAAGCGCGACGGCGGCGCGGATTTGCGGTTGACGGCAATCGTCGGCAGATGCAGCGGCTGGGCCGCTATCTCCCATTCGCGGCCCAGAACCGGCGGCAGCATAGTGATCCACAGCCCGCGCAATCCGGCCTTGACCACCGCGAAGGGCTCCTGCTGCGGGATCTCTTCCAGCGTCATCGCCAGATGGCGGTGCCTCAGCCCGAACTCGCGCGCCACGCGCCGAAGCGGCAATTCGGCGACCTTGTTCGAGACGATCACATCGGCAAACAGCGGCGACAGAAGCGCCGCCACAGCCGCGTCCAGCACCAGTTCGGCCCGCTTGCCCGACAGCAACAGTTGAACCGCAGGCGAATTGTCTGGCAGGTCCGCCGCGCCGACGGGCGACAGATCCCGTGCCTTGCGCGCCCCGCCCCGCCCCTGCGGATCAAGGCTTGGACGGCGCAGCGTCACACGCGCTGCACTGGAGCGGGCGCGCAGCCTGGCGCGCGCCACCTCCTGCGCCGACACCCGTTCCGGACCGGGGGAGATCTCGTCGCGATCCGCCGCTTTGCTCATGACTTGCCCTCTTGCGTCGCACTCGCCTCCGGGCGCGCCTCGGACCTGCGCGAGCGACGCAGGCTGGGCCAGACAGCCAAGCCGAAGGCCGCGATCGTCATCGCCGACATCCCGCCCAGAACCGCCCACAATCTGTTGGCCGAGGCGGGATGCACCCAGATGCCCAGCACATCGGCGAACCGGACCGGCTCGGTGGTGTTCCGGGTTTCTTCCGCAGGCACCATCACCACGGTGATATTATCGTAGAGCAATCCCTCGATCGAGTTCGCCACAAGCAGTTTGATCTGCGCGGAATAGTCCTGAACATTCGCCGCAGGCGAATAGCGGACAAAGACCGAGGCCGAGGAGGGCTTTACATTCCGCCCCAGCATGTCCGTTTCCGGCAGAACTACATGGATCCGCGCCGACAGAACCCCGTCGATCAGCGTAATGGTCCGCGACAGTTCCTCGCTGAGCGCATAGACCATGCGTGCCCGTTCCTCCGTCGGGGACGAGACCAGCCCCTCCTTGCGGAACACCTCGCCAAAGTTGGAATAGGTTTGCGCCGGAAGACCGCGCACCTCGAGCACGTTCATCGCCTCGGCAAAACGGCCGCCATCGACCATGACCTTCAGATTTTCGCCAGAGCCGGATTTCGAGGCCGGAATCCCGGCGCCGACCAGCGCCGCCACCATCTCGTTTGCCTCACGTTCGGTCAGGCCGGTATAAAGTTCGGACTTGCACCCCGCCAGAAACAGGACGGCACATAAAACGGCGATGAACTGCGTGATCTTCATGCGGAAAAGATCCTATTGCCCGCGCAGAAAGCTGTTCAACTGCGTGCTCAGCGTCTGGGACAACGAAGATACCATCGAGAATTGCGTGATCTGCGTCTGCACCTCCAGCGCAACCCGGAACGTCTCGCTGACCTGATTGATCGAGGATGCAAGACTGGACTCGGTTCCGTTCAGCGCGAAGTGCTTCGAATCCAGCGCCTCCAGCTTTGCCGCGCTGGCGCGATAGCCGCTGTCCATCTCGGTGATCCGGGCCAGCGCGGCCTGGGCAATGTTGCTCATTTCCGGCGCTGCCTCGCTCGCGTCAAGGTTCACGGTCTGAAGTTTGGCGGCGGGGTCGGCATCGCCGACGGCTATGACTGCAGTGACCATTCTGTATTCCTCCCGATGATATCGGCGGCCGCATCCCGGCGCGACGATCAGTCCAGATATTCCCCCAAGCCCTCGGTCAGCGATTTCAAAGCGTCCTGCGCCTGATCCGCCCGCGAGGTCGAGGTCGCGGCAGCCTTCTTGATCAGTTCGTAGCCGCCCCGAAGATCACCCTCGTGCACCATCGCAAGCCCGCGGCCGACCTTGCCCAAGGCGTCTTGCGGATACTCTGCCTCCCACAGTTCGAAGATAGGCATCAGATCGACATCGACGCCGCGTTTGCCGGAAAGGACCGCGATGGACATCAGCAGATGAAGGTCGTCGTTCTGTTGGGTTGAAAGCTGTTGCATCTCACTCATTCCCTTGTTGTTGCGGGGTTTCGGGTTGCGATCTCGCCGTTTCCCGTCCCCTGATGATGACCGGAAAGCCCGCGCGCACGGGCTTGTCCGCGCGGCGAAGTTCCGTCAGATGAAGTGCCAGCGCCTCGACCGCATCGACATAGCCCGTCGGACCCGACAGCCGGATCATCGAGGCATCCTCGGCCGCACTGATCGGAAAGCGCGCATCCTCAAGCCGCACCGCCCGCATCTGCTGGCGGAACTGACCGACCGTAAAGCCATCCAGCGGGATCATCCGGCTGGTCAGAACCGAGCTTGGCTCGACCCGCACCGCGCTGCCATCGAACCACCACACGCCATTGACCTGTTCCGAGATCGAGTTCAGCACGTCCATGATGCTGCCATTGCTGTTGTTGACCGATACCAACCCGGTGATCTCGTTGCTGATGATCACCGGGATCCCTGTCCGCCGCATCAGATCGCGCAAGGCCGTATCGGCCCGCTCGTCACTGGCCGCGTAGGGAAACGCCCGAAGCAGGTCAGGATGCTGCGCCACCGCAGGTATCCCCGCCAGAAGCAGCGCACAAATGCCAAGAACGGGCACCATGGCGAAAACGCGAACCATCACCGCAAATCCCGAACGCACCGCCGGAGAAACCCCGGCGGCATATTTCTGATGACCATCAGACGGTCAGCGTGCATGTCGAACACCGGCTTTCTGATGCGGACGCTGTGCGGCGGCGGAAGATCACCATTTTTTCCTATCCTTTTCTTTCGGTCTTCCTTTGCGAATCCATTCGTCGATGTAGTCGCCGATCTTGTCCGGTTCGTTGTGCTTGTCATTCGCGCCAAGCACCCAATCCATCCGTTCCGCGATGCCACGATCGAATTTGCCGTCCGGGTGGGCGATCTTGTGCATCTCCTTCAGGTAGTTGATAATCTGTTCGCGCGTCTTCTTGTCGGAATCGCTGCCATGCGTGACCGAGACGACCTGTTTCACGCCATCCTTGGTGAAGATGACATTACCGTTGTCCAGCAGCTCGATCGAGCCGATGTCCACCCTGTCGATGTCCTCCTTGAAGTCGCCGAACTTGCCGGGCTTGCCGCCGTCCCCGAAGAACGGCAGACCATCGGCGCTCTCCTCCATTTCGATCTTGTCGCGGATTGCGTCCAGATCGTTGTACTTGTCGGTGCGCCCGAAGATGTCGTTCATCATGTCGACGCGATCCTTGTCCAGATCGCCGTCCGGCCGCGCAAGATGGTAGAGCCCTTCCAGATAGCGAATGATGTCGCGACGCGTGTCGCGCCCGGCCTTGTCGCCATCCGATGGGTTGATGACCTGGCGGACCCCGTCCTTCTTGAAGATGACGCGCCCGCCATCGGCAAGCTCGATCGACCCGATATCCACGCGGTCGATATCACGCCGGAAGTCCTTGAAGGTGCCGGGCTTGCCGCCATCGCCAAATACCGGCAGGCCGGTCGGGTCTTTGTCGACCCCGATCTCGTCCCTGAGATCGTCCAGATCGTTGTGATCGTCGGACTTACCGAACAATCCCTCGATCCGTTCGATCAGATCTTGATCCGGTTTGCCGCCGGGATGCGTCATGACGTAGAGATTGTTCAGGTAATCGAAAATCTTCTCAGCATCCCCCTTTTTCAGGCTGCCGTGGTCATCCTTGTCCAGCATCCATTCCTGACCGTCCTTTTCGAAATAGATGACACTGCTGTCGCCTGAGTCGGGCCGGATCGAGGCGATGTCGACGCGGTCGATGTCCCGCTTGAAATCGCTGAACGTGCCGACCTTGGTATTGCCGTCCTTGCCGAAAAGCGGCGGCTTGCTGTCGTCGAGGATACGCTTCAGATCCGAAATTTCGTTATAGCGATCGGATTCGTCATGCAGCTTGGTGATCCGGTCGATGATGTCCTGGTCACGCTTGCCTCCGGGATGGGTGATCTGATGCAAGTCCTTGAGATAATTGATGATATCTCGCCGATCCTTGTCGCTTGCCTTCTCGCCGATCTGCGGGTCAATGATCTGCTTGACACCATCCTTCCTGAAGATGACGCGGCCGTTTTCGGCCAGTTCGATCGAGCCTACATCGACACGGTCGACATCGCGCTTGAATTCCCCGAAGCTGCCCGGTTTGCCGGAATCGCCGAAACGCGGCAGGCCCGAGGGATCGTCCGAACCGAAATTGTCCCCCCAGTTGCCGATGCTGGCGCCAAGCTCTTCCTCGTCCCAGTCCTTGAACCAGTCATCGTGCATCTTACCATGCTTGGCCACGTATTCGGTGAACGCCTCGTATTGTTCGGGGCGTCCCTCCCATACGGGTTTGTCTTCCGGATAGAGGTCGTAATATTTTGACGAACCCTTTCGCGAATTATACTCGTAGGCGGTATGAATCGCGTAGTTGAGCTTGTCGCCCCAATCGTCCTCGGTGATGCCCAGCCTGCTCCAGTCATTGAAGTCCTGGCGGACGTTGTCCATCGCCTGATCTTGCTTCTTCCTGGCGACGACTCCGGCAATGATTGCCGAGATGCCACCGAAAACCAGACCCGCGATGCCCATCGCACCAGCCGCTACCCCCATAGTGGCGGCGGTAGCGGGACCTGCAAGCATACTGGCCAGACTGGTGCCTGCCATACCTGCAATACTGATGCCGCCCAGCAACTGGAACGTGGCGCCAGCGATCTCATCCGGCATGGCATCCGGATCCTTCCTGAGCTTGTCCAGCGACATGCCGCCAAGCGCAATGTCGAGAATACCCCCAACGGTGTCGGCAAGCCCACCCACGGTCGTCATGATCGTTCCGATGATGCGCAGTTTGCTTGGGGTATCCAGATCACTTGGATCCACACCCATGCTTTGCACACGGTCATCGATCATGTTCATCAAGCTGGCGCGGTCAGCCGGGTCGGCATTGTCCAAGGCGTCGGCAATCGGCCGGGTCGCGGCATCGCCCGCGTCATCAAGACCGACATTCATGTTTCGCATGGTTTCGGAGAAGCCATTCTCTCCCGAACCGGCCCTGTTGATATCCCCAAGCAGATCCCTGCTCCAGTCATCCAGTTCTATTCCCATATCGCCCAGATCCAAACCGAGCCCGGGTGAAACCGGCGATCCGGGGCGCGTGGGCGATTCAGGCGGTGTGGGCAACTCGGGCGGCTTGGCCGCTTCGCCGAATTTTTTCTCGAACGCCTCCCGCAACTGCGTATTGTCTTCCAGACCAAGCATGGCGGTCATGCCGGGCTTGTTGAAGAAGGACTCGACCACTTTCGAACCGGCCTTCACCAGGGCCGGGCTGGTCGCGATGACGATCAACCCGGTCCGTGCAGCGCCCATACGTTCTTCGAGCGTATCCCCGCCATTCTTGTTCAGTGTATAGATTGTGGCTACACCGGCAAGAATACCGCCCGCTGCCGGCAGGGCGCCATTCATCATCGCGCCGTTCAGCAGCGCCGCCGCGCCGTTCCGGACCGAAGTCGAAGAGGTCGGAAGGTTGTCTGCGGCCAAAATACCCTGACTGAGGCGCTTCGTTACATCGGCCAGGTCGAACTTTCCGTTCGCCTTGAACGAATCCGCGAAGGCGGTGGTGGCAACGTTGACCGCAACCTTATAGCTGTCCAGACCACGCTTTACGTCATCGGGCAGGTTCCCGCTGCCGTCCTTAAGATAGTTCTGAACGGCCATATCGCTGAAGGTGATGCCGAAAGCCGACATGAAAGTCGCTTGCAATGCCTTCTGGACCGTATCGCTGGCAGCAAGCTCTATCGCTTCCTTATCGAATTCACCGCTCTCCATAATCTTGGTGAATTCATCGACCAGGCCCTCATCGAGGAACTTGTTCCGGATTTCGCTGGCCTTGTTCTTGTCAAGGAAATCAAGCGATTTCAGGTCGTTGGCAAATCGCACCTTTGCCACTTCCGGGTCCAGGGATTCCAGCATGTCCATGTATTCGTCGCTGGACATGGAGTCGAAGACCTTGTTCGTCAGCCCGCGCCGGTCCTCGATTTTCGAAACAGCGTCGTTCATCAGCTTGTCCACGCCCTCTACGATCTCGGGGCGTTCAGACAGTTCGGCCAGTTTCTTGGCGATTTCCTCTTCCTTCAAAAGACCATAGGTGCTGGCCTGATCAAGGGGTGATGTTGAATCCAAAGAGGTCGTTACCGTCGATCCGAACGCGCCGTCCCTCGTCTGGTAGGGCACGACGTGATAGCCCGCAGCCAGCGCCGACTTGGCCTCCATCAGCTCGAAATACTGGCGACGCGGATCGTCGAGGCTCAGATCGCCCCATTCCTTCTTCATGTTCTCGTGGAACAGCTCACCGACCGTCTTCCCATCTTCGGTCGTCTTTGCGTTCATGAAGTCGGTCGCGCTCGACTCTGGCACGTTTACATTGATGTTGTTGTCGCTCTTGTCGATCTCAGCTCCAAGGAGCTTGCCTTCCAAGACATTATACTTGAATGGCGTTTCCTCGCGATTGACATAATAGGTTTCGCCGTTGAACGTGTAAGAGATCGTATCGTCATCAACCCTTTTCGGCTCGAGCTTGTTGACCGGAGGAAGAACGTCGTCGTCCTCAAGGGTTTTGGGGGCTTCGCTATCGTCGCCACTTCTCTCGTCCGGCTTGGAATTACTTCTGCTAGCTGCCAATTTCACCGGGGTCGGGATATCGATCTCTTGCGGGGCTTTGTTACGTTCTAAAGTTGAAGAGACATCCATGGGCATCGTTCTTCTCCCTCTTATATCTTGGACCAGGGGCCGATGAGCGTTGTGGCTAACGCGTCTTTTGCGCCGTCGGTTTGCTATGCCCGCTTTCGGTGCGAACTATGTGGTGCGGTGAGCGCCTACCGTTTCAGCCGTGGCATGCTTGGCAGGCGCTCGGGTTCGGGCGATCAGGTCTGAACCTGTTCGGGGATCTCGGAGTATTCGGATGGGAGGTCCTGACCTTCCTTGATCAGGTCCTGATAGTAGTTCACCCGGTTGACATAGCTGTCGGTTCCGAGGTCGGTGGTGGAGACGTCGGGATTGTCGGGATCGACCGAGGCAGAGCCTGAGTTATAGGCCCGCAGCGCCAGATCCCAATCGCCGAACTCTTCCTTCTTCTCGGCCAGATACAGCGCGCCCGCCATGATGTTGGATTCGGGGTCGTTGATGTCGCCCTTGATCAGGTCGGGATATTTGGCCTTCATCTCGGCGAAGGTGTCCTCGTTGATCTGCATCAGGCCGATATCGGATTTGCCGTTCTCGGCATTGGTCGAGATCGCGTCGGGATCGCCCTTGGATTCCTCCCAGATCATCGCGGCAAGCATATCAGGGGGGATGCCGGTCGCCTTGGAGGCGGCGAGGATCTGCGCGCGGAAGGCCTCGAGCGCATCGTTATATTGCGGCGAAGCGCTTTCGACGGCGGGGACGTCACCGGCGACCTGATGGCGCTGAACCGGGGTCGGGATGTCGCCCGCCGGATCATTCGGCACCTGACCTTCAGGACCGCCCGGAACCTGATGAGGAGGCTCAAGGTCTTCGCGGTATTTGTCGAGCCTGGCCTGATCCTCATAGCCAAGCGTCTCGGGATCGCCGGCGGGCAGGTCGGGGTTGTCCGGCTGGACAGCGGCATTGACCGGCTGCTCGGGCAGATCGCCGGGCACCTCACCCGCAACATCACCGGGCAGATCCTCGCCGCCCGCGGGGGCCTCGGTTTCCGGCGCGGGCTGGCCTTCGGGAACGTCCAGTCCCATGGCCTGCATGGTCTGACGCGCCACGTCCAGTTCCGCCTGGAAATGCTTCTTCAACGCCTCGTCGGGCGCGGAATCGCAGCGTGATTGGCGGTCGCTGTAGAAGTCCTGCCATCCGGCAGCGTGAGCGTTCACTTCCATTATTCCCTCCTAAGGAAGCATTGACCTGTCGTTACCAACCGTGAACCAGATACACGGGCCGGGACATGTGCGGCCCTGTACTAAAGGGGCATCGTCATTCGACCTCGATCGATCGCGCCTGGCCCGCTCCGCCCGCCGATCCCGACCGGAGCCGCCAATGGGGGTCTTCGGGATAGTTGGGCCGGCCTGAACCGTCATGGCCGTAGATATAGCTGTCCGCCGCCCGCCCGAGTGGGCCCGCCGCGGCAGGACCGGGGCTGACCGGCGAGACGAGATCGCGCGGATTGGCAACCTGTCGCGCCAGAACCAGATCACGCTCACAGCCCGGCGCGCGGCGCGAATGGATGCCGCCGACGCGCTGGCACGAGGACGGGATGACATGGCCGCTTTCGGAATAGCCATAGGCCGGGGCCGAGGCGCGGGCGATCACGTCTGAATCCTTGATCAGCGGATCGGTGCAGGCGGCCAGCAGCGCAACGGCGGGGATCAGAAGATATTTCATCTGGTGATGAACCCCACGGTATTGCGCACCGGACGCCGGGCGACCGGCGGGGCGCTGACATTGCTGGCCTCGGCGATATAGGGGGTGATGAAGATCAACAGCTCGCGTTCTTGCCGGACATTGCTCGACCGCCCGAAGAGCCCGCTCATCCCCGGCGTGCCGCGGCGGCCGTTCTCCGAGAACTGCTCGTAAAGACCGGCAATGGCGAAGGTCTGACCGCTGCCGACCTCGACCGTGGTATCGGCACGGCGCACCGACAGGCCGGGAACCACGAAACCGTCCACACTCACCTGGTTGTCGTGATTGAGGAAGCTGACCTCGGGCTGAACCTCGATGGCGATGCGGCCGTTCGGCAGAATTGTCGGCAGGAATTCGATCGAGACGCCATATTGCCGGAACGCGGCCGAAATCACGCCATCGCCCTGATTGATCGGATAGCCGATCTCGCCGCCCGCACGGAAGCTGGCGCGGCGACCCGATACGGTGGTCAACGTCGGTTCAGACAGGATCTGGACGGCCCCGCGCTCTTCCAGCGCATTGATCATCGTGTCGATGGTGAAGCTACCCGAGGTCATCCGCCCGCCAATGGCCGGGCTGCTGGCCGCCGCCCCGCCCAGAAAACCGCTTGGATCGCCGCCGGTGACGACGCGCAGCGGGCCGCCCGCGCTTGCCCCAAGTGCGGCCAGATCCACGCCCATCCGACGCAATTCGCTTCTGGAGGCTTCGACAAAGCGAACCCGCAACGAGATCTGCGTGCCACCGCCATAGGTCGTCTCATCGCGTGTCACGACGCCCTGGCGCCCGAAAGAACGTTCGGAAGCAACCACGCCGCGCGTGCCCTGAACGTCATTCACCCCGCCCGAGATGATCGCGATGCCTTCCTTGCGCCGAACCATCGTCTCGGAGGGAAGCAGGGCTTCCGCGCCGCCTGAGGCAGGCATCACCTCGACCTCATATTCGGCGCTGACTGCGCTGTTCTCGCCGGTGATGATCACACTGGTACGTCCCGGCGTATAGCCCGTCAGATAGATCGCCGTGGGCGAGATAGCCTGCGCGTCCGCAATCATCGGATTGGCGATATAGACCGTTGCCGTATCTTCCGGCAGCTCGATCCGGCGCCCGTCCCCCTCGCTCAGATAGATACGCGTCGATTGCGCATCGGCGCCGGTGATGACGACGCCCGCGATCAGGGCTGCGACGAAACCTGTCATGGCCATCCGGCCAGAGCGTCCATAAATATGGGTCAGGAGTTTTTTCATTGTAACGACAACATCGCGATGGGTTGCACCTTGAAGCTGGGAGCGATCTCTTTGTGCGAGAGCACCGGGAAGGTGATCTCATGCGTCGCAAGGAACTTGCGCAGGAAGCGGCGTATCTCGGTGGTCGAGATAAAGACCGGCGGCGCAGAATGGCATTGCGGATCGCCGACGGTTTCCTTCAGGCGCTCCAGCAGGCGGCGCGATTGTTTCGATTCCAACGAGAGATATTCCCCCGACGAGGAATTGCGGATCGAGCTGCGGATCAGCCCCTCAATATCGGCATCGACGATATAGGCGGCGATGAAGCGATCCCGATCGGCGAACTTGTAGCTGATCTGACGGGCCAGCGCGGTGCGGACATATTCCGACAGAAGCTCGGGATCCTTCTCGCGCGGGGCCCAGTCGACGATGGTTTCCAGCAGAACCCGCAGGTTTCGAACCGGAATCTCCTCTTCCACCAGACGCCGCATGATCGTCGCGATCTTTTGGAGGGACAGCGCCTTCTGCGCCTCGGTGACCAGGCTGTCATAGCGCGATTCCATCGCCGCAAGCAGCGCGCCCACCTCTTGCACGCCCAGAAATTCGGCGGCATGGCGCGGCAATCTGCGGGCCGCGATATGAGCCAGCGCCTCGGCCGGGGATTGATAGGCAACTCCGTTCTTCTCAAGCTCATAGGCCTTAGACGCATCGCACCAATAGCTGTGCGGCTCGGTCGGGCTCAGCTCGATATCATCAACAGGAATGCCCAGGATCTCGGCGGTTTCCGCGTCATCGGTCAGGCGCAGCCGCCCCGCCGGAATATAGCCCTCTGCAACCGGCACGCTTTCGACCAGCAATTGCCAGCGATCCTTCGGTGCATCCGCATCGATCCACAATTGCAGCCGCGGGAAGGGCACGCCCAGATCCTCGAACACATTGGTCCGTTCGCGCAAGGCGACCCTGTCGAACTCGATCCGGTCGATGCTTTCAGCAATGTCGGGACCGACGGCCAGCCGCACCGGTGCCATCGGCGCCATCAACAGATCCTGCTTGCCATCGGTCGTCGGACGCTGGCTTTCCTCGATCTCTTCGGCCTGCTTGCGCCGCGCGATCAGGAAGCCCGCCGTCCCGAAGACCAGCGCCAGCGTCAGAAAGACAGGAGTGGGAAAGCCAGGGATCAGTGCAAAGCCAAGCAGCACCACTGCTGCCACCTGCAAGGCCCGCGGATTGGCCGATACCTGTTCGGTAATGTCATGCGCCAGATCTACCGAGCGCTCGTTCGCGATCCGGGTGATCACGATGCCCGAACTGATCGCCATGATCAGCGCCGGGATCTGGCTGACCATGCCATCGCCGATAGTCAGCACCGAATAGCGATGCAGCGCCTCGCCAAAGGGCATTCCCATTTGCCCGACACCGACGCCAAGCCCGCCAAGAATGTTGACCGCGATAATGATCAGCCCGGCCACCGCATCGCCCTTGACGAACTTCATCGCGCCGTCCATCGCGCCGTAAAATTCGCTTTCGGTCTGCAGCGTCTCGCGGCGGCGGCGCGCCTCGGCCAGATCGATCTCGCCCGCACGCATATCGCTGTCGATCGCCATCTGCTTGCCCGGAAGCGCATCAAGCGAGAAGCGCGCCGAGACCTCGGCCACGCGTTCAGAGCCCTTGGTGATGACGATGAACTGGACGATGGTGATGATCAGGAACACCACCATGCCGACCAGAAGCGAGCCGCCGATGACGAAGTTCCCGAAGGATTCGACGATCTGACCGGCATCGGCCTGTAGCAGGATCAGCCGTGTGGTCGAGATGCTGATGGCCAGCCGGAACAATGTGCTGAAGAGCAGAATCGAGGGCAGCGTGGACAGCGTCGTCGGCGATTTCAGATAGACTGCCACGATCATGATCAGGACCGAGATCGCCAGATTGAAGCCAATCGACAGATCGATCAACCAGGTCGGCAACGG
Source organism: Paracoccus simplex (assembly GCF_042648325.1). Taxonomy (NCBI): domain Bacteria; kingdom Pseudomonadati; phylum Pseudomonadota; class Alphaproteobacteria; order Rhodobacterales; family Paracoccaceae; genus Paracoccus; species Paracoccus simplex. Next base: position 60,319 of record NZ_JBHRXE010000050.1, on the reverse strand, counting down.
CACGATGATCATAAAGACGATCAGGATCAGCAGGATCACCAAAACCAGATCCTGCCGCGCCGCAATTGCGTTGAGCCGTCGTCTGAACCCGCCCTCCGCCATTAGCCGCTCTCCTTTCGGGCCTCGGCTGCAACCCGCAGATCGCGGGCCAGCACAAGCGCATCCCGTGCTCCGATGGCATCGCCCTGCCGATGCAGCGCCTTGGCGCGGATATACTGGCGCGCGGCGTGCTGGATATCGGTCGCCGCCGGATCTATCAGGCCCGGATCCGTCTCGTCGAACCGGGTCAGCACCGACATCGCCTGTTCCGGATCCCCGGCCCGCAGCAGCGATTCCGCCAGGGTCAGCAGCGCCGAGGGCCGCACATCACCCATCGATAGCGCCGCCAGCGCCAGAACCATCGCTCTCGACGGATTGCCGTGGCGCAGATAAAGCAGCGCCAGCGACGACAGGATGTGTCCGTGCTTGCGCGCATCGGCAGCGATCAGATTGTTAGACAAAGCCTCGGCTTCATCCCAGTTGCCAAGTTCGCCATAGATATCCTCAAGCTGCTCATCCGTCGGCTCATCGCCCACAGCCCGGTCCGACGGCCTGATCGAATTCGTGATGATCGAAAGCGGAGCATTCATGTTGTTTGCATGTCCATGTAACACGACAGCTTGCGGCACTCGTCCTCAAGCACCGCATCGACCAGACGCCCAAGCCCCGGAACCGCCTTGTCGGCGCGGTCGGCATAGCTGCGGGCCGTTTCCAGCGCGGTGATCAGGTCGGGCGCTGATGGCAGGCTGACATTGCCGAGCCCGGTCTCGAGGATCGACTGGAACCCGACCCGTTCACCGCGCGGGCGGGGGCGCGAACTGATATCGTCGGCATCCCTGATCGGCGCGGGCTGATGCGGACGCCCGATCCGGCCCAGGCGCGGCAACTCATGCGTCGCCGGCGTGCTGGAGATAAGACGGGAAGAAGGATGGATCGAGTCAGCCATTCTGCATTCCCCTAAAAACGTACCGCGACAAGCTGGCCGTCACGCTCGAACTCTACGCTGCCGCGGTCGATCTTTCGTACGACCCAGCCATCGCGGGCCCGGTCGCCGACCCGATAGACATTGCCGGTCTTGGTGCGAACCTCGGCATTTTCGCCCAGCCAAACCGAAGACACGGCCAGCATTGGCGCCGTCTCGGATTCGATTGCTGTAACGATCGGCAGGCTTTGCCCGAACTCTGCCTCGAACTTGGTGCGGATCTGACGCCAATCGTTCACTTGCTCGGGCAGCACCGTCCCGCCAAGGCGAAGAACCCCGCTATCATGGCTGAGTGTCAGATTGTTGAGGCCCGCTGCCGCGAGCCGGGACTTCAGCTCGGCCTCGGCTGCCAGAACGCAATCGCTAAAACACTCAAGCTGCGGCGAACTGCTGATCCGCGGCGGGACCGCAGGCTCTGCCCGTTCCGTCAGCACTTCCCGGTCCGACACATCGGCCGCCGCCGAACTGCCGAGGCCGGCAAGCACAGGCGTCGGCGATTGCGTAAACAGTGCTGCGCCCAGCCAGCAGCCAATGAACAAGGCCGCCAGGCCGACGCCGACAAGCATACGCCGATCCGTGGAGGGCCGTTGCACGCCGCCCGAAAGCTGCACCATCACATGAGAGCCAAGGCAAAGCCGCGCGGGCAGCTTGATCTGGTAAGGCGCGCCCTTCACGGTCAGCGGCGCGAAGCCGTTCGCTCCTTCGCCCATCAGCCCTATGCCGTCGACGACCGGATTGGCTATGACCGCCGCACCCTTCAATGTCAAATTGATGATCCGATCACCCAATCCGGCTAGGACAATGTCGTTGCCGTCATCGCTGCCGATCGTGTAGCGCCCCGCTTCCAGCGAAACGGATGCCCCTGCGTTCGGTCCAGCGAGGACGCTCAGCACGAAACTGTCCGCAGAGGAACGGCGCCCTGCCTGTTCCCCCATGGCGAGCTCCGGAATTCAAGAGAAAAATGAGAGACGAGACGAAATCCCGTCTCTCATCATATAATTGGCTATAATCAGCGGATCTTGCCGTAGGCGTCCTTCAATGTGGTTTGTTTTGCAATTTCCACGTTGGTTTTCGCAGCCTCCAGCGTAATCGCACGCTGCTGGTTGATCACGTCCTGCATGCCCGCGTTGAAATCTCCGGTAATGGGATTAGCCATTTTAGTCTCCGTTCACTCTGAGTGGTTAATATTCGCCCAAAGTTTCGGCAGGGCATCAATTCCTGAATTATATGCCTGAGCAAGAAGAGTAAGCTGGGCGTAAACTTCAGGACTTACCCCACGATCCATCTCGCGGATCACTATGCTCTTTGCAGCCGATAACTTTTCCAGCAATCGCTTCAGCTCAACGCCGGCCGGGTCATGATTCAGAAGTCTTTCAAGTTCGTCCAGCTCAAGCGCTCGATCCGACAATGCTCGCCTCCCCCCTCGCGAAACTGAAAGTATTTCACGTCTCCATGTAACTTAACGATTGATGCAAAATCATGACGTGGCAAGATTTTATACGAGGCATCCGCGGCGTGAGCAATTTTCCGCTCATTGGGCAAATGCTCACCCACGAGCCTGTGAGTTAATTTATAATTATATATCAATTGCTTACTTGTTATCTACGTCAAGATTTCCGTAACGGAAATCAAGACCGAAAACGCCCAGAGCAACCTTTCCGGCGGGTGTTCAACCGTTTCGTGCGCAACCCTCCGACGAAATTTCCGAAGATGAGTCGGTTTGGATACTGCATTTCTCAGGCGCGGAGCATGTGATTCGATATGCCGACGGCGTTGATGATGGGTTGGGTAGCCCCTCCTGACGGCACTTGTGCCAGAGTGATCCAGACAGGATCAGGAGGAATTGGCTATGAAGGAAGTCTCGATCATCGGCGTTGACCTGGCGAAACAGGTCTTTCAACTGCACGGAGCGACAGCAGAGGGCGAGGTCGTGTTTCGCAAGAAGCTGTCGCGCAGGCAGTTTCTGGCTTTCATGCAGTCTCACCCCGGGTGCGTCGTTGCGATGGAAGCCTGCGCTACGGCCCACCATTGGGCGCGGACCTTGACGGCCATCGGGCATGACGTGCGCCTGATCGCCCCGAAATTCGTCAAGCCGTATGTGAAGAGCCAGAAAAACGACATGGCGGATGCCGAAGCCATTGCAGAGGCGGGCAGTCGGCCGACCATGCGTTTCGTCGAGGTGAAGACCCCGGAACAGCAGGGGCTCGGCATGATCTTCAGGCTGCGGGATCTGCTGGTCGGACAGCGGACGCAGGTGATCAATGCCTTGCGCGGGCATCTCGCCGAATTCGGGCTTGTCGCCGGAAAGGGTCGGGAGAATGTGGACAAACTGCGGGCCGTTCTGGAGCCGGGCGCAGGGTCGGACGATCTTCCTGCTGTGGTCCGCCACATGGCGCAGCTTTGCTATGACCAGATCGACGGCCTGTCGCAGCGGATCACCGAGCTTGATGCGCAGATTGCGGCGGCCAGCAGACGTTCGCGGTTCTCGGCCCGACTGCAGAAGATGCCCGGCATAGGCCCTGTCACCGCGATGGCACTGGCAGCTTTCACACCACCTGTGCCTGCATCGGCTGCCACACGTTCGGCCAGCCGGACTGACGCCTCGGTCTCGATCCAGCCCGGCGCCACGCGCACCACACGCACACCCTTGGGCGAGACCTCCTTGGACAGACTCTTGCTATAGACCGACAGCGCGGCCTTGGCGCTCGCATAGGCGGTGGTCGCCTCGGGCAACGGCAGCAGGCGCTGAATGGAGGTGACATGGACCACCACCCCCGCCCCCTGCGCGACCATGCCCGGCACCAGTGCCCGGTCCAGCCGCAGGGCGGGCATCAGGTTCAGCGCCAGTTCACCCTGCCATTCCGCATCACCCAATGCCGCGAAGCCGCCGCCGGGCGCGGAAGAACCGCCCAGCATGTGGACGATGATGTCGGTGCCGCCCATCCGGTCTTGCACGGCCCTGACGACGGTGTCACACCCCTCGGGGGTGGTCAGATCGGCGGCGACGAACAGCGCGTCCGGCAGATCGACAGGCTTGCGCGCCGTGGTCAGAACCTGCGCGCCCAGCTGACGGAACAGCGCCAGGGTGGCCGCGCCCGAGCCCTGCGTGCCGCCGGTGATCAGGGCGCGCTTGCCCTGCAGCGTCAGGAACGCGGGCATCAGCCGATCCTCAGATCGGTGATGTGGTCGCCGGCCAGACCAAAGGTGAAGGTCAACACGGCAGGACTGCCCGGGAAATCGCCGGTCACGGTCGCACGGACCACGGTCTTTCCTGCCGTGTCGGTCACGTCAATCGGCGCGGCATGGTGGCGATATCTGGCCTTGGCGGCCAACCACCACGCGCGGATCGCCTGCGGGCCGCGATGGTCGTGGCCCTCATCATGGACGATGGCATCGGGGGCAAAGGCGGCGGCAAGGGCGTCGCCGTCCTGCGGCGCGAGGGCGGTGAAATAGGTCTGGATGGGGCGGGGCAGCGGCATGGCTCGGTCCTTTCCGGTTCTGATGACCTCAACATAGCGCTGGACGGACATGCGGATAATCGGGATAAATCGGCATCTTGAGATGACAGGATCAGGACAATGGGTTGAAGGGGCTGGAGGCGGTGCTGGCCATCGCGCGGCGCGGCTCGTTCCGAGCGGCGGCGCTGGATCTGGGCATGTCGACCACCGCGCTGTCCCATAGTATCGCGCGGCTGGAGGCCAGCCTTGGCGTGCGCCTGTTCAACCGCACCACGCGCAGCGTGTCGCTGAGCGATGCCGGGCGCGCATTCGTCGACCGCATCGCCCCCGCTGTGGCCGAGATCCGCGGGGCGATGGAGGTGGTGCAGTCGCAGCGACAGACGCCCTCGGGCCTGCTGCGGATCAACGCCTCGGTGCAGGCGGGACGGGAAATCACGCCGCTGGTCCTGTCCTTTCTGCGCCGATACCCCGACGTGGCTATCGATCTGGTCACCGAGGGGCGTCTGGTCGACATCGTGGCCGAGGGGTTCGATCTGGGTCTGCGCCCCGCCGATCTGGTGCCCCGCGACATGATCGCGCTGCCCTTGGGGAAACCGCAGCGCTATGCCGTGGTCGCATCGCCTGATTGGCTGGCGGCCCATGGCACGCCCCTGACCCCGGCAGATCTGCCGTTGCGCCATTGCCTCCGCGTGCGCCTGCCGAACGGCGCCCTGTTCCGCTGGTTCTTCGAACGGGCCGGAGAAATGGTTCAGATCGAGGCTCAGGGCCGCCTGACGCTGGACGAGGCCGCCATCGCCCGCGCTGCCGTTCTGGACGGCGCCGGCATCGGCTTCTTCATTGAACAAGACGTGGCCGATGACATCGCCGCCGGGCGGCTGACCCGCCTGCTGGACGACTGGACCCCGCCCCGACCGGGCTTCAGCCTGTATTACCCCGGACGGCGCAACCCGTCGGCGGGGTTCAAGGCGTTCCTTGCCATGGTGAGAGAGACGGCTGCCCAGAATGCGCCGATCGGCAGATGAGCGCGGGGACGGCCAGTTGCGGGCGGTCGCGCATCGTCAGATGCTGCGGTGCGGCTTCTGCAGACCGGACATGGTGGTCCTGTTGCCCCTGGAGTGTTCACCGAAAGGGATCATCCGGCTGTTTCCGGCAGTTGCAGCCCTGTTGAAATCGCCAGCGGCGAGTTGGTGTTGAGGCCGGGAACGCCTCTCGTGGCGGGTGCGAAAGCTTGCTGACGGGGATGCAGCGCAACTGTTCCAGAGCGCATGCAGTCATCCCGGTGCCCGACAGATAGCAAACCTGCCGTCCACTACGATGCTTGCGCGACAAGAAGCCCTTCGGCCAGCATCCGGAACGCCTCTTGCGCCTTCGGCAGCATCAAGGCGGGATCGTCGCAGGCCGCCACCCAAAGCGCCGCGTTGAGGGCCGCGCCATTCAGGAGGCGCGAGGCCGCCTCGATATCGACAGGCCGCAGCACGCCTTCGGCGAGCAGTTGGGTCACCGCCGCGCGGGTCGCGTCGAGGCAGCGGTTCTGGCTGGGCCAGTGGGCCGGATCGCCCAGCACCGCCAGGCCGTCGCGCAGAACGATGCGCTGCACCTCGGGGTCCAGCGCCATCTCGATATAGGCACTACCTTCGGCCAGAAGCGCGTTCCACAAGGTGCTCTCAGCCTCGGCGAGGCTGCGCGCGCGGGCCGCCATCTCGGCGTCGATCTGGTCGACGACGGCGGCAAAAAGGCCCTTTTTGTCGCCAAAGTTGTGATAAAGCGCCCCGCGCGTCAGCCCGACGGCAGCCGTAAGGTCATCCATCGACGTGTCAGAAAAGCCCTTTTCAGCGAAGGCCGCGCGCGCCGATGCCAGCAGCTTGCGTCGGGTCTCGTCCATCATTTGAGCGCGTGTTCGCCTAATCATGGCGTCTCTTCTCCCTGCGGCACATGAGCCATTGACATACGAGGCGTATGCGACCAAATCTCAGATACGCAACGTATATGAGGCCATGGCAGGAGGGAAGTCTACCCGTCCGTGCCACGGCTTCATTGTCCACCAGAGGAAAGAGATCACGATGACACAGCGCCAAGCAATCTACCCCGCCAGTTCCGCCCGCCATGCCCTCTATGACGTACATGGCTACTCGCCCGCTATCCGCTCGGGCGATCTGCTGTTCGTCTCGGGACAGGTCGGCAGCCGTGAGGATGGCTCACCTGAGGACACCTACCTCGGCCAGGTCGAGCGGGCCTTCGAGAACCTGAAGGCCGTGCTAGAGGCCGCGGGCTGCAGCTTTGACGACATTATCGACGTGACGACCTTCCACACCGATCCCGAGGCGCAGTTCCCGATTCTCATGCCGGTGAAAGAGCGGATCTTCCCAAGCCGCCCGTTCCCCAACTGGACCGCCGTCGGCGTGACCTGGCTCGCCGGCTTCGACTTCGAGATCAAGGTCATCGCGCGCATCCCCGGCGCGTGACGCAGGAAGGCCGCGGGCTACAGGACAGGTGCCCGCGGCCCAACCATCACCATCGGGTGCGGTCAGCCGGCGCGACGAAAACGCCGCTTTCTGCGGCATGAAGCGCATAATGGACCGGCAGCCGCGCCTTCATCGGTCGACAACGTGCCGTAGCCTGTCAGGTCGGTCTTCACGAGGCCGGGCCTGACCGGGTTGAGCCTGCCCAGATTTTCATGGGCGGCGCGTGGTGGGGTGCGGCACCCGAGGCCCCTCTGGTTTGCAGGTGAGCCAAAAGCGAACCTGTTCTGTGCCAGTCTGCCACAGATGGAAGACGCCCTAAACTGATATGGCTTCACCCGTTGCGGCAGCCGAACCTACGTCCCGGCAAGGTCGACCGAGCGTTCCCTTGCGGCTTCGACCGTGTCCCGCACCAGTTGAACGAGACTGTCATCCGCCATCAACACGGCAAGCCCGGCCGCAGTTGTTCCGTTCGGGCTAGTCACCATCCGACGGAGGCTTTCTGGCTGCGGGTTCGCCTCTAGCAGCCGGCCGGCGGCAACTGCCGTGCCCACCGCGAGGCTTTGGGCTGCGATAGCTGGGGTCTCCGCGCTTCTCGCCTTCGCTAACGCTGCGAGCGGTACTTCAGTGGCTCCCGGTGCCGAAGGTCATGCGACTGGGTGCCGAAGCTTAATGCAAGCCGGTGCCGATCCTGATGAGAACCAGCACCAAGGGCATCGGCTACCAGCTGGTCGACCTGACCACGGATGACGAAGCCATGAAGCAGGTCGTCGCCCTCGGCTATCGCCAGGCGCCTGTCGTCGTCGCCGGCGACACGCACTGGGCTGGCTTCCGCCCGGATCTTATCGCAGGTATCAAAGACCCTGCTTAGCCAGGCGACGGGCGCGGGCCGCTTTCACTCGCTCGCAGCCGAAAGGTTGATTAAACCGGCTTTCTGAAGCAGGGCCACGCGTCCTGTGGCGTGGCACGCCAATACACCGGATCCGCAGGCAAGATCACCAATTGCCAGATCGGTGTCTTCGCCAGCTATGTCTCGCACCATGGACATGTTCAGTCCCGGCATCTGGTGGATCGGATTGACGATGAATCTGTCTGGCTCTGAAGTCCAGACCTTGCAGATGTATTCGTAGGGCGTGAGGCCATTGAGCGTCTTGTTAGCCCTTCGGAGGGAAGGGATCGTTGCCGTAGGTGTTACGCTCGCGGATGCGACCGTTCTCGCCGTGGATCAGCATCTCGCTGCCCTGGCGCATGGCGGATTCTCGCGCGGCCGCGATGGCCTCGCGCTGCGTGCCGTGGACGGAAGACGCGCGGGAGTTGCCCGCCCCCTTCACTGCCCAACCGCCCTGATGTGGCACAACATGCTGATTTTTCTTAGACATTTTAAGCTCCATATGTCGATTTCGGTTGACGATTCCGCCAACCTTGTGTTTAAATATATACTATAGAATGGAGCTTATCAACCAAAACAACAACCGCCGGGAGAGGACCATGTTCGGACAAAGGCTCAGGCTTGCCCGCAAGCGGGCTGGCCTATCCATGCAAGCTCTCGCCGACCGCGTGACCCCAAGCGTGTCGGCGCAGGCCATCAGCAAATACGAAGCGGACAAGATGATGCCGTCCTCGTCGGTGTTGGTCGGCCTCGGAAAGGCGCTCGGCGTGTCGCTGGATTTTCTTGTCGGTGGCCAGGTCGAAGCTCTGGAAAGCGTCGAGTGGCGGAAGAACTCGACTGCCTCGGCGCAGGATCGCGCGATGGCGGAAGCCATCGTTATCGAGAAGCTCGAAGACTATCTCGCCATCGAGGACATCCTCGACCTGCATCCGGCTGAAGACCCGTTCGCCGCGCTGCGCGTGGACATGGTAGCCGATGAAGAGGCCATCGACGCCAAAGCGCGGGACGTGCGGCGCGAGTGGAAGCTCGGGATCGACCCCATCCCAAGCATGACCGCCCTGCTTGAAGACAAGGGGCTCAAGGTCATCGAGGCCGATCTACCTGAGCGCATTAACGGGCTGGCTTGTCATGTTGAGCGGGCGGAATGTGCACCGACTGAGGTGATCGTCGTCTCGCGGCACACCAATGTCGAGCGCAAGCGCTTCAACCTCTCCCATGAGCTCGCGCATCGGATCATCATCGAGACCGGCAATGTCGCGCTGAAGAAGGAGCCGTCCATGCACCGCTTCGCGGGGGCGTTTCTTATCCCGCGCGAGCATCTGGAAGAGGAAGCTGGCCGGAACCGGCACGGCATGACCTGGATAGAGATCATGCGGCTCAAGCGCACCTACGGAGTCTCTGCCGCCGCGATGCTCGTGCGGCTCGGCCAAGTGGGTATTCTGTCGAAGAGCGCTGTGGAATATGCGTTCAAGACCTATGCGCGAAGCTGGCGGCGCGAAGAGCCGGAGCCTATCGGTCCCGGTGAGGGTTTCGCAGCCTTCGAGAAGCCGCAACGCTTCGAGCGCCTCGTTTGGCGCGCGCTCGGCGAGGAGTTGATTTCGCCTGTTCGCGCTGCCCAGATGCTCGGGCTCCCTTTGAGCGTTGTCGAACGTGACATCAGGGGGCCGCGTGACCAGTGACCTGTATCGTCGTCAATGATGCGTCATGTCTGATCGACTTGAAGAAAGGGGCGTTGCTGCACGTCCTGTTGAGGCTGCCCTATCGGTTCATTGTGCCTCTGCCCATCCGCGAGGAGGAACTCCTCGATTTCACGGCGCAGGAATGGCGGATGCTCGAAGATGGTGGCCTCGCCACCTATGACCTTCCAGGCGAAGAGGTTGCGCGGGTGTTCGCGCTGAAGCGGGAGCATAGCCGCCTGTCGGCCAACGACTGCTTCGCCCTCGTGACGACAACTTGCCAGGAGAACGGTATCCTCCTGACCGGCGACAACCTGCTGCGCAAGGTGGCCACCGCCCGCGCCGTGCGCGTTCATGGCGTACTCTGGATCATTGACGAACTGCACGCGGCCGGTGTCTGCGAAGTCGAGCTTCTCATCTCCGCGCTGCAGGTCTGGCGCGCGGATGATGCTGTCTTCCTGCCCGTGGCTGAGATCGACAAGCGGCTGCGCCGTTTCAGCGCATAGCTGCAGAGATTGCCGATCATCTCACCTTCTGGGCATAGGTCTATGGAGGACAGAAGTGCGTCAAGGAATTCGGAAAGCTCATCAGCAGTATTCAGTTCGCGGTGCACCACAACCGATAGCGCCCTTGTCTCGTTACCTCACGGATTAGCCCTCGCGCTTCCATCCAAGCAAGGTTGCGCTGAACGGCAGTTCGACTGGCGCCTGTAATGGCCTCGGCCATTGGCGCAGAAACGAGTGGCCATTCCGTAAGTGTGGCGAGCAGCGCCGGAGGGGTCTTACCCGAGAGCGGCGACATTTCGGTTTCTGCCCGCACAAACCAAGACTCGATGTCATCTAGGTGCCGCATCGCAGTCAGGCACGACGTCGCCATTCCCTCAAGCCAACGAGCGAGGCGCTCGACCGGGGGACCACTAACACGCAGCCCCCCTGCCCCGCCCATGGCGAGCGGTGCGAAGACGGCGCCGCTTCCGTCGCTGGCCGCGATCCTGGACGCGGTGACGGCGGCTTCCATCTGGTCGCCGCGCTGTCCGAGGCCAGCCAGGCTCCAGAGATGAAAGCCCATGCAAGCACGCGTGATCGGGTGGAGATCGGCTGCTGCAGCCATTACGTCCAACCATCCGCCCGCGCGATCTTCGAAACGTTCAGCGCTGTCTTCAATGTTCTCGGGATCGCGGCGATCCAGGAAGGCGGCCAAGTCAGCCTTCGGACCGGGACCGCCTGTCAGGCGCCGAACAGCCCATCCAACTCTTGCCAGGGCATTTGGGTCATCCTGTGCACCTGACAGCCGCATCGATATCCAAAGCGCCAGACGATCAGAACTCACCCGATCCCCTGCGAACCAGCTAAGGTCCGCTGCCTCGATAAGAGCGAGGCGATGCCGCCAGCCTTCCGGGCCACGCAGCAGCCGGTCATCCAGAGCACCCAGGCGTCCAGCAACCCGTGCGAGTCGCGCAGCGTGAACGCCTTCTGCCTTTGCCCAATCTTCTATGACAGCAGTGTCGGGCGGTTCTGTCCGTGGCCCGAGAGGCAAATTATCCGGTTCTTCTTCGAGTGGTCCCGGCAGAAACCAGAGATCCTCTTCGTGAGTGGCTTCATCCTCCTCGATGGTGATGAGGGGATCATTGAAGTTATCAGTAAAAGTGCATGCTTGGGTCTTCATATGTGCAAAATACTGTTCTTTTGCACATTACCCAAGTGATTTTGAGGCGGTTGCCTTCGCTCTTTATATTGTATGCGCGCGCGACTGCCGGTGAAATCTCTCAGATCGCGCTCAGCGCAAGGAAACCAAGGGATTTTGGACGAGCACGACGAGAGAGCACCTACTTGCATTCGTTTACAAACGGTCGTTTATTAGTGGTACATGAAACTGCAAACGGCCTGATTTGATGCCCCTGATCGGCTATGCGCGCGTCTCGACCGAGGATCAGACCCCCCTGCCCCAGTCGCAGGCCCTGAAATCCGCAGGCTGCGTCGAGATCCACGAGGAGCAGGCCTCGGGCGGGAACCGCGCGCGGCCCGTGCTGGCGCGGGTGCTGGAGCGGATCGGCAAGGGCGACACGCTGGTGGTGGTGCGCATCGACCGTCTGGCGCGGTCGCTCTCCCACCTCCTCGAGGTGATCGAACGGCTGGAGGCCAAGAACGCCTTCTTCCGATCGCTCACCGATCCGATCGACACGTCCTCCCCGCAGGGTAAGTTCACCCTCCAGGTCCTCGGCGCCGCAGCTGAGTTTGAGCGCGCCCTGATCCGCGAACGCACCAAGGCCGGGCTGGCCAGCGCACGAACCAAAGGCCGGGTTGGCGGCAATCCGGGCCTGCGCGTCCGGGATCCGGCAACGCTGCGCAAGGTGCGGCTGGCCCGGCAGGACGGCTATATGGAACGCCTGAACGAGACGGCGCAGGACTGGGTGCCCCATGTCCGCCGCCTGCGGCCCGACTTAGCCTGGGAAGATGTGGTGCGCATCGTCAACGGCCCCCTGCCCCACGAGCGTCAATGGACGCAAAGCCGGCTTTTGCGCGCGGTCAACGCCTATGTCCGGGACGGCTTCCTGCCGCCCACGGTACTGGACCGCGCCGGCCGCCGCGAAACCGACGACCGCCTGCCCGCCATCGTCGCTGCCATCAAGGGCGCGGACCCCGAGATCACGCTTCAGGCGATCTGCACCAGACTGGAAGCGATGCGCGAGCGCACGCCCCGCGGGCGGACAAGCTGGCAGCCGTCATCTGTGAAGATGCTGCTGGAGCGGGCGGAAAGGCTGGGGCTGCTTGAGTAGTCGAGCTACCTTGCAAATCCTCCAAGACATGGAGGGATTACAAGGCTGTGGTCAGTTTCAGGCTCAGAAGCTGTCCGCTCATGCAAAGGGGTTGACGATGCGAAGCTGCCCTTCGACTAGCAGGCCATCTTGCATGTCCTCGCTCCACAGCGTGGTGCAGCCCACAACCAGAGCGCTTGCCACGATCATCGCGTCGTAGATCGAGAAACCGTAACGTTCCGCCAAGGCGCGGCCAACGTCATGTGTTTGGAGGGTCAGGTCTTCGACGGGGCACAAGGCGCGCACGCCTTCGAGAAACGTCCCTGCCTCCTCCCAACTGAGGCCGGCTTTGCGGCGGCAGTTTACCAGCGTCTCGTTCAGCACCTGAACGCTGATCCGGGGCCCCTGCCCCAGGATGAGCTCGGCGCGATCGGCCTTCGGGCCGTCGTCGAGCAGGTACAAAACGACATTCGTGTCCGCGAATTCAGCGCTCATGCGCGTCTTCGCGGCTCAGGCGTTCCGCAGCGGGAAGCTTGCCCCGGAAGCGGCGCAGACCCGTCAGCACCTCATCCGCACGCGCCAGACGACGGACTCTTACCTGGCCGTCGTCCTTGACCAGGTCGATCTGATCACCTTCCTTGAGGCCAAGTTCCCGGACAAGCTCGGCGGGCAAACGGACGGCAAGCGAGTTGCCCCATTTCGCGACCTGCATCGTGACCTCCTGAGTGGATATACGTTCAGGAATGTATATCATGCTGGTTGCTTGGGCAAGCCTGTCCACGAGCCCGGGCTACTCTTGTGCATCATGCAGCGCCTGACACCAGATTTAGAAAGAGCTTGCACGAATCTGAGTCCTCCGGCAATAGTCACGGAAAAGGGCGACTAAACGCCAAATTCCGTGAACACGCCACGGGCGCGCGAGGGCAGATGAGCAGAGCCGATACACAGGAAGACCTGAACGCTGTGATCCGTCAGCATTCTGAGGTGCTGGCGGCGCAACTGCATTCGCAGCGTGAGAGCCTGTTTCCGCCCGACGCATCCAAGTCTATGCGCAAATTCACCTCTGGGGAAGCAGCTGCTCTGCTGGGCGTCAACGATTCATACCTCAGGAAGCTCCACCTTGATGGCAAGGGGCCGTCGCCGGAAGTTTCATCGGGGAACCGGCGACACTATTCGGCCGACGACATCCATAACTTGCGCGTTTTGTTGGACAAAACGGCTCGCAAGCCGGGAGACTACCTGCCCGGGCGTCGCGCAGGTGACCATCTGCAGATCATCGGCGTGATGAACTTCAAGGGTGGGTCGGGCAAGACGACCTCCTCGGCGCATCTCGCTCAACGGTTGGCTCTCAAGGGTTACCGAATCCTGGCGATCGACCTAGATCCGCAGGCTTCTCTCACGGCCTTGCATGGGGTTCAGCCTGAGTTTGACTTGCTGGACGGCGGCACGCTCTACGATGCGATCCGTTATCAAGACCCGGTTCCGATCGCCGAGGTGATCCGCAAGACATATATCCCGAACCTCGATCTGATTCCTGGCAATCTCGAACTGATGGAGTTCGAGCACGAGACGCCGCGGGCGCTTTCTCGCGGCAACGCGGGTTTGTTCTTTTTCCGTGTGAAGGAGGCGCTGGCGCAGGTCGATGAGCGGTATGACGTCGTCGTCATCGACTGTCCTCCGCAACTGGGGTTCTTGACCATGTCCGCGCTGTCGGCCGCGACAGGCGTTCTCGTTACGATCCATCCCGAGATGCTCGACGTGATGTCGATGAGCCAGTTCCTCAGAATGACGGCTGACCTGATGGACGTCATTGCCGACAGTGGGGCCGACATGTCGCATGACTGGATGCGGTATCTCTTGACCCGGTATGAGCCGACAGACGCACCGCAGAACCGTATCGTCGCCTTCTTGCGAACGATGTATGGCGACAAGGTTTTGAACGCGCCGATGCTCAAGTCGACGGCCATCTCAGATGCCGGTTTGACCAAGCAGACCCTTTACGAGGTCGAACGCAGCGCGTTCACCCGGACGACCTATGACCGGGCCATTGAAAGCCTGAATGCGGTCAACGACGAGATTGCCCAGCTCATTCAGAAGACTTGGGGGCGCTGATGACCGACAGCAAGAAGAAGCGCATGTCGATGCTGGATAGTCTTGCAGCGGCAGGGACGCCCCCTGCCCCTGGTAGCATGATGTCTAGCAATCGGGCCCTGCGGTCGGCGCGTGATGCTGTCGATGCTCACCATGTTTGGGAGCTCGATCCGGCTGAGATCCAAGACGAGCGATACTCGGATCGCCTCGACCCAAAGGATGTGCACGACCTTCGCGCGTCGATTGAACAAAACGGGCAGACTGTGCCCATCCTTGTTCGGCGCCATGCGACCGACCCCAATCGGTATCTCCTCGTCTATGGACGCCGCCGTCTTGAGGCCATTCGTGCCTCCGACAAAGTGAGCAAGGTTCGCGCCCTCATCGCTAACCTGGACGATACGGCGGCACTCCGCGCTCAGGTTTCAGAGAATACTGGTAGACGTGACCTGAGTTACATCGAGCGTGCCCTCTTCGCTCAGGAACTGCTCGATAGTGGCTTTGGCTCGCAGGCACAGATTGCCGAAGTGCTCAACGTGACCCGTTCGGCGGTATCGATGTCGATCTCGGTTGCCAAGGCGATCGGAACTGCACTGGCCCATGCAATCGGACCGGCGCACGGCGTCGGCCGTCCCAGATGGGAAGCTTTGGCCAAGGAGCTTGCCGACAGCCGGATCGAGAACGACGATCTTTCCCGAATTGCTCTTGATGTTCGCGCCAAGGAGGCCGCGAACGAACAGGCGGATGAGGATCCGCAGGTGGATCCTTCGGTGGCGGCTTTTGAGGCCGTTGCGCGGCATGTAAAAAAGAGTGTGAGCTCGACGCTCGGCAAGAAGCCGAGATCGAAGACCACTGCCCTTGTGATCGATGGCACGCCCGTGGGCGCTATCAAGAGATCTGGCCGGGCGCTTCGCCTGGACCTGACGGATGTGGATGATGCCTTTGCGGAGTGGCTTGATGCCCGCGCGCAGGACGTCCTCGAAGAGCTTCACGATCGCTGGAAAGGCGAGACATGAAGAGAGGCAGAGCAGCAACAAAAAGGAGGCACGGTACAGGCTAAAGAAAAGGTCCCGCAAAGCTTGCGCTCCACGAGACCCCAACTTTGATCTTAGCACTTTCAAGGTAGTGGGCCGGCGCGCAAACCGCAAGTCATATGTGATTCGCGGAACAGCTTTTCTATGCCTTCGTGAATGACATCATGGAGTACACACCGATTTCGCCGTTTATGCGGCCGATCTCGCACGCCCATCTGCGCGTGGTCGAGCGTCCTGAGGCGTCTGTTCCGGGCAAGCCCGTCAACAAGTGGGAGCTCCTTCGCGAGCTGTCCAAGGCGCAGGCGGCCTTTGGGGTTTCCGAACGCGATCTGACCGTTCTGCAGGGGCTTCTCAGCTTCTTTCCGGATGATGCACTTGGCGGGAATACCGAGATGGTCGTCTTCCCGTCGAACAAGGCAATCTGCGAGCGGCTGAACGGCATGCCCTGCTCCACGATGCGCAGGCACATTGCCCGTCTGGTGGATGCTGGCTTGCTCATGCGCCGCGATAGTCCCAACGGAAAGAGGTATGTTCGCAAGCACGGCGAAGAGCGTGTGGCTTTTGGCTTCGACCTCTCGCCACTCTACTGCCAATCCGAAAAGGTTGCACGGGCCGCAGAGGCTGTGCGTGAGGCCGAGGACCGTATCCGGAGACTGCGGGAGGTCGTGAGCCTCATGCGGCGCGATCTTGCTGCCCTGGCGGAGTTCGGAGAAGAGGTCCAGCCAGGCCTCGGCCTCTGGGATCAGTTTCGCGACAAGGCTGTTCTCACAGCGCGCGCCCTTCGCCGCAAGCTCACGCTCGAGGAGCTCTCAGCATTTCGCGCCGACCTTGAACCCCTTCTCGACCACGCACGCAACGTCATTGATGGTCCTGAAACAGAAAAAATGAACACCAATGGTGCCAATATTGAGCGCCACCATCATAATTCAAATAAAGAATCTATAGATCTTGAACCTGCCTTAGAAAAAGGCGGGGCGGCGGCCGGCGCGCCAGATGTTGAAACGGATGCACCTGGTGCTGACGTGGAAGAAGCAGACACAAGACGCGTGCCAAAGATCCCGCTCCATCTGGTGATCGCGGGCTGCCCGTCGCTCAAAACTTTCTACCAGGGCGATATCCGCCACTGGCATCAGCTTTTCGACGCGGCTTGCCATGTGCGGCCGGCCATGGGGATCAGTGCTTCCGCTTGGGAAGAAGCGCAACGGTTCATGGGCCCCGAGCAGGCATCGATCGTTGTTGTCGCCATGCTGGAACGCTTCGCCGACATCCGATCGCCCGGTGGCTATCTCCGTGCGCTGACATCGAAGGCGGCGGCGGGCGAGTTCTCCTGCGGGCCGATGGTCATGGCACTGATGTCCCGGCGAAGCGCGGCGTGATGTTCACAGCTGTGAACATTCTCCCCGTCGGCGCCCCAATCGATGAAGTTCACAGCTGTGAACTCTCTCCGCCGTCTGATGAGCAACCAGCAGATAGAGGGAAAGGTTGGGGGGTTTGAGGGGTGACGGGAAGTGAGATCGGAAGAGTGGCTTCCGACGCCCGTCGTGGAGAATATCTGATGGCGAAAGCAGCCCAGAAAGTCACCCTGTCCCCGTCGCGGGACATCCCCTTCGACAAGCTCGTGCTGAGCCAGTCCAACGTGCGGCGCATCAAGGCCGGCGTCTCGGTCGAGGAACTGGCCGAGGACATCGCGCGGCGCGGCCTGCTGCAGGGCTTGAACGTCCGGCCCGTGCTTGATGCCGACGGGGTCGAAACCGGCACGTTCGAGATCCCGGCCGGCGGCCGCCGCTTCCAGGCGCTATCGCTCCTGGTGAAGCAGAAGCGTTTGGCCAAGACCGCGCCGATCCCCTGCATCGTGCGGGATGCCGCCTCCGACATTTTGGCCGAGGACGACTCGCTGGCCGAGAACATGCAGCGTGTGGCTTTGCATCCGCTGGACCAGTTCCGTGCGTTCCAGGCCCTGCGCGAAAAGGGTCAGGGCGAGGAAGCGATCGCGGCGGCCTTCTTCGTGACGCCGCAGATCGTGAAGCAGCGCCTGAAACTCGCCTCCGTGGCCCCTGCCCTGCTCGAGGTTTATGCCAAGGACGGCATGACGCTCGAACAGCTGATGGCCTTCACCGTGAACCCGGATCATGCGCGTCAGGCGCAGGTCTGGGATGCGGTGAAGAACTCCTGGAACAAGGAGCCCTACGCCATACGGCGCATGCTCACGGAGACCTCGGTCCGGGCGTCTGATCGCCGCTCTGTCTTTGTGGGTGTCGATGCCTATGAGGCGGCCTGCGGTGTCGTCCTGCGCGATCTCTTCCAGGGCGATGACGGAGGCTGGCTCGAGGACCCTGCCCTGCTCGATCGGCTGGTCTCCGAGAAGCTCCAGGCCGAAGCCGAGGCGCTGGCCTCGGATGGCTGGAAGTGGATCGAGGTGGCGACCGACCTGCCCTATGGCTACAGCCACGGTCTGCGGCGTCTGGCCGGTGATCCCGCGCCGATGACCGACGAGGAAAGCGCGGCCCATGCGACGCTCCTCGCGGAGTATCGGGCGCTGGAGGAAGAATACTCCGGCCAGGACGAGTACCCCGAGGAGATCGATGCCCTGCTGGGTCAACTCGAAATGGCGATGGAAGCGCTTGAACAGCGGCCTCTGATCTACGACCCGACCGAGATTGCGCGCGCGGGCGTCTTCGTGACGCTGGATCGGGATGGCAGTCTCGCGATCTATCGCGGGTACGTTCGGCCAGAGGACGAGCCGCACGAGGAGACCGCGGTCCAGGATGGCGATGGTGTGGATGCCATGGGGCAGGGGGGTGATGTCGGCGGTTCCAGCTGGAAACCGTCGGCGACCTCCGCTGGCGGCACCGTCATCACCTCGGGCGGTCAGCCGATTGGTGCGGATGCGTCCGAGGAGGAAGACGACGGAGCGCTGAAGCCGCTGCCCGAACGGCTGGTCATGGAACTGACGGCCCATCGGACCCTTGCGCTGCGCGAGGCTATCGGGCGGTCGCCGGACGTTGCGCTGACGCTCCTGCTCCTGAAGCTGGTCACGGACACCTTCCGCACCTCCTCTGCCTCGGGGAGCTGTCTCGAGGCTTCGGTGCGTCACGTCTACATGTCGGCGCAGGCACCCGATCTGAAGGACAGCGTGGTGGCCAAGCTGGTCGACGAACGTCACGCGGCCTGGGAGGCCGATCTGCCTCTCGGCGACGATGCCGCGCTCTGGGACTATCTGACCGTACTCGACCAGGGCAGCCGTCTGGCACTCTTGGCGCATTGCCTCAGCTTCGGGGTCAACGCGCTCCATGAGAAGGTGAACCCCTATGGTGCAGGCATTTCTGCCAGCGGCCTGACCCGCCGCATGTCCCACGCCGATCTGGTGGCCCGCGCGGTCGATCTCGACATGGTCGAGGCTGGCTGGGAGCCGACGGTCGACGGTTACCTCAACCGCGTGCCCAAGGCCCGCATCCTCGAGGCCGTACGCGAGGCGAAGGGCGAGGGGACCGCGCAGCTGCTCGATCATCTGAAGAAGGGCGAGATGGCCACCGAGGCCGAGCGGCTTCTCAGGGGCAGCGGCTGGTTGCCCGAGGTCCTGCGCCGGGCCGATCTGGTGACGTTCGACGGAGAGGCGGTCGGAGAACGGCAGGGGGAAGATGCGGGCGATCCCGAAGACATCGCTCTCCCGGCCTTTCTGACGGCCGATTTGCCGGACAGCGATGCGTCGATGATGGCGGCAGAGTGATCTGAGCCATCCGGGGGGCGGGGAAACCCGCCCCTCTATCTCACAAAACACAGCAATATCAATATGATGAATGCGGATACTCGCATTCGGGATGAGGAATCATGTCTGCAACAAACATCATCGACACAGCCCCTTTGGGGGCGCTCATTCGCTACACCGACGGCAGTCCCAAGCCGCCGGCACGCTTCACCAAGAAGCTTGCCGCCTGGGAGCGTTCGAACGGCGTCGGTCGTCTCGTGAAGAAGGAGCCGCCCCGGGTCTATCCGACCTGGACCGCTCCGGCCTCCTTCACGCTGCATGAAGGGAACTTCTCCTCGGACGGGGTGGGCGTGTTCGGCGGCACCGTGGTGCACCTGATGATGAAGAGCGGCGCCTTCGCAGATCCGCTGCGCGACGGCATCGGCAACGGCGGCTGCGGCGGCGCGAAGATCCGCGCGCCGAAGCCGGTGGTGTGGCGCTTCTGGACCGATGTGGACCGCCGGGCGAAGTTCGGCAAGACGGCGCTGACCACGACGCTGTTCCTCGCCAAATGGCTGACGCTGGCCTTCATCCTCGAGAGCCTGATGCTGGCGTGGATCCCGGCGGAAACCGTCACCGCGGCGCTTGGGGGCGAGGGGCTGTTGCCCATCGTGACCGCGACGCTGGTCGGCGTGCCCGCCTATCTGAATGGCTATGCCGCGCTGCCGCTGGTCGGCGGGCTGATCGAGCATGGCATGGCGCCGGGGGCAGGAATGGCCTTTCTCGTCGCGGGTGGCGTCACCTCGATCCCCGCGGCGATGGCGGTCTGGGCGCTGGCGCGGCCACAGGTCTTTGCGGTCTATATCGGCCTATCCCTGACTGGTGCCTTTGCATCGGGGCTGCTGTTCCAGCTCTGGACGCAGGTGGCATGAACACCAGCGGCGAGGCGCGTTGTCTCGCCGCTCCCTTCCAGATCGAAGCCCCATCATGATCCCAAGACTGTCTCCGGCGCGGCGAGGACTGATTGTCGCTGCCCTCGGCTCTTCCCTCACCGTCAGCTGGGCTTCGAGCTACTACATCCCCGCCGTTCTGGCTGTGCCCATGGCCGAAGACCTCGGCCTCTCGCCGGTCTGGGTGTTCGGTGCGTTTTCCATGGCGATGGCGGTTTCGGCCATGGTCGGGCCCTGGGCGGGAGCGCGGATCGACGGCTTTGGCGGGCGCGGCGTCCTGATGCTGTCGAACCTCGTCTTTGCGGCAGGCCTCGGGTTGCTCGCCGTGGCGCCGTCGCCCCTCGTCCTTTTCGCGGGCTGGGCTGTCATCGGGCTGGGCATGGGGATCGGGCTTTACGAGGCGGGGTTTGCCACGCTGGCCGGGATCTACGGCAAGGACGCGCGCGGCCCGATCACCGGCATCACCCTGATCGCCGGGTTCGCGAGCACTGTGGGCTGGCCACTGTCGGGGCTGATGCTGGTGACCTGGGGCTGGCGCGAGGCCTGCATCGGCTGGGCGCTAATCCACCTGGGCGTGGCCTTGCCGCTGAACGCATGGCTGCCCAAGGGCACCAGGACGGTCACCGCAGAGGCGGCGCCCGTCGAAGAGGGGCCGCCGCCATCCCGACTTGCGCTCTGGCTGCTAGCCTTCGTCTTCGCCGCGACCTGGTTCAACTCGACCGCCATGGCCGCGCATCTTCCGGGGCTGCTGCAAGCCGCTGGGGCCAGCACGGCGGTTGCCATTGCGGCAGGGGCGATGATCGGTCCCGCACAGGTCGCGGCCCGGGTCCTGGAGTTCGGGCTGTTGCGCAGGGTGCATCCCCTGATTTCGACGCGGATCGCCGCGACGGCGCATCCGGTTGCGGCGGTGGTGCTGGTGGGTTTTGGCGCGCCTGCGGCCTATGCATTCACGCTCCTGCACGGGGCGGGGAACGGCATCCTGACCATTGCCAAGGGAACACTGCCGCTCGCTCTGTTTGGCCCAGCGGGATACGGGCGTCGGATCGGCTGGCTCAACGCGCCCGCCCGCATCTTGCAGGCGGCCGCCCCGCTGATCTTTGGCGCTGCCCTGACTGCATGGGGCCTGCACGCCATCTGGTTGACTGCAGCAGTTGGTCTGCTGGCAACGATTGCGCTGCTCGTGCTCAGACGGACCTGAGCCGCCGGGCGGCCAGCCAACTGGCCAAAGCCATCAGGCCCGCCGTGGCAAGGCACAGCGTCAGCCCCCCGATCTGGTAGCTGAGGCCCGAGAGCAGCGTGCCGATCAGCCGACCCGCCGCATTGGCCATGTAGTAGAACCCCACATCCCGTGTGATCCTCTCTGCCGATCCGAAAGCCAGGATCAGGTAGGAATGAACCGAAGAGTTGATCGCGAAGACGAAGCCGAAAACCAAAAGTCCCCCTATGAGCGTCGCCGTCAGCCATTCCGCTGGGTCGCCGGCTACCCAGGTTGCTGCAGCAAGAGCAAACGGGATCGGGACGAGCAGCCCTGCCCAAAGGATCGCCTTTCGGGTGGTCTCGGCCTCGGGCTGACCCTTGCCACCCAAAAGTCGGGGGGCAAAGGCCTGCACTGCGCCGTAGGCGATGATCCAGAGCGCGAGGAAACTGCCGATAAGAAAGAATGCCTCTCGCCGGCCTTCGGGTGTGCCATCGGACAGGACCGCTTGGAAATAGACCGGGATGCCGACCACGAACCACACGTCGCGGGCGCCGAACAGGAACATACGTGCCAGCGAAAGCCGATTCACGCGCGGGTCCTTTGACCGCCAGCCACCCCAGGCCTCTTCGGATTTCATCCGCCCTGGCAGGCCTGCGGGCAGAAACAGCACTACGGCGATCAGGATCACCGCCAGCACGGCCGCCATGCCCCAGACCGCCGCCTGAAATCCCGCCAGCGCGAGCAGCGCCGCGCCGAGGAAGAAGCCCAGCCCCTTTACCGCGTTCTTCGACCCTGTAAGGAGCGCCACCCAGCGGAACAATCCGCCGTCCTCTTTGGGGGCTAGAAGCTTGACAGCGGATTTCGAGGACATCTTGGCAAGGTCCTTGGCCACGCCCGACACGCCCTGAACGGCCATCACGAAGGCGACCGATGCGGCGACACCCCATGTCGGATCAAGCTGTGCCAGCGCCACCAAAGCCCCGATCTGCAACGCGAGCCCGCCGTAAAGCGTGGCCGCCAAGCCAAAGCGCGCCGCCAGCCAGCCCGCAGCCAGGTTGGTGACGATGCCCGCGACTTCGTAGAGCAGGAACAGCCAGGCAAGCTGGATCGGCGTGAAGCCTAGGCTGTTGAAGTGCAAAAGCACCAGCATCCGCAGCGCGCCGTCCGACAGCATGAAGGCCCAGTAAGCCGCTGTCACGGCGGCATAGGCGCGGAGAGGATTCGGCGGCGGGGCGACGGGGCTTGCGGCGTCCGTCACAGCGAGCCTGCGACCATCCGCGCGATATCTGCAAGTCGGCAGGCATAGCCCCATTCATTGTCATACCAGGCGTAGATCTTCACTTGGGTGCCATTGATGACCATGGTGGACGGCCCATCGACGATGGAGGAGCGCGGATCGTTGGTGAAGTCGCAGGACACCAAAGGACGGGTTTCGAACCCAAGGATCCCCTTCAACGGCCCGTCAGCCGCGGCGGCGAACAGGGCATTTACCTCCTCGGCCGTGGTCGCCCGCTCCACCTCGAACACGCAATCCGTGAGGGACGCATTCAAGAGCGGGACGCGCACGGCATGGCCGTTCAGGCGGCCCTTGAGTTCGGGATAGATCAGCGTGATTGCCGTGGCGCTGCCCGTTGTCGTCGGGATGAGGTTCATCAGCGCCGACCGCGCGCGGCGCATGTCCTTGGCCGGACGATCCACGATGGTCTGGGTGTTGGTCACATCATGGATCGTGGTAATCGACCCGTGCCGGATCCCAAGACTTTCGTGGATAACCTTGACCACCGGTGCAAGGCAGTTCGTCGTGCAAGACGCGGCGGTCACAAGGGTCTGCGTGCCGTCATAAAGGCGATGGTTCACCCCATAGACGAGGTTCAGCGCGCCCCCATCCTTGACCGGGGCCGAAACGACCACCTTCTTCGCCCCTGCGGCGTAGTAGGGCGCCACCTTCGCGGCTGTCTTGAAGACGCCCGTGCAGTCGATCACCAGATCGACGCCCAGTTCCGCCAAGGGCAGCGCTTCGATGGACTTTTCATGCGTCAGACGGATGGTCTGGCCGTTCAGGATCAGTGCGCCATCGCCTGCCGCGACCGGCGTGCGCCAGCGGCCATGGACGCTGTCGAATTCCATCAGCAGCGCATGCTGATCAGCATCGCCGACGGGATCGTTCAGGAGAACGATCTCGCCACCCGCGCCGGTATCGATCAAATCTCGCAGGACAAGCTTTCCGATCCGGCCGAGGCCGTTAAGAGCGATACGGGTCATGAAGATCAGGCCTTTGCGTGTGCGTCAGTGCCGATACAGTCGACACGGGATTGGAGGGACATCCGGCTCAGCGACTCGAATGGCAGCTCGACGAAAGTCATGATCCGCCGGCGCAACGCCGCGTAGGTCTGGGCGAAAACCAGAGCCTTCTCTGCATCTGTTCCTGTTGCTTTCACCGGGTCGGGCAAACCCCAATGGCCAGTGATGGGCTGGCCGGGCCAGGGCGGGCATTCCTCGGCCGCTGCCGTGTCGCAGACGGTGAAGACGAAATCCATCACGATGCTGCCCGGCTGCTGGAACTCCGAAATATGCTTGGACCGCAGACCGGCGATGTCATGTCCGTTTCGCTTCAGGATTTCCAAAGCGAAGGGGTTCAATTCGCTGTTGGGCCGAGTGCCAGCAGAGAAAGCCTGAAACTTGCCCTTGCCCAGATCGCGCAGAAGCGCTTCAGCAAAGATCGAACGGGCAGAATTGCCCGAGCAGATGAAAAGCACGTCGAAGTCGGTGTCGGGGATATTCGGGTCCATTTGGGTGGCGTCCTTTGGGGCGGAGAGCAAGGGGGCAAGGAGATCGGGCCGCGCACGGCCCACATCGAGGGCGAGGTAGCCGATCAATCCTTCCGTCGTGTCGAGATCGACAGCGTAGTAGAGCGACCGACCGGCCCGTGTGACCTGGACAAGACCCGACGCCGCAAGGTCAGCGAGGTGATGCGACAGCGTGTTCTGTTTCAGACCCAAAGCCTCGGCGATCTCGGTCGGCCGCACGCCTTGCGGCGCAAAGCGCATCAGCAAGCGGAAGACCGCCATCCGGCCGGGGTGGCCGAGCGTGGCGAAAGCATGTATGGCGCGATTCTGTTCCATATTTCCCGATTAACGGAAATAAAAAACTGCGTCCAATGAAGTTTTCATGACATCAGACGCTCAGGCACCTGCGCTGATTGATCCAGATCACGGCAGTGATCGCCCGCCCATGCGCAGATGCGCATGAAGTGGAGCGCCGCCGATGATCCTAGCCGTTCTGTCTGCCCTTGCCGAACCGACCCGTCTTGAAGCCATGCGCTTCCTGGCGGATGGGTCGGAACACTGTGTCTGCGAGCTGATGCGAAAGCTGGGAGCCACCCAAAGCCGGATGTCGCGGCACATGCAGGTGCTGAAGCAGGCGGGGCTGGTACTGGACCGTCGCGACGCGCAATGGGTGCGCTACCGGATCAGCCCGGAACTGTCGCCATCCCTCGCCCGTCTAGTCGAAGCTGCGCTCGAGCGGCAGATCATGGGCACGGAGCGAGCGGCATGAGCGTGTTTGGCTGGCTAAACGACAACCTGCTGCGGATGACCTGGCTCAACGATCTGGTAGGCGCAGGAGTGGCGGCCATCGGACTTGACCCCGCCTCCCGGATCGGCGGGTCGTTGCAGTTCTTCGTGTATGACGTGATCAAGATCTTCATCCTGCTCTCGGTGCTGATCTTTGCGATCTCCTATGTGCAAAGCCATTTTCCGCCCGAACGCACGCGCGCCATGCTGGGCGGACGGTCCGGCCTTGGCGCCAATACGCTCGCGGCCCTTCTGGGCACGCTGACGCCCTTCTGTTCCTGTTCGTCAATCCCCTTGTTCATCGGCTTCACCGCCGCGGGCCTGCCTCTGGCAGTGACGTTCTCTTTCCTGATCTCCTCGCCGCTGGTGGATCTGGCCTCGGTCATCCTGCTGGCCTCGATCTTCAGCTGGCCCATCGCCCTCGCCTATGTGGCGGTCGGGCTGGTGGTAGCCATCGTGGGCGGGACGATCATCGGACGCTTGGGTATGGAGGGTCAGGTCGCGGATTTCGTCCGCACGGTCCCTGTCTCGGGCGAGGTGGCGACCATGACGCGGGGCGAGCGCTTGGCCTATGCGCGCGATCAGGTGATGGAGATTGTCCATCGGGTTTGGCCCTATGTGCTTGTCGGTGTGGGCATTGGTGCCGCGATCCACAACTGGGTGCCAGCCGATGTCATCTCAGCCCTGCTCGGGCAGGACAAGTGGTGGTCGGTCCCCGTGGCAGTGCTGGTGGGCATCCCCATGTATGCCGACATCTTCGGCACATTGCCGATCGCCGAGGCGCTGGTCGGCAAGGGCGTGGGACTTGGCACGGTGCTGGCCTTCATGATGGCGGTGACGGCCCTGTCGTTGCCCTCGCTCATCATGCTGAAGCGTGTTGTGAAGATGCCGCTCCTGGTCACCTTCACCGGCGTCGTCACCCTTGGCATCCTGTCCATCGGGCTGATCTTCAACGCGATTTCCAACTGGTTCATCTGAGAAAGGACCACATCATGATCATCAAGATCCTCGGCTCGGGCTGCAAGAAATGCGTCACCTTGGGCGAAAACGCCAAAGCCGCTGCGGCGGCTGCGGGCAAGCAGGCCGAGATCATCAAGGTTACCGATTTCGCTGAAATCGCCGCCTATGGGGTGATGTCGACGCCGGGGCTGGTGGTGGACGAGAAGGTCGTCTCAACCGGCAAGGTGCTGACGGTGGAAGAAATCGGACGGCTCATTTGATGGAATATCGCGTCCACGCCCGCCGGATCGATGCGCATGGGAGCCTCGCCGTGGCCAAGGAGGCCGAAGTCACGCTCGACACCGATTTGGCGGGGCGGCGCGATGCGATGAACCCCGTGGAATTGCTGCTGGCGGCGCTGGCCGCTTGCATGCTGAAGGGGATCGAGCGGGTGACGCCGATGCTGTCGTTCCAGATCGGCGGGGCCGAGGTTGCGCTGGAAGCGATCCGGCAGGACGCTCCGCCCAAGCTGACGCTGATCCGCTATGAGATTACAGTCGACAGTGCCGAGACGGACCAGCGGCTGGACCTTCTTCATCGCAACATCCTCAAATACGGCACGATCTCGAACACGCTGTCCGGCGCAGTGCCGATGGAAGGGACGCTGACCCGGAAAGTCTAACATCATGGCTCACGACCACACCCAAGATCATCGCCCGCCCACGGACCTTGGCCCCGCGTTCCGCTGGGCCGTAGGCCTGAACACGGGCTACGTGATCGTGGAAGGTGCAGCGGGCTGGATCACCGGATCGCTGGCCCTGCTGGCGGATGCCGCGCACAACCTGACCGACGTAGCCGGTCTGCTGATCGCCTGGGGGGCAGCGGTGCTGGCCAAGCGGGCGGTGACGGCACGGCATACCTGGGGTCTGGGGCGGGCCACGATCCTTGCCGCGCTGTTCAACGCCATCGCCATTCTGGTGGGTGTCGGTGCGGTGACGTGGGAGGCGGTGCAGCGGCTTTCTGACCCAGTCGCCGTGCCCGGCCTGACGGTGATGTTGGTCGCGCAGGTCGGGATCGGGGTGAACACGGGCTCTGCGCTCTTGTTCATGTCTTCACGCAAGGGCGATCTGAACGCGAAGGGCGCGTTCCTGCACATGGCGGCAGATGCAGCGGTTTCGGGCGCGGTTGTTCTGGCGGCGGTGGGAATCATGGTCACTAGCTGGGATTGGCTTGACCCCGCCGTGGCCATCGCGGTCAGCCTGCTGATCGCCGTTACCGCCGCCGGATTATTCCGCGAGGCGCTGCACCTGAGCCTTGATGGTGTGCCGTTCGAGATTGATCGTGCTGCCATTGCAGACTGGCTGGAGAGACAGGATGGCGTGCAGGGCCTGCACGACCTGCACATCAGTCAGGCACCGTCCAGTCGAGGCCAACCAGACGCAGCAGGCTCTCGACGAACCCGGTCGTCTGCCGGAGCGCCATGCCGAATAGCACCTTCATCGTCAGGCAGCTCTGAATGGCAGTATCGCTGTAGGTCTGCTGGCGGCCACGCCTCCCCGTCGGCACGGAATCCCAGCTCATCTCGGGGTCGAACCAGATCGTCAGCGAGCCCCGGCGCTTGAGCGCTTCATTGTAGGCTGGCCAGTTTCTGGTCCTGTAGGTTGGCGGTGTGGGTCTGCTCATACATCACAGCTACCACCCTGGATTCACGATCTGAATCCCTGACGGGCTTTGTGCAACAGAGCCGGTTGAAACTTAGTCCAGAGACCACACCGAAGCTGTAGATTTGCCGCCCCCTCTGGACAGACGTATGCCGCGGTAGCACGCGGCTGTAGGCGCAAGAGAGGAAGGGCAACTACTGGGGACGAGTAAGCAATCTTCCTCATCTGCTCTAAGGTAATTACCCAATATGCACAGGGCGCCCAAACGTTTTAATCTTATCATATCAGGGAATTATCGTCCTGCAGAAGGGAGCGGCCATCATGAAAACGTATTGCCGATCACTTCTTGGCGCATTGGCGCTCGCTCTCGCCACAACTTCGCCGCTGCTGGCACAACAGGAGGCAGCCGACAACGGAACTGATCCTACCAAGCTTCGGCGGACGTTCTGGACGTCATATGAGCATATGGACCTCGGCACTGACGCAAGCCGAGGCACGTTCAAGCTGATGTATGAAACCCCGGTCTCGCCAAAGACTTCGCTGCGACTGACGCTACCTGCAGTCGCAATCGAAGCGCCGGGGGTGGACCCAGGAATGGAGTTTGGAGATATCGCCCTGCGGGCCACGCACCTGCTGAGCGTCACGCGCGACCGAGGTATCGTGCTGCAGGGCGAGGTCTTTGCCGATACCGCCGGACGGCCAGAGCTTGGCTATGGCACCATCGTGCTCAAGGGGACAGTGATCTATGCGAAGTTCCTACAAGGCGGGCGGATCTTCGCCCCGGCAGTAAGCCATGCGCAGTCGGTGGGCGGCGATCGCCAGATCCGTGAGACCACAGTGGACTTCTACTATGTTCCGAAGCTGCCCGATCCTGCATGGTACATGACCGTCGATCCCGCAATCATCGGTGATTGGGAAAACGACCGCCTCTACTCCAGCATTGCCGTTACCACCGGGCGCGCGGTCGGCAAGATCGGTGGCGGTGTAGCTCAGGTCTATCTGAAGCCAAGCGTACTGGTCGGCGGGGATCGGCCCGCGGATTGGGCGATTGAAGCAGGCTTTCGCGTCATCGGTTTCTGACGCCGCTCGCAGCGGGTCAGAAAAGAGAGAACCCACATTATGTTAGGAGACACCATGATTTTCTTGCTTTCTCGAGCTTTTGCGCTTGGCGTGATGGCTGGCACTCCTGCGGTGGCCGAACCGATCACCGTCAATGCGACAAACTTCATTCGGGCGGAAACTGATCTCTATTTCTCGGCCGTTGTCGCTGCGCGAGGTGGGATCGGCATTCTAGGTCATGATCGCGCAATGACGCCTATCGACGATCAGGCGATTATCCGCCTGAACCGCGACACCCTTTATTCCTCTGCGGTGTTCGATCTGGACGCAGGACCCGTGTCTATCATCTTGCCCGATACCGGCGGGCGGTTCATGTCGATGCAGGTCTTTGATCAGGACCACTATACGCACGGCGTCTATTACCAGCCCGGGCCTGTGACGCTTACGCGTGAGGACATCGGGACACGATATGTCATGGTGGGTATCCGCACGCTAGTGAATCCCGATAATGCGGCTGATCTGGAGGCAGTGCACAAGTTGCAGGACCAGATCACGGTAGAACAGCCTGGTGGGCCGGGAAGTTATGAACTTGCCCAATGGGATGGCGCAAGTCGCGACGCCACCCGTGCCAAGCTCCTGGCACTGGGTGACGATCTGCCCGATACCCGCGGAATGTTCGGTGCCAAGTCCGAGGTCGATCCCGTGCTGCATTTCATCGGCTCAGCCATGGCATGGGGCGGTAATCCGGATCGCGACGCACTTTATCTGAACCGCACAGCGCCGAACAACGATGGCCAGCAGGTCTATCGCCTGACGGTCAAGGATGTGCCGGTCCAAGGGTTCTGGTCGATCACCATCTACAACGCCCAAGGCTTCATCGCTGAAAATGACCTGAAGAAATACACGCTGAACAACCTGACTGCAGAGAAGGCGCAGGACGGTTCGGTAACTGTGCAATTTGGTGGATGTGACGGTAAGATCGCCAACTGCCTGCCGGTGCCGGAAAACTGGAACTGGATGGTACGGCTTTACCGTCCCGATGCTGCCATTCTCGACGGCAGCTGGACCTTTCCCGAACTGGAGGCCGTGCAATGAACCGCCGCACGCTTCTGAAGCTGTCGGTTGCTGCCACCGTGCTTCCAGCTCTCCCGGTCCTGGCGCAGGATTTGAGCGCGAGTATCCGCGACGCCTATATCTATACCTACCCGATGGTGAAGAACTATCTGACCATGTATCAATACGCGGTCGAAAAGGATGGCAGCCAGTACAAGGGCCCGTTCAACGAGATCGTCAGCATTGCACGCGTCTACACGCCCGAGGATACGGCGATCATCACGCCCAATTCTGACACGCCCTACTCCTTCATCGTCTTCGATCTGCGGGCCGAGCCGATTGTCGTGACCATGCCTGCGATCGAGTATGACCGCTATTACTCGTTGCAACTGGTCGATCTTTACACCAACAATGTCGATTATCTCGGCACTAGGATGGACGGCAACGAGGGCGGCGATTTCCTGATCACCGGACCCGGCTGGAAGGGCAATGTGCCCGAAGGCATCAAGCGTGTAATCGAAATGCCGACATGGCTGGGCCTTGGCGTGGTGCGAACGCAGCTTTTCTCGCCTGATGATCTTGAGAAGGTGAAAGAGATACAGGCGGACTACACGTCGCAGCCGCTCTCGGCTTGGGAGGGAACAGCGGCACCAGCCGCAGCGCCTGCGGTAGAATGGCCGCCGATCTCGGATGCGCTGATGGAGACGGATTTTTGGAATCTTGCCGCTTTCCTGCTGCCATTTGCTCCGCCATGGCCGGGTGACGAGTCGCAGCGCGAGAACCTGACGAGGCTGGGCATAAGGGACGGCGCAGCCTGGCCCCCCGCGGATCTCCCCGCCGATACCATTGCGGCGATGGAGGCGAGCATCGCGACGAGCTACAAGGAGATCCGGGACGCGGCGGGAACGCTCACCGACTCCTCCAAGCTGTTCGGCACCCCCCGGCAGATGCAGGGTCAATACATGACCCGCGCCGCCGCCGCGCAAGGCGGGATCTATGGGAATTCGGCCGAGGAAGCGCTGTATGTCATTCAGGTTCTGGACGGCGACAAGGTCCCTATGGACGGCAATGCGGGCGCCTATCGCCTGACCTTTTCGGCAGAGGGCCTGCCGCCGGTCGATGCCTTCTGGTCGTTGACGATGTATGATCGCGACAGCCAGCTTCTGGTTGCCAATCCGATCAACCGCTATTTGATCAATTCCGCCATGCTAGAGAGCCTGAAGCGCGACGATCAGGGCAACATCACGCTTTACCTGCAAAAGGAAAGCCCCGGCGCGGATCTGGAGACAAACTGGCTGCCTGCCCCGGATGCGCCGTTCTACACGGTCATGCGCCTCTATCTGCCAAAGCCCGAGGCACTGGACGGCCGCTGGAAATCACCAGCCATCGTAAAAGCCGATTGAACACTTGATCCGGAGAGGGGCCATCGTCGGCAAACTCTGGTCTCAAGCTTGGTACCCCGTTTCAGGACATGGATCCGATGAAGCAGCTTCTACTGATGATGATCTTTCTTCTGGCGGCTTGCGGGGACAAGCCGGGGCAAGAAGTGCTGTTGCCGATGCAGGCCGCCATGGCGCCAGCGGAACCGCTGCGAATGTTCGTCGCGACGACGCGCGGCCAGTCGCAGCAGCAGGCACTGTTTTTTGACAATGGCCGGTCGCCGAATGTCAGCTATGTGTCGTATGACATCTCGATCCCGCCCGGACACAGGGCGGGAGTCATCGAATGGCCGAAAGGTCAGCCTGATCCTCGCACTGATTTCGTAACGGTGGGCCGTAGCAATTACAACCGGCGCGGCTTTCTGAATGCACTGGCGGCGAGCGGCGCGACAGATGTCAGCTTGTATATCCACGGATACAACAACAGCATGGAGGAGTCAGTCTTCCGCGCCGCCCAGATCGCGAAGGATGCCGATGCCGGAAGCGTGCCGATCCTGTTTGCCTGGCCTTCGGTCGCCCGCGCCACAGGCTATGTCACCGATCGTGACGCAGCGGATTTTTCCCGCGCGGCCTTGGCCGGGCTGATTGCCGATCTGGCCGAAAGTTCGAAACTGCGGCGCATCTTTGTCATCGGTCACAGCATGGGCGGACGCCTGACAATGGAGGCCCTGATGCAATTGCGCCTGAGCGGACGCACCGACGTCCTGCGCCGGATTGAAGTGGTGCTGGCCGATCCCGATATCGACCAGGACCTGTTCTGGGAACAGGCACGGGCAGTGGGCAAGATGCCTGTGCCGCTTGCGCTGATGGTCGCGCCTGATGATCGAGCGCTGCGCGTATCGCAGATCCTTGCCTCGGGGCGGGAACGGATTGGCAAGGTCGATATCCGTGACCCCGCGACCGTGGCCAAGGCAGAGGCGCATGGCGTTCGGATGGTCGATGTGACGTCGCTGGCGACGGATCGCATGGCCCACAGCCGGATCGTCCAGCTGGCCGCGCTTTACGACACCTTGCCCGCGGCAACGCCAGGCACCGGGTTGCGGCGTGCGGGCGCCTTCGTCCTCGGGACTGTCGGACTGGGCATGGCAGAGATCGGGTCCGAGATCGGCCGACGCTGACGCAAGATGCCTTTGCAAAGGAGGATATGAAGATGACGCGGAATATTCTGGTGGCGGGCCTGGCCGCGGCCCTTGCGGCAACTCCGGCCTTGGCGCAGGACGGAAGCTGGCATTACAGCGCGACCTCCTATCTCTGGTTCCCGGACACGAAGACGCGAGTCCAGACCTCGCGCGGTCCGGCGGAAAGCGAACTGAGCGTGAGTGACGCGCTGGAAAACCTCGACATGGGCGTCATGCTGACCGCGCAGGCGCGCCGTGACCGCTGGTCGCTGGTGGCCGACCTGATCTATCTTGACGTGGACGGCAGCGCGCCGAGCCCCTTCGGTCTGCTCTTTTCCGAAGTGGCCACGGAAAGCAGGCTGACCTCGATCAGCGGGTATGCCCTCTATCAGGTCTGGGCGAACCCCGATCACAGCCTGGACCTGGGCATGGGTTTTCGCGCTGGCAAGGCCGATGTCACCACGACCCTTCGCGCGGGCGTCCTGCCTCAGGAAAAGCTGCACGTCACTGACAATTGGGTCGATCCGCTGGTCGCCCTGCGATACACGGGCCAGATCGCGCAGGGCTGGAGCGCGAACCTTGCGCTGGATTACGGCGGCTTCGGCATCGGCAGCGCCTCGGATGAAACCTGGCAGGTCGTCGCCACAGTGGGCTATCAGCTGAGCGAGAGATGGTCCCTGCAGGGCGGCTACCGGCATCTGCGCATCGATCAGGAAAAGGACGGACTGCCCTATCGTTTGGAGATGTCGGGACCCGTGATCGGTGTCAGCATGAGGTTCTAGGCAAGAGCCTTCGTGAAATGGCAGTCAAGGGGGCCGTCATAGACGCAGATTGCAACCATACCGTCCTTGTCGTCGACGATCATGAGATCGTCGTGAAGGGGATACGCGCCACCATCGCGGACAAGCCGGGCTGGCAGGTCGTTGGCTCGGCCACCGATCCGGCGCAGGCGTTGGCGCTGATTGCGGATCTGCGCCCCGAAGTTGCCATTTTTGATTACAGCATGGCCAGAATGGACGGTGTCGAACTGACGCGGCGCGCGCTGAAACTGCACCCGTCGCTGAAGGTCCTGATCTTTACCATGCACTACAGCGACATCGTCATCCGCGATGCGCTTCTGGCCGGTGCGCAGGGTTTCATCCTGAAATCCGATCTGACCAGAACGCTGGATGCGGGACTGGATGCGCTGGCCCTGGGCGAGCCGTTTCTGCCGGGTCCGGCCGCGAAAGTCCTGCTGCGCTCCTATCTGGGCAAGTCCACCGAAGAAACCCCAAGCCTGACCGCACGCGAACGCGAGATCATCAAGCTGATCGCTTTGGGTCAATCCGGCAAGGAAATCGCTCTTAAGCTTGCGGTCAGCCCAAAGACCATCGATGCCCATCGGATGGCCATTCATCGCAAGCTGAACCTGCGCAATCTGGCCGATTTGGTGCGCTATGCCGTGCGCAATGGGCTGATCGAGCCCTAGGGCTCCGCATGATTGAAGTTTCGGGCCAAATGATTTTCACGCCATCAAAACGTTGGGATCTGCTATTCATGGTGTGTCCTGCTTGATTGGTCGCGATGAATGAGCTTGGTCCCAAGGCGACGATGCCGAAACGCCGCGAAGGCATCCGCGGGGTCTACCTGGGGATCGGCAGTGCCCTAGCCTTCACGCTGATCGGCGGCGCAGTCACCATCCTTTCCTCGGCGTTTTCGGATCGAGATGCGCGCCTGGCACAACTTCCACAGATGGCCGGACGTCTGTCGCTGCTTCTGGATCGAGAGGTCGAAACCACGCTGGCGCGTCTCGTCGGGCTTTCCAGCTCGCCAGCCCTGCTGCAGGAGGATTTGCGTGCGTTTCACCAGCAGATGGTGCGCACACCCATTCCCAAGGGCACGGTGCTGGCCCTCTCCGACAAGGAGCGGCAACTTGCGAATGCGGCCATGCCGTTCGGCACCGCTCTGCCCGAACTCAGCGCCTATACGCCGCAGCCGCTGTTCTTCGAGAGACTGGAGGGCGGGGGCACGTATATCTCCAGCCGGGTTTATGGACCGATCTCCAAGATCAATGCCGTGACCGTCAGCATGAAAATTCCGGATGCGGATGGAAGGCTGAAATACATCCTCACGACTGCGATCCTGGGTGATCGCTTCGCCCAATTGATGCGCCATGCCGAACAGCCCCTGCCGGGCGGTCGCATCGTCCTCTTCGATGCGATGGGCCAGGAATTAACGGGTTATCCCGACACGGGCACCGTGTCTGCAATCCCGCGGTTGATCGAGGCTGGGAAGTCAGCGAGCCGTGGATTGGTTACGGACAGCGATGTCGAGCCTGCCGTTGTGACGGGCTATGACCGCTCGGTGCTGACAGGCTGGACCGTCACCGTCTCCGCCGGTCGGAAATGGATTGATGAGCCGCTCGTCCATGCCCGCAACCTGTTGATGGCCATAAGCGCCGCTGTTCTGGCGGTTGCCGGGCTGGTCATCATGATCCTGCGCAACCGCGTCTCCCGCCCATTACAGGAGATGGCCACGCAGCTACAGGACGCAAAGCGCGAAGCTGTCGAACTAAGCAACACGCTGATCAGCGCGCGTACGCAGGAGCATCGTCGTATCGCGCAGGAATTGCACGATACGACGGCGCAGAAACTGGTTGCTGCGGACCTTTACCTGCAAGGCATGGCGCGAAAAGCGCCGCCATCAGGCGACGGGCAGGCACAACTAACCCTCGTGCGCAAACTTCTGTCGCAAGCGCTAGATGAATTGCGCACATTCTCTTTCCTTTTGCGGCCGGACCATCCAACGGATCAGGGCTTCAGTGACTGCCTCCAAGCGCTTGTCAGCGGGTTCTGCGACCGCGCGGGCCTGCGCTGCGCGACGGATTTTCCTCCATGGCTGGATGACCTGGATGAACAGACGCAGACCCTGTTCCTGCGCATCACCAACGAGGCCCTGTCGAATATCTATCGCCATGCAAAGGCGACATCTGTTTCAGCCCGCGCAACGGTGACTGGCGAGGAATGGATGCTGACGATCGAAGACGATGGCGTGGGCGGGGTGACCTTTCCCAGCAAGCCGGGCCAGAAACTTGTCGGTCTCGGGATTGCTGGCATGGCCAAAGCTCTTGCCGAGCATGGGGGCAAGCTGCAAATAGTGCCTTCGGCAACCGGCACCACACTGATCGCCTCGGTGACTACAGGAAACAGGCGACAGTTTTCCTGACGGCGGGTCATACGATAGCGCCAGCAGGTTTGCGGGGGGTTGTCCTGTTGGTCGACAAGGCTCGTCATATTGGCGCAGCCTGTATGACGCAGCACTTGCACAGGGCACAGTCACCATGTGTGCTCCCTCTAACCCGGGGCAACCTCCGCCTTGTTGAACGCCTGCTTGCACAGATGCGGCGGATCATGGACATCAATGCCGCGACGGGTGTGACGCTGGAAGTTGTGGAAGCTGCCCGAGACCGGCTCGTGATCGGGCCGGGTGACTGACAAATAGCGCCAGAAGAACCCTGCCATTTAGCGCAGAAATCTACAGGCCTAGCCTCTCTCGAAAAATCCTACGACGCCTGCAATCGCCATGTGCTGCGGTTTCCCGGCCAGCTGGTCGCGGTCGAGCTGGATAGGGCTGTCCTGCTGTCCCTGCGCCAGCTCATGCTTGATGGACACCCTAACCGCTTCGGGCGGCCGGGGCGGGGTTTCCGCGCCGAGGACTGGACGACCCGCGCCTTGATGGACGTGAATAATCAGCTTGCCCGGCCCGGACGCCTCGAGCGCCGCAACACCCTCTGAAATATCCTTGTGGTGAGGATGACTGGCCGCCCCCTCGGGGCGGCTCTTTTCTTTGCCCTGTTCCTGGTGTTCGCCGGCGCCGACGCCCTGGCAAGCCAGAACGCCGGCGACGGCGCGGCGCTAAGGCCGCGCCGGGCCCGTTGCATGGCCAGTAGCAGCGCATCACCGTGTTGCATTTAGTGCCAAATATGGTATTTATTTTAGCATGAAAAGAGGCTTGATATGACGGATTCTGAAAAAGGTGCGCTAGCAAAGCTCGCGCTGTTTGCTCTGGGAGCATTCGCCATCCTTCGCCTGACGTATACTGACGGCTGGAGGTTTGACACGGTCCTGGGGTCCGCGGCGAATGCGGCGTTGATCGTAGGCGTCCTCGCACAGATCGCTTTGGAATTGCTGCTGCGCTTTGCTCCGGATAGCTGGCTTCCGGACGATTTGCTCGCCGAATTGCCGAGATGGCAAACAGGGGTGGTCTTGCTGTCCTTGATCGCTGCCTCGGTCAGCCTGCTCATCGCTCAATGAATGACCTTGTGGAGATCGAACATGCAACGTGTTGAAGCCCAGATTGCGGTCAGTGTCTCTGATCTGAAGAAAAGCCCGACCGCCATTATGGATCAGGCGCAAGGGGAGGCCGTCGCCGTGCTGAACCACAATCGCGTCATGGCTTATATGGTCCCTGCCGATGTTTACGAGGCGATGATGGAGCGGCTGGACGACCTGGCGCTTGTCGATGTCATTAAGGCCCGGGCGGATGAAACGCCGATCAGCGTGGGCCTCGATGACCTTTGAGCTTAAGTTCCTGCCATCCGCACTGAAGGAGTGGAAAAAGCTCGGTGCCACGCTTCGGGAGCAGTTTCGGAAGAAGCTGGCCGAACGTCTGGAGCAGCCCCGTGTTCCTGCTGATGCGCTGCATGGTCTGGAAGATCATTACAAGATCAAGCTCCGCAGCGCCGGCTACCGACTCGTCTATCGCGTGGAGGATGCAGAAATTACCGTCACTGTGGTCGCAGTTGGTCGTCGCGAACGAAGCGAGGTGTATAAAGCTGCAAGCGCACGGCGCGATGATCGACCCAAAAGCTGACGTCCATTCTGGACCTTGAAAAGCGGCAGATAGTTTCGGGAGGATCCACGCAGGATCATCAGACCAGGCGCAGCGTGGCCGCCCCCTCGGGGCGGCTTTTTCTTTGCCCTGTTCTTGGTGTTCGCCGGCGCCGTGGCCCTGGCAAGCCAGAACGCCGGCGACGGCGCGGCGCTAAGGCCGCGCCGGGCCCGCTGCGCGGCAGAACCGTCGCGCCATCGGTCGCGTCCGGCTGTTAACCCGGCCAGCGCCAGGCGCCGGCCGGGGCCGGACCTATCCACCACCACACGGATCTTGTCATTCTACCACACTGGTCAAGGACGGCGGCCGCTTGAGCGCGGCCTTGCAAGCGGCCCGTGCCGGGCCGTCCCTGACTCAGCGTGCCGCATGCCTGCGACCGTGCGGGGCGGCTAGAGCCTCGCAATCTTCGGTCTCATCGCTTACATTTCACAAGGAGCATCCAATGAGCGACGCCGACATGACCACCGCCGAACAGTCCCTTGCCGATGACAAGATGCGGGCCGAGATCGCCAAGCTGATCGCGGAAACCTCGAAGATCAATGCCGAGGCCCGCTGGTATCCGCTGGCCGTCGCGACCGGCCTCGTCGGCGCCATCGCCGGCCTGACAGCCTTCATCATCAAGCTTTTCGGTCTCTGACCTATGCGGCCCCTTCGGGGGCCGCTTTAACTTCAGCCGGGCGCAGCCTGGTCGTTCTCTTCCCCGCCAGTAATGCCGCATCGGCCGCGGCCGAGGCAGCGCGGAAAGGTCGCGGATCCTCATGTAGATCGGCCCAGGCTTCGCTGTTCCAGAATGTCGCAACGTATAGCTTCATGGCTGATCCTTCACGCCAGATCGGTTTCAGAAAAGTCATTGCCCTTGTAGAGCAAGGGCACATGGTAGGCTTTCGCGCAGGCGTAGGAGAGCGCGTCCCCGAAATTGAGCTGCGCAGGGTGGCCGACGACCTTGCCGTAAACCGACAGCGCCCGCATCGCTTCCTTCCCCATCCCCGTGGTGATGTGCATCTCTTGCGCTTCGGCCGCCTCGAAAAACCCGTCGACCAGCTCGGCCGCCGCGGCAAAGTCCTCGGCTACCGCCGGGCCCTTGCCGCGGGCCTGCACCTTGGCTCTGACCAGGGCGAGCGTCGCTTCCATCCGCACGACCGGCGAGAACCGCAGCGCGCCGCGCGAGGCCTCCATCGCCTTCAGCAACCCGGGCGCTTCCGGTTCGTTCAGCAGCACCGCAACCACCGCGCTCGCATCCAGGAACATCAGTCCTCGCCCCATTGCTCATCAAAGAACGGCTTCAGGTCTTCGCCCGTGCTGACGAACCCCGCCTCGGCCGCGCGGCGCTGGATCCTGCCAACCCGATCCACAAGCCGTTCCTCGGCGGCAAGCGCCTCGATCTGCGCGGCAAGCGCCTTGCGCACCGCCTCGGACTTGTTTTTTACGCCAGTCATGGCACAGTATTTGGCGACCAGCGCGTCGATCTCATCGCCCTTGATAAGCATTGCCATCGGTCTATCCTTTGTGGTATAGATGATATATAATTTTCAGTATATACTTTTGCAAGGAGGATGACGTGCGACTGATCTTCCGTCTCGGCATCGCCGGCGTGGCCGCCTATGTCTTCATGCCCGTCCTGCAGGACATTGCTGCGGTCGATCCCATGGGCAGCGTCGCTGCAGGCCTCGGCGCCGCCGTAGCTGCGGTTGGTTATATCACCGCATGACCCAAAGCACGATTAAAGAACCCACCTATCGCCTCGGCCATTCCAGCTTTTCCGCCGATGCGGAACGCCTGCAACAGATTCTAGCATGGGCGCACGAGAAGAAGGCACGGCCGACCTGCCTGTGTAGTCGGGCGGAGCCGCCCATGTATGTTGCCAAGATCGGCTCCGGATTTTTCCTGAAGCGAATGCCCGGAACCGGCCATCTTCACGAGCCCTCCTGCCCGACCTTCGACCCGCCGCCGGAAGTGTCCGGCCTGGGCCAGGTCAACGGCCAGGCAATCGTCACGGACGAGGCCGGCGAGACGCTTCTGAAGCTCGATTTTCCCCTGTCGGTCAAAGGGGCCCGCGCCACGCCGGTAGGTGATGGCGGTGACGAAGCCACGTCCGCCGAAGCCAGCCCGTCGAAACTCCGGCTGCTGGCAACACTCCATTACTTGTGGGAAGCGGCCGACCTCACCAAATGGCGCAGCGCCTACGGTCGCCGGCGCAGTTGGTGGATCGTGCATCGCGAGCTACAGGGCGTCGCAGCCAGGACCAAGACGAAGGCCGGAGCAATGGCGGATACCCTGTTCGTTCCGCCTGTCTACTCCATCGAGGACAAGGACAGGCTCGCCGCCGAACGTCGCCGGTTCATGCACCGGCTTCTGCCGGCGAAGGGCAAGCCGGTTCCGCTCGGCATCCTGGTCGCGGAACTCAAAGGTCAGCAACCGTCCCAATACGGGAGGAAGCTCACCTTCAAGCATTTGCCCGATTTTCCCCTGTTCATGGACGAGGAAACAGGAAAGCGGTTCGACAAAATCGCCGGCGAGAAGGTCGAAATGGTCGAGGCGATGCCCGACACCCATCTGATCTGCATCGCCACCTTCAGCACGAAGGGAAACTACGGCAATGTGCGCGAAATCGCTGTCATGCCGGTCACCGGCCAATGGCTTCCGTTCGACAACGAGCGGGAACATGAATTGGTCCAAGCATTGATGGATCGCGATTTCGTCAAGTGTCTCAAATACAACCTGAAGGCCGGCGCTCCTGTCGCAAACGCCTTGCTGCTGGACGCCGAAAGCCCTGTGGCCCTCTTTTCGCCGCCCGCCGACATGCCCGGCGAGGAAGAGGATGAGCTTCGGGCCATCGCTGCCGAAGGTGTCTATCCTGCCTGGCATTGGCCGGCAGGAGAGTTCGAAATGCCGGTGCTGCCGGAACGGAAGGGGGTATGAGCGGTCGGCGCCTATTCGGTTACATACTTGACCCGTTCGGTCGGATCACCAGTGCCGCGCACATGCGATCTGCGCCAGGTCAGTTGCCCATTTCGTGCCAGAAAAAAGTGCCCGCGCACCCAATGGGCGGATCGGGCCGCTATCGCGACCCGGTCGCCCTGATGATGCGCGTCACGTTCGGTGCGGCCGGCGCGGGACAGCCGGATCACCGAGGGCGCAAAGCGTGGCGCCCGGCGCCCGGCGGTATTGGCCGCCTTTGCATCGCTCTTCGACAGCGGGCGAGCTGCGTCGCGTTCCAGGATCTTCGGGCGCGAAAGGGTCGCACATAGAACCGCGAACAGGCTGCCGATGCGCACCGCGCCGTTCATATCCTCTCTCAAGCGATCATTCGGTGTTACGCCCTCCCGAGCCGCAAACCGGTCATAGAGTTGTGCGACAGGTGTTCGCGTGGTCGAGACGTCGTTAGGGTGAAAAATCACTTCGGCGCCACCGTAAACCGGCTGCCAGGGCTTGTGGTCGTGCAGAGCGTGCACCGGCAAGACCTTGATACCGTCCGTTTCGGCGGTCACAAGCGCGCCAATGCTGGCTTCGCCGGAACCGTCCTGAAGTTCGGCAATTGTCTCGATCCAGATCGAGTCAAACGGCATACGGGTATTGCCGATCGACTGAAGCAACTCCTCTGTGCTCAGCCCCGAAGAGAGATCGACAAGGTAATCCCTCGCATGTCGATCAAGGACATATGCTTCGCTATCAAGAATCCGGTTCAATGTCGCATGTGCAAAACTTGGGTCGTCGTCCCAGACCAGAAGTGACCTGGCACCCTGAAGCTCCTTTAAAACCAAGTCGCGGAGCGTTCGAAATGGTGCGCGGTCATCATGCTTCATCGAGGAACTTTCTGCGATGCCAAGCCTCTTTCAAAGCGTATCGAGGCTGACGCGGAGGTTCAATGACCTGGGCGTCTGCCCGCCTTGACACCTGGTTCTACATGGCAAAGGGCCATGCCTTTGATCTTGACGATATGAAGACGCGGTTGGTCGAGATTGCAGCCGATCACGGCATGTTCCTGGACAAGAGCAGTCGTGTTGATCGCGGTATCATGACTTATGGGCCATCGCGCGCCGAGATCGAGCGTGCCGGCCGTGAGGGCCGCGCGCCTGTTGAGCGGCCCAGGCAGGGCAGGGCGCTTGCCGATGCCATGGAACAGGTCGAAGAGAACGCACGGATGCTGCGCAGCATGGCATCCTTCGCGTCGATTATCAGTGACGAGGACCTGGCGCTGAAAATCGACGCGGCCGCCGAGACCCTTGAGAATGGCGGTATCATCCACCCCCGAAATCAGGAGATCATCATGGATGCCGAGACCATCAAGACACGTGGAGACCTGGCCTCATCCTTCGGTAAATGGCTGGACGACACCGAGAAGGACATCAGCAGGCTGCCACATGCAGAGCAGCGCGAGATGCGCAGCGAATTTTATCAGATCGCCGCTGAAATCGTGCGCGATCTCGGGGATGACCGTGGTGCGCAGCTGATGCACCACGAGGCCCGCACCGCGCTGTATCAGACCCAGATCACGTCCGACACCGTGTCCGGGATCGGCCAGGAGAAGCAGGTCGGGGAAGATGGCGCCCGCGAGATGAAATCCAGGATCGAGCATCTGGCCGAGGAAGCGGGACTGGATCGGGCCAAGATCAGCGAACGCATGAGCCTTGGCGCGGCGAACGCCTGGCAGGAGCGGGAGTGGATCAAGGAGGATCTTCTTGCCGTCGCCGACGCCAAGAAGATCGACCTGTCCAGCGAAGAGGGCAGGGGACGCGCAGCTGACATTGTGGACGGGTTCTACAATGCCGCCGCCAAAGTCATATCCCAGGCCATTCAGGTCGATCTGACGCCTGAGAACGATCGCCTGACCCGGACCCTTGGCCACATGGCCGACAGCCTGGGCAAGCACGGCAAGGTCGAGTTCCAGAACGACGATGACGCGCGACGTTTCGGCCAGGACTTCCGTGAGCGGTATGGTCAGGACAGCATGACCCGGATCGCCGAAGGCGACACAGGTGCTTTGGCGGTCGATTTCCCAGACGAGAACCGCCGCCGCGACGTCGCCAAGGCCGTGGTCGCTGCCGCCCGCGTTCATCAGCCGGTCGGACTGACGCTTGAGCAGGTCAAGCATGCCAACGAGCGGCTCGCAGAGCAAGAAAGTGCGGAGCTGGTTCATACCCGCAGCAAGGATCTCGGCCACGAGCTCTGAGCAAAATTAGCCGTAACCCTTTCCTTCAGGTAGGGGTCAAGGCTCTTCCACTTCCCGTCGTTTCTTTTCCGCCTTGCGCCGGGCTTGTTGCGCGGCTGAGCACCGGCTGCGCTCCGGGTTCAAGCGTATCCCCCCGGCCGATCCCCCGGCCCCGCAGCGCCGAGGCCAGCCGGCAGCAATCGGCCCAGAGCCGGCATAGCCGTGGCGCTGGCGGCCATGGATCACCGCCGGGTGGTCGGGATGGATCCGCGCCGTCCGCCGCAGATAGGATATGGGCGTCATCGGCTGGTGGTTGGCCGCCGTTCGTTCCAGCCCCTCGTCGTATTCGGTCATGCTTCCCCCTGATCCGCCCGGATGCGTCGGACAATGCCTATCCCCTTGCCGGGCGTTCGGCCACCGGTTGGCCGGCCCTGCGCCATTCCCCGAAGCCGCCGCGCAGGGACCGCGCGTCCAGCCCCATCTCCTGCGCCACCCTCGCCGCCAGCAGCGAGCGCCAGCCCGAGGCGCAGTAGAACACATAGGTCCCGCCCTCGGCAAAGCGAGGTCTGTGATAGGGGCTGTCGGGGTCGATCCATTGGTTCACGGTCGAGGTGGCGACGACAATCATCTCTCTCGTGCGCGGAATTCGTCCGGCCGATGCGCCAGCGTCAGGAACACATTGGGGATGAAGCCGGATCTCTCCTGAACCGCCTCGATGCGGGTGTGGATGTTCTCGGGCGGCTGACTTTTTGGAGCCTACGGTAAGCAGCCTGGGTCGTCGGGTCAGGTTGTCGGCAATCCTGTCCGCGACCAGGACAAAACATCATCAGAAGGAAGAAACTTGGAAGGCCCGTGCGTAAGACGGCGCAGCGGCACCGGCCGCGCGGGCAAGCGCCGCCGTTTCACCCTGTCGGATCAGCGGGCAGATCGCGACGATGGAAAAGGCAGCGCGGTCGCCGAAGGGGGTGAGCCGCCCCCAAGGGTGGCAAGCGACAGCCCGCTTGCGCCGTATTGTCCCCACGGCATTGGGATGAATCGGCCATGGGTCCGTGGCCGGCTTGGACGGGGAGTATCACTCCACGCCCTCGACGATGACGATTTCCGCGATGCCGGCATCTGTCCTGTTCGCCCTGGCGGCCTGGTAGATGTCGGACCTGTAGCAATCGCGCGCCGCCTGCATCGAGGGAAACTCGATCACCACGTTGCGCGGATGGCCTTCGCCCTCGAACTGCTCGAAGGCGCCGCCCCGCGCCAGCACGCGGGCGCCGAATTTGCGAAACGCCTGCGAGGCGCCCTCTGCATAGATCGCATAGGGTTCGGGATCGGTCACGGTGACATGGGCGATCCAATAGGCTTTCGGCATGGTTCCCTCCTGTATGGGGGCGGGGCGCGGCTGTGGCGCGCCCCGCCGGTCGGTTCAGCGGTTCAAGAGTTTCGACAGGACCAGATAGGCGATCCCCGCCACGAAC
Organism: Paracoccus simplex; assembly: GCF_042648325.1. Classification (NCBI taxonomy): domain Bacteria; kingdom Pseudomonadati; phylum Pseudomonadota; class Alphaproteobacteria; order Rhodobacterales; family Paracoccaceae; genus Paracoccus; species Paracoccus simplex. The sequence continues at coordinate 16,778 of NZ_JBHRXE010000050.1, read as the reverse complement.
AGGCCGACGAACCAGGCATAGGTATAGATCGACATGAACAGGGCCGGCGCGCTGGACGACAGGCCGATGGCCACCATGAAGCCCGGAATATTGGGCAGGATGCCCAGGATCAAGGCCCCGATCCCGGCCCAGTTGTTGCCGCCCGAGCCCTCGTAGATGCCGCCGCGGCGGAAAAGGTCGGGAACGCTCAGCCGGGTGCCGCGCAGCAGGTAGTAATCCGCCAGCATGACGCCTGCGATCGGACCCAGCAGGGCCGAGAACGCCACCAGCAGATCGACGATGTGGTTGATCAGCAGCCAGGGGAACATGGCCAGCCCGATCGCGGCGGTGATGTAGCCCCCGCGACGCAGGTTGATCCTGCTGGGCGCGAGGTTCGAAAAGCCGTGCGCCGGAGCGACCACGTTGGCCGCGAGGTTGGTGGTCAGCGTCGCGACGATCAGCGCCACCAGCGCGACGATGATGCCGACGCCGCCCATCCGCTCGGTCAGCTGGATCGGGTCCCAGATCGCCTCGCCATAGATGACGATCGTGGCCGAGGTCACCGCGGCCGATATGAAGGCGAATAGCGCCATCGGCAGCGGCAGGCCGATCAACTGGCCCAGGAACTGGTCCTTTTGGCTGCGGGCATGGCGGGTGAAGTCGGGAATGTTCAGCGCCAGCGTCGCCCAATAGCCGATCATGCCCGTCAGGCTGGGCCAGAAGACGGACCAGAACTGCCCCTCCTTCGGCTGGCCGGGGGCGAACTGGCTGGGTGCGGACAGCATCGGGCCGAAGCCTCCGGCCTTGACCCAGGCCCAGGCCAGCAGCGCCAGACCCATGGCGATGAGGAAGGGTGCCGACCAGGTCTCGAGCCAGCGGATCGATTCCGTTCCGTGCTTGATGAAATAGAGATGCAGCCCCCAGAAGGCCAGGAAGCACAGGAACTCGGTCAGGTTGATGCCCAGGATCGGCAGTGCCTCGGAGGCGAAAAGCCCGCCCGACAGCGTGTTCAGGATGACATAGATGGCCGAGCCGCCCACCCAGGTCTGGATCCCGAACCAGCCGCAGGCGACGATGCCGCGCGCCACGGCGGGAATGCGCGCGCCCATCGGCCCGAAGGAGGAACGCAAGAGCACCGGGAACGGAATGCCGTATTTGGCCCCGGCATGGCCGATCAGCACCATCGGGATCAGCACGATGGCATTGGCCAGAAGGATGGTGATCACCGCCTGCTTCCAGTCCATCCCCGCCCCGATCAGATACGAGGCCAGCAGGTAGGTCGGGATGCAGACGACCATCCCGACCCAAAGCGCCGAGATCGAGACCCAGGTCCAGGTCCGTTCCGCGACTGTTGTGGGCAACTGGTCCTCGTTGTAGAGGTCCGGGTCCAGGTCATCGGCCGGCAGGCCCGACCGGGACAGCATTTCATAGGCGGTTGCCTCGACTTGTGTCATTCACCTTAACTCCCTGTTGAAGCGATATTCTTCTTTGTCTTGGCCCGCCCGATCCGGCCGGATGCGGCAATGGGCAGTTGCGACAGGTGGCGTTCAGACGCCACCCGGCATGTCGGCGGCCGAGCGGGCGACGCCGCGCGGCGCGGTTGCGGCCTTCCAGGTGGACAGGGCCTTGTTGACCGGCCCCATCGGCGGGCGGCCGACAAAGCGGCCGTGGCCGGGGGTGGCGCGGATGGCGCCGTCCTCGACGGCGACTTCGCCGCGCGCCAGGGTATAGCGGGGCAGGCCCTTGACCTCGCGCCCTTCGAAGACGTTGTACTCCACGACCGACTGCTGGCGCTCCGGCGTGATGGTCGCGGATTTCTCGGGATCCCAGACCACGATATCCGCGTCCGAGCCGGGCAGGATCGCGCCCTTTTGCGGATAGCAGTTCAGGATCTTGGCGATATTGGTCGAGGTGACGGCAACGAATTCGTTGGGCGTCAGGCGGCCGGTGTTTACACCTTCGGTCCACAGGACCGGCATCCGGTCCTCGAGCCCGCCGGTGCCGTTCGGAATCCTGGTGAAATCGTTCAGGCCAAAGCGTTTCTGCTCGATGGTGAAGGCGCAATGGTCGGTCGCCACCACCTGCAACGAGCCCGCCTGCAGCCCCGCCCACAGGCTGTCCTGATGGCGCTTGTCGCGGAAGGGCGGAGACATGACGCGCTGTGCGGCATGGTCCCAGTTTTCATGCCGATATTCGCTGCCGTCCAGAACCAGATGCTGGATCAGCGGTTCGCCATAGACGCGCATTCCCTTCTGGCGGGCGCGGCGGATCGCTTCATGCGCCTGCTCGCAACTGGTATGCACCACATACAGCGGCACGCCGGCCATGTCGGCCAGCATGATGGCGCGGTTCGTGGCCTCGCCCTCGACCTCGGGGGGGCGGGACAGGGCGTGGCCTTCCGGGCCGGTCAGCCCCTCGGACAGCAGCTTTTCCTGCATGGCGGCAACGACGTCGCCGTTCTCGGCATGGACCAGCGCGGTCGAGCCCAGTTCGGCGCAGCGCCGGAACGAGGCAAAGAGTTCCTCGTCGTTCACCATCAGCGCGCCCTTGTAGGCGAGGAAATGCTTGAAGGTGTTGATGCCGCGCCGGGTCACGGCCTGCATCTGGTCGAACATGGTCTCGCCCCACCAGGTGACGGCCATGTGATAGGAATAATCGGCGCAGGCGCCCCTGGCCTTGGCGTCCCAGATCGCCAGCGCGTCCAGCGGCGCCTGCTGCGGATCGGGCAGGCAGAAATCGACGACCATGGTGGTGCCGCCCGCCAGGGCGGCGCGGGTGCCGCTTTCGAAGTCATCGGCCGAGAACGTGCCCATGAAGGGCATCTGCAGGTGCACATGCGGGTCGATGCCGCCCGGCATGACGTAACAGCCCGAGGCGTCCAGCACCTCGTCGCCCTTCAGGTCCGGGCCGATCTCGGCGATCACGCCGTTCTCGACGGCGATGTCCGCCTCATAGCTGCGGTCGGCGGTGATGATGGTCCCGCCCTTGATCACGCGACGCATGATTCCCTCCTTCATTCCACGATTTCGGCGCTTTCCAGCACCGCATGCAGCAGCACGTCGGCCCCGGCCGAGGCCCATTCGCGGCTGATCTCCTCGTCCTCGTTATGGCTGAGTCCGTCCACGCAGGGGCACATGACCATGGCGGTCGGCGCGACGCGGTTGATCCAGCAGGCGTCGTGCCCGGCGCCCGAGATGATGTCGCGATGCGAATAGCCCAGGTCGTCGGCGGCGCGGCGCAGTATGTCCACGCAGGCCGGATCGAAGGTCACGGGGTCGAAATGCCCCACCTGCTCGATCTCCAGCCCCAGCCCCAGTTCCCTGGCGATCCCTTCGGCGCCTTCGCGCAGGCGGCGTTCCATCTCGGTCTGCGTGTCGAAGCTGGGCGAGCGGAAGTCGATGGTGAACACGACCTTGCCCGGCACGATGTTGCGGCTGTTGGGATGGACGTCGCAATGGCCGATGGCGCCGACCGCGTCGGGCTGGTGGCTCATGGCGATCTGGTGGACCAGTTCGGTGATCCGCGCCATGCCAAGGCCCGCATTCCTGCGCATCGGCATCGGGGTCGATCCGGTATGCGCCTCTTGCCCGGTCAGCGTGACCTGCAGCCAGTTCAGGCCCTGGCCATGGGTGACGATGCCGATGTCCTTGCCCTCGGCCTCCAGGATGGGGCCTTGTTCGATATGCAGCTCGAACAGGGCGTGGATCCTGCGCTGGCCGACGGGCTCGTCGCCCTTGTAGCCGATACGGTCCAGTTCCGCGCCGAACTCGCGCCCCTCGGCATCCTTGCGCCCATAGGCCCAGTCCTGCGTGTGGATGCCGGCAAAGACGCCGCTGGACAGCATGGCGGGGGCGAAGCGCGTGCCCTCTTCGTTGGTCCAGTTTACCACGACGATGGGGCGGCGCGTGCGGATGCCCTGATCGCGGATCGAGCGGATCAGCTCCAGCCCCGCCAGCACGCCCAGTACCCCGTCATACTTGCCCCCGGTCGGCTGGGTATCCAGGTGGCTGCCGGTCATCACCGGGTCCAGGTCCGGCTCGGCCCCCTCGTGGCGGGCGAACATGTTGCCCATGGAATCGACGCCCACGGTCATGCCCGCCTCTTCGCACCAGCGTCGGAACAGGTCGCGCCCCTGGCGGTCGGCATCGGTCAGCGTCTGGCGGTTGTTGCCGCCGCGCAGGCCGGGGCCGATCTGCGCCATTTCCATCAGGCTTTGCCACAGGCGGTCGCCATCGACGCGGCGATTGCTGTGCACATCTTTCATGAGGGTCGTCTCCCTTGGCTTGTCCGGCACGCGGAAGCCGCCGCTCCGGTCGGCCGTCATGCAGGCGCATGGGGTCGGGCAGCCCCTTCAGGGCCGCCTGCCGCCCGTGCCGTTCAGCATGAGGCAGGTCCGCAAGACCGCAACTCCCGTTGTTTCCCCGGCAGGCTCCTCCTTCCCGCCGCGGGATGTCGAGAACTATCAGTTCACTTTATCAACCAGTCAATAAAATTATCAAAGGACCGGCAGATCCGCGTATTTCCGCACAAATTCCGAGCTATTGAAGAATTTTCAGGCCATCTGCATAGAAAAAATTTTAGTAGTAGATAAAAAATATGTTTGACACAAAGACGGGACCGATAGCAGTCTTCCCGCTCAGGGAGAGATAACCATGAACATCGCCGTCACGGGTGCAATGCGCCCGAACCCCTTGCCGCGGGGGCTTGATGACCTGTTGTCCGAAGCCTGTCGCATCCGCGACGCGCATTGGGGCCGTGCCGTCACCTATTCGCGCAAGGTTTTCGTGCCGCTGACGAACATGTGCCGCGATACCTGCGGCTATTGCACGTTCGTCAAGCATCCCTCGTCGCCGGAGGCGCGCATCATGACGCCCGAGCAAGTGCTGGCCAGCGCCCGGCGCGGCGAGCGCGAGGGATGCAAGGAATTGCTGTTCAGCCTGGGCGAAAAGCCCGAGCTGCGCTACGAGGCCGCCCGCGACGGGCTGGCGCGGCTGGGCTATGCCCGGATGACCGACTACCTGCGCGACATGTGCGCGCTGGTGCTGGCCGAAACCTCGCTCCTGCCGCATGTGAATGCCGGCACGCTGGCCGATGACGAGATCGAGGCGCTGCGCCCCGTCTCGGCCTCGATGGGCATGATGCTGGAGACGATCAGCCGCCGCCTGACGCGCCGGGGCATGGCCCATCACGCCTGTCCAGACAAGGTGCCCGTGCAGCGGTTGCGCACGCTGGAACGCGCCGGCTTGCGCCGCGTACCCTTTACCACCGGCCTGCTGATCGGCATCGGCGAGACATGGGAAGAGCGTATCGCGGCGCTGCACGCCATCGAGGCCAGCCACCGCCGGCATGGCCATATCCAGGAGGTCATCATCCAGAATTTCCAGCGCAAGCCGGATATCGAGATGGCCGACCACCCCGAGCCCGATCTTGAGGACATGCTGCGCACCATCGCGGCGGCCCGCATCATCCTGTCGCCGGAAATCAGCCTGCAGGCGCCGCCCAACCTGTCCTCGCGCCACATCGCCTATCTGGGCGCGGGGATCAACGATTGGGGCGGCATCTCGCCGGTGACCATCGACTTCATCAACCCGCAGCACGAATGGCCCGAAATCCGGGCGCTGGCCGCATCTTGCAAGACGGCGGGCTTTGCGCTGCGCGAAAGGCTGACCGTCTATCCGCGCTATCTGCTGGACGGCGGCGACTACCTGGACCCGGCGATGCTGTCGCGTGTCTCGGCCATGGCCGGGGCAGGGGGGCTGGCCCGCGCCCAACACCATATCGGAGAAACGCCATGACCATCATCCCCCTGCCGGCGGGCGATCTGTCGGAACTGCGCCACGCCAGCCCCAGGGTCCGGACGATTCTGGAAAAGGTCCTGTCGGGCGGCGAGGCCAGCGAGGCCGAGGGCGTCGCCCTGTTCCGCGCCGAGGGCGCCGACAAGCCCGCGCTCTATGCCGCAGCCGACGAGATGCGCCGCCGCGCCAATGGCGACCGGGTCAGCTTCGTCGTGAACCGCAACATCAACTTCACCAACATCTGCTACATGGGTTGCCGTTTTTGCGGCTTTGCCAAGCGGTCCGAGGATGAGGGCGCCGAATTCCTGAGCCTGGGCCAGGTGGTCGCCCGCGCGCAAGAAGCCTGGGACCGCGGCGCGACCGAGGTCTGCATCCAGGGCGGGCTGCATCCGAAGATGGAGGGCGATCACTATCGCCGCATCGTGCTGGCGATCAAGGATGCGCTGCCCGACATGCATATCCACGCCTTTTCGCCCTTCGAGATCTGGTATGGCGCCTCGAAGTCGAAGATGGGCTATCACGAGTTTCTGGCCGATCTGAAGGCGGCGGGCCTGGGCTCGATCCCCGGCACGGCGGCCGAGATCCTGGATACGGAGATCCGCCAGCAACTGACCAGGAACAAGCTGTCCACCGAACGCTGGGTCGAGATCGTCCGGGCCGCGCATGAGGTCGGCATCCCCACGACCGCGACGATCATGTACGGCCATATCGACGGGCCGGAGCACTGGGCCGCGCATATCGCGCTTTTGCGCAGCATCCAGAAGGATACGGGCGGGTTTACCGAGCTGGTGCCGCTGTCCTTCGTCCATACCGAATCGCCCCTTTACACGCAGGCGCCGGATCGCGTGCGCCCCGGACCGACCGCGGACGAAGTGGACAAGATGCATGCCGTCAGCCGGCTGATGCTGGCCGGCTGGATCGACAACATCCAGGTAAGCTGGACCAAGCTGGGTCCAGCGCGCGCGCAGCAAATGCTGTCGCGGGGCGTCAACGACCTGGGCGGCACGCTGATGAACGAAAGCATCTCGCGTGCCGCGGGTGCCAGCCACGGGCAGGAAATCACCGCGCATGAGCTGGTGCAGATGATCCGCGCCTCGGGCCGCGTGCCCGTGCGCCGCAGCACGGTCTACGACATCCGCGAGGTCTATGACGACCACGACCCGCAGGCGCTGGCCCCCCTGGTCGCGCGCAGCGGCGCCGGGCCCCTGGATTTCCTGAACATGTTCCCCGACCGCATCGAGGCCGCCGAATGACCCGCGTCACCCTGCTTGCCGGCGGCGTCGGCGGCGCCAAGATGGCCGAAGGACTGGCCGCGCTGCCGGGCGTCGACCTGACCGTGATCGGCAATGTCGCCGATGACGACGAGTTTCATGGACTGTGGGTCTCGCCCGATATCGATACGCTGTCCTATAGCCTGGCCGGGCTGATCGACCGCCGGCAGGGCTGGGGCGTCGCGGACGAAGGGCACCGCGCGCTGGAGGTGCTGGCGCGGCTGGGCCAGGATTGCTGGATGTCGCTGGGCGACCGCGATTTCGGCCTGCATATCTGGCGGACCATGCGGCGGATGCGCGGCGACCGGCCCTCGGTCATAGCGGCGGATGCGGCGCGGGCGCTTGGCGTGGGCCCGCGGATCGTCCTGCCGACCGACGACAGGGTGCAGACGCGGGTGCGCACCGATGCCGGCTGGCTCAGCTTCCAGGAATATTTCGTGCGCGAGAAATGCGCCCCCGAAATCCGCGAGTTGCGCCTTGACGGGATCGAGGCCGCCCGGCCGACCCCCGAGGCGCTGGCGGCCATCGCCGAGGCCGAGGCGATCGTGATCGCGCCCTCGAACCCGCTGGTCTCGATCGCGCCGATCCTGGCCGTGCCGGGCATCGCCGAGGGGCTGAGACAGGCCCGCGTACCGCGCATCGCCGTCAGCCCCTTCATCGCCGGCAAGGTGGTCAAGGGGCCGGCCGACCGGATGATGGCCGCACTGGGCCTGCGCGCGGATGCCGTGGGCGTCGCGGAACGCTATGCGGGCCTTGCCGACGTGCTGGTGATCGACGACCTGGACAGCGCCCATTCCGCCGCCATCGCTGCCCGCGGGCTGCATCCGGAATGCCGCCCTATCCTGATGCGGGACCAGGGCGACAAGCAGCGCCTTGCCGCCGAGGTCCTTGAGATCGCGCGAATGCTGGCCGCGCGCGAGGAGGTCGCATGATCCGCCCCGACTGCGCACGGCTGGTGGTCGTGCCGATGAAGGACCCCAGTCGCGCCAAGACCCGGCTGGGCGAGGTGCTGGACCCCTCGCGCCGCGCAAGGCTGGCGGTGACGCTGTTCAAGCTGACCCTGCAGCGGCTTGGCCGTGCGCAGGGCGCGGTGACGCACGGCTTTGACATCGCCACCGTGACCGCAAGCCCCGCAATCGCCAGGCTGGCCCGCGATGCCGGGATCGCGGTGATAGACGAGAGGTCGGCCGACGGTCTGAACGCCGCCGTGACCCTTGCCGCGGACTGGGCGGCGCTACGCGGCTATGCCTCGCTGGGGGTGCTGCCCGGCGACCTGGCCGCGCCGACGCTGGGCGATCTGCTGCGGCTTCTGGATCGTCCCGCCGCGCCGGATCTGGCGGTCGTCTGCGCCTCCGCCGATGGCGGGACCAATGCGCTGATCCTGCCGCTGCCCGCACGAATGCGCTTTCGCTATGGGCAGGGCTCGTTCCGGGCGCATCTGGCCGAGGCCGGCGCGGCGGGGCTGCATACCCTTGCCCCGGCGCTGGGCAGCCTGCGCCATGACGTCGACCGGCGCGAGGATCTGCTGGGCTTTTCGCTGCTGCATCACGCGCCCATGACCGTCGAGGCGCGGCCATGAACAGCGTCACCCTGACCGCCGTGCCCGGAGTGCCCGACATCCAGCCCGGCGACGATCTGGCCGCGATTCTCGGCGATGCCCTGGACCGCGCCGGCCTGTGGCCGGCCGACGGCGATATTCTTTGCGTGGCGCAGAAGATCGTCTCCAAGGCCGAGGGCTGCCTGATCGCCTATGACGGCGTGACGCCCTCGGATCAAGCGGTCGAGCTGGCGCGCGAACTGGGCAAGGACCCGCGCAAGGTGCAGGTGGTGCTGGACGAGACGCGCCGCATCGTGCGCAAGTTCCGCAGCCCCGGCGCGCGCGAGGGCACGATCATCTGCGAGCATCGGTTGGGCTTTGTCTCGGCCAATGCGGCGGTGGACGAGTCGAACATCGGGGCCGAGGGTGCCGCGCTGATCCTGCCCCGCGACCCCGATGCAAGTTGCCGCGCACTGGCCCTGCGGCTGGCGCAGCGCTTTGGCGCCTCGGTCGGGGTTGTGATGACCGATACGTTCGGGCGGCCCTGGCGAATGGGTCAGGTCAATGTCGCCATCGGCCTGGCGGGCGTGCCCGCCACCATCCGCGAACAGGGCAATACCGATGCCTGGGGCCGTGTGCTGCAGGTCACCGAGCCGGCCCTGGCCGACGAGATCGCGGCGGCCTCGGGGCTGGTGGTGCGCAAGAACGCCCGCACGCCGCTGGTCCTGTTGCGCGGGCTGGACTGGACACCCGCCGCCGACAGCCGCGCCACCGACATCATCCGTAAACAGCAGGAGGACATGTTCAGATGACGATTGCCATCATCGGCGGCACGGGACCGCAGGGGCAGGGGCTGGCGCTGCGCTTTGCCATCGCCGGCGTGCCCGTCGCGCTGGGATCGCGCGATGGCGCCCGCGCGGCCGAGATCGCCGCCGAACTGACCGCGCGCCTGCCGCAAGGCGCGGCGCCGATCACCGGCCATGACAACGTCGCCGCGACCGCGGCGGCTGAGGAGATGGTCGTCCTGGCCGTGCCCTTTGCCGCCCATGACGCGACGCTGAAAGCGCTCAAGCCGCATCTGGCGGGCAAGATCCTGGTCGATATCGTCGTGCCGCTGTCGCCCGACGATCCGAAAAAGGTGGCCATGCCCCCCGAGGGCTCGGCCACCGAGGCGGCGCAGGCGCTGCTTGGCCCCGAGATCCCGGTCGTCGGCGCGTTGCACAACGTGTCGGCCAAGACGCTGGGCACGCTGGAATGGCGGATCAATTGCGACATCCTGGTCTGCGGCAACAGCCTCGACGCGCGACGCAAGGTCATGGCGCTGGTCCGCAAGCTGGGGGTCGAGGCCTATAACGCCGGCGACGCGCAGGCGGCCCGCTGCATCGAGGCGATCACTCCGATCCTGATCCGCATCAACATCTCGAAAGACGTGCCTTTCAGCCATGCGGGACTTCGCATCTGGGCGCCCGATCACTGACAGTCAAAAGCAACATCCCAACGGGAGGACAGACATGGAATTCGGTATCTGCTTCAAGGGCTTCGTCGAGCCGAAACGGGCCAGGGCGCTGGTGCGCCAGGCCGAGAACGCGGGCTTTGCCTATTGCTGGTTCTACGACAGCCATATCCTGTGGCGCGAAAGCTATGTCGCCATGGCGATGTGCATGGAACACACCACCACGATGCGCTTCGGCCCCTGCGTGACCAACCCCAACACGCGGGAATGGTCGCATGCCGCCTCGCTTTTCGGATCGCTGGCGAAACAGTCGGGCGGGCGCTTCGACATCGGCCTGGGGCGGGGCGACAGCGCGGTGCGCGTCATGGGCCGCAAGCCCGCGACGCTGGCCAAGCTGGAAGAGTTCACCCAGGTCGTCAAGGCGCTGGTCCGAGGCGAGGCCGTGCAATACGGCGAAACCCCCGAGCCCGTGCAATTCCCCTGGGCCGAAGGCTATGAGCTGCCGGTCTGGATCGGGGCCTATGGTCCCAAGGCGCTGTCCTCGGCCGGGCGCGTCGGCGACGGGCTGATCCTGCAGATCGCCGAGCCCTCGATCGTCAAATGGCTGGCCGACGAGGCCAGGAAGGCCGGCACCGAGGCCGGGCGCGACATGTCGAACTACAAGGTCATGGCCGCCGCCCCCGCCCATACCGGCCCGATGGAGGAGGCGCTGGAAAAGGTGAAATGGTTCCCTGCCATGGTGGGCAACCACGTCGCGGACATCGTCGAGAAATACGGCGCCGATACCGATCAGGTGCCCGCCAGCCTGACCTCGTATATCGAGAACCGGCGCGGCTACGACTATTCCAAGCACGGCCAGAGCGACAACCCGTATCTGGACTTCATCACCGAGGATATCGTGAAAAGCTTCTGCGTGCTCGGCACCCCCGAAGAGCATGTCGAAAAGCTGCGCGAACTGGAAGCGGCCGGCACGACGCAGTTCAATATCTACCTGGACAGCGGCGACGAGGAAAAGATCATCGCCGACTATGCCGCAAAGGTCATCCCGGCCTTTCGCTGAGGCCGGCCCGGCCGCGCGACCCTCGCGCGGCCATCATTTTCGCCGGGCGTGATCTGGCTCCTTGCCCCCGCTTGTGCCTATAAGGCGGGGCCGATGCCCTGTATACGGCACCAAGGACAGCCAGAACGACGGCCCATGACGCAACGCAAGCCCCGCCCCCGAACCCGTATCCAGCGCGAAAAGACCGAACAGATCCTGGCTGCCGCGCTGGATGTCTTTGCCGCCAGCGGCTTTGCCGGCGGGTCGATCAACACCATCGCCAAGGCGGCAGGGGTTTCGACGCCGAACCTGCTGTATTACTTCAAGAGCAAGGAAGAGATCCGCCGCGAATTGCTGGAGCGGACCTTGCAGCTTTGGATGGCGCCGCTGAGCCTGCTCAATCCCAACGGCGACCCGATCGACGAGATCTGCGCCTATATCTCGCGTAAGCTGGAGATATCGAAGAATTTCCCCAAGGAAAGCAAGCTCTTTGCCTATGAGATGCTGAGCGGACTGGAGGAATCGCGCAAGCAGATCTTCGAAGCGCTGAAGGTGCTTTACTATGCCAAGATCGCGGTGATCGAGGACTGGATGAAGTCCGGCCAGATCAACGCCGTCTCGCCGCAGCACCTGATCTTTTCCATCTGGGCCACGACGCAGCACTATTCGGATTTCGATACACAGATCGAGGAACTCTGGCCCGAAAGCTCGGATGCCCGCTATGCCTCGGCCGAGAAGTTCCTGACCGAGATGTATCGGCGCCTGCTCACGCCGAGATGAGGCAGAGATAAGGCAGAGACCCCGGCGATGAAGATCGCCCGCGATGAGACTTCGGCCCATTCGCCCCGGCCTAGCGCTGCGACGGAACCGGGGCCGCTGCCGGGACACGCCCGCGCCGGGCTCGGGATCGGCCATGCCCCCGAGGACCGGCGCCCGATCGCCGATCTCACGGTCGAGGAGGGCATTCTTGTCCCCGCCCTGGCGCGGCGGATGGTAACCACGCCATTGATACCGCTGGTTATGCAGCTTGACGGTCCTTCACGGATGCCCCCGGCGTCCAGTTCCAGGGCAGCAATTCATCCAATCTGTTGATCTTGTGATCGTGGATGCGGTCGAGGATGTCAGCCAGATAGGCCAGTGGGTCGAGACCGTTCAGCTTTGCGGTTTCAATGACTGTCATCGCACGAGCATCAGGCAGGCGGTGCCAATGGCGCGGTTACGTTCAAGCCGGGGATGCGACCGAGAAGCCCCAGCGGTTTTGACGGGCAAAGACCATGCCGCTGCCGATGGCCTTCATCAGTCCGTTCTTGCGGATTTCCCGGCGAGTCTGGAAATGCGCCTTACCATACTCGATCAGTTGCTGCGTGAAGGATATCCGATCCCGGCCGTGCCGCCCCGGATCAGTAGCGGGTATGATCCCGAAGTCTTGGCGCGACTGATCCCGGGCCTCGCGGCGTGATCCCGGTTCCTGCCAACACGCCAGTCTGGCTGGCGGCCGGTGTGACGGTCAATCGGCGCCTCGGGTGTCGTGCATGGCACCGGCTGCTTCTCTCCCTTGGCGGCGGTGCCTGGCTTGTTTTGCGATCAGTGAAGTTCATTTCGCGCTCTGATCTCCGAAAATTGGAGCGTGTAAGAGCGGGGCTGTCCGCAGTCTCCAATGCATGAGCAGGACCACAAGGATCGGCAAGGCCGCGCAGATGGCGAAAAAGCCCCCATAGCCGATACGCTGCGCAATGAACCCGGCGGCCAGCCCCATGAACATGCTCATCACTCCGTCCAGGCATTGGAAAAGCGTGAAGTCCACCCCGCCCTGGCCGGGGTCGGACCAGCGCATGAACTGCGTATAGAGCGCCGTGAAGCCGATGGCCAGCAAGGCCGACCCCGACAGCAGGGCCGACGCGACCATCAAGGCGGGCGGCAGGGCCAAGCCTATGACGCCGCTCGCCAGCAGCAGCATCAGCAGGGCCTGCGAGATCAGCGCCCCGATCATCGTCGTCTCGACGCCCCATCGCCTGACAGCCGCTCCGCCGGCCAGGGCACCGACCAGCCCCAGCACCAGGCTGCCGAACCCGTTCAGGACGCCCACCGTTTCCAGCGATATGCCCAGATCGATCAGAAACGGCCCCAGCATTCCCAGCGATACCTTTTGCGCGAGGACGAACAACCCGGTCAGGATCAACCCGTTGCGGACCTCGGGTCGTGCGAGGGCGCGGCGCATGCTGGGACGCGGCGCCGCGGGCGGGGAAACGGCGCCGCCGCGCGCGGTCAGCGCAAACCAGATCAGCAGCAGGGCGACCAGGGCCGCCATGGACCAGACCGCGATGGCCCAGCCCATCCGCGCGACGATCACCAGAAGCAAGCCGGCGCCGACGGCCGAGCCCGCATAGGCCCCGCCCACCTGCGCGGCATTGCCCCAGCCATGTTCGCTGCGGGCCAGCACGGCGACCGCATGGCCGTCCACGGCGATGTCGACGGTGGCCGTCGCGAGGGCGACCAGCATCAGGCAGGCCAGCGCCGGAAGCAGCGGCACCAGCTCGACCGCGCCCGTCAGCATCAGGCCGGCGACGGCGACCGCGCCGAAAGCAAGCGCCAATATGGCTGTGCGGGCCGCCCGGCCGGGCGGCAGCCGCCAGCCCTCGACCATCGGCGACCACAGGAATTTCAACGCCCATGGCAGGACCAGCAGCGACAAAAGCCCGATCCGGTCCAGCGGCAGGCCCCGCTCGCGCAGGACGGCGGGCAGGCCGCCCCAGGTCAGCCCGCCGATGACGCTTTGCGCGACATAGGCCGCCCAGAGCCCGGACAGGATCGCGGCCTGTCCGTGCCGGGGATCGCGGCCCGCCGGAATCCGCCTCGGCATCAGAAACGACGGCTGAGGCTGGCCGTCCTGGTCCGGCCTTCGTCGCGGTAGCAGTAGCCGGCCGTGCAGGTTTCCTTGGTCAGATCGAACAGGTTCTTGACGTTCAACTGCATTTGGATGCCCGGCGCCTGCGGCACGTCATAGCTGATGCTCAGATCGACGAAGCTGCGGGCGTCGTTCACGATCGTATTCGCGTCGTCGCCATAGCTTTGGCTGACGTAGCGCAGGCCGGCGGCCAAACCCAGGCCAGCCATTGGCCCCGACTGAATGTCGTATTTGCCCCACAGCGACAAGGTGTCGTTCGGCGTGCCAGACAATTCTTTGCCCTGGGTGCCGGTCGCGCCCTTCTCGATCTTGACGCGCTGATGGGCGTAGCTGGCGATCATGCCGAAGCCGTTGTCCCAGTTCGCCTGCGCCTCAAGCTCGATTCCGCGGCTGCTGAGGTCAAGCTGACGTTGACGGTTTTCCCCGGTCGAGACGTCCAGCACGACGCCATCGCGCTGGTCGATCTCGAACAATGCGGCCGAGATCAGCAGATTGGTAGCTTCGGGCGCGTATTTGACCCCGATCTCGCGCTGGGTCGATTGCGTCGGCCGCGTGGCCCGCCGCGTGCCGTCATCTGCCGGGTCATCATAGACAAAGCCGATATTCGGTGCGAAGGAAGTCGAGACACTGCCATAGGCCATCACCCCATTTGCCCATTCATAGCTGAGCGCGAGACGCCCCGACTGTCCGGTGTCGGTCTGTTGGCTCGTCGAATGATCCACCTCGGTCGAGGTAGTTTCGACCCGATCCCAGCGGACGCTGGCATAGGCCTGCCAATTTCCCCAGCGCATCTGGTCATGCACATAGACGCCCAGTTGCCGCGATTTCTGCGCGCTGGTGAAGGGGACGTCCGCCGCAGCCGTTTCCGCCGCCGAAACGTAACCCAGATAGCTGTACGTGTCATAATCGGTTCGGGTCGCGTCCACGCCGGCCAGGATTTCATGCGCGACCGCGCCGGTGTCGACGTTCCAGCGAACGCCATTGTCCAGCACCTGGGTCTCGATTCCCTCGATGTAATGACCCCAATAGCGCGCGAGATCGGTTCCGACCGGATAATGGCCGCTGTATTGAAGATCTATGTCCACCTTGGCGGCGCGGAAATTCTGGCGCAGCGTGACGCTGTCGCTCAGATCGTGTTCGACCTCATAACCGAGGCGCCACTGGTCCTGCTTGAAATCGTTGTATTCCGGATCGCCCTCGTAGATATCCGACACCTCGCCGAAGGCCGGGTTGTAGAAGGCGGCCGTCCCGCCGGTGACAGAATTCGAGATCTCGGCCAGAACGGTCGCGCGCGTCACGCCGTGTCCCAGCTGAGTGCCGGGGCGAAATAGGTCTTGTCGTCCGAATAGCCCGGAAGATCGCTGTTCGATTTCCGCACCAGCCCGGTCAGGCGATAGCTGAATTCGCTGTTCTCACCCAGCGGTCCCGAGAAATCGCCCGCGATCTGTGCGCGGTCATTGGCGCCGGTCGTGGCTTCGATTTCGCGATAGAGTCCGTCCTTCGGTCGCTTGGTGACTAGGTTGACGATGCCGCCCGGTCCGCTGACGCCGTAAAGTGACGAGTTCGGGCCTTTCAGGACCGCGATTCCTTCCAGCCCGTAAGGCTCCGTCTTGAACCACGCGGTGGGCGCGTTGAACTGGCGCAGGCCGTCGCGGAAATTGCCGTTATAATAGGCCGGGAAGCCGCGCAAGAAAAATGCGTCAAACCGCGTGTCGAAGCCGTAGTTGTTCGGATTCGCGGCGGCGGTATAGCCGAGCGCCTCGTTCAACGTCCGCGGCGCTTGGTCCTCGATCTGGTCCTGTGTGACGATGGTGACCGCCTGTGGGATACGGCCGACTGCGGTGTCCAGCTTGGTCGCTGAACGGCTCCTGCCAGGCACATAGCCGTCCTGGACCAGCGTCGTATCACTTTCCGCCTCCAGCACCACGGTATCGAGCACGATGGTTCCCTCCTCGGCGGTGGCGGGCAACGCCAGCGCATTGACAAGTAGGTAGGCGAGCAGGGGTCTGGGCATTTTGTTCCCTCTAAATTGCTGCATCGGGCCCGGCACCTGTTCGCCATCTGGATCGTCCGGTGCGGAAGGCCAGGATCGCGGTAGCGCTGTTATCGTTCCGTCAGCCCAAGGATCGTCATCGGCTATTGATTCCGACAAAAACTGTCAAGTAGCGCCGCGACGATCTTGATTGAAATAATCGATTACCTGTTCAGGCTGTTGCACGAGAGGTTTGCTCCTCTATACGCCGGCGTGCTTTTTTCTGGTGGTGTTTTTGAACCTCTGTGGTCTGCCTACCATCTACGCCGCCATGGTGACGGGATCGGTGGTGAACGCGATGGTCTACCAACGATTCCACTGGATCATGCGGATGGGGGAGGAAGTGCCTGAAGCAGCGAGCGCATCAAGCGGATCGAAAGGAGTATCTTAGATATGATTCTGTATTTCTTGGAATTTCCTTTACGATGATAATTCGTTTTATGTCAATAAACTGACCTATATGCGGCTAGGGTGCGCTATCTGACGTTTCCGCACCGCCCGCCATCGGTCATGCCTTGTCCTGTTTGTGGCTGGGATGGCCTACTTGCTCAGCTTGGCCTTCAGCCGATCCTGGAACCTCTTCGCCTTCTCTATCCTGGCCTGATCGTCCGGTCGCAGGGCTTCGCGGGCCTCTTCATCCGTCAGAATGGGCTTCGAGCCTTCAACCTCTGCCATGACCGACCTGGCTGCGGTTTTCTGTGCTGTAGCCAACTGAGGCAAATGACACTGTTGGTCGTGCATGAACCAGATGACCCCGGCCATTGCGG
>NZ_JBHRXE010000049.1:0-997 GCF_042648325.1 Paracoccus simplex | reverse complement strand
TCCCAGCTACCACCCTGGATTCGCGAGATGAATCCCTCACGCGATTTGTGCAACAGAGCCGGTCGACCTCATAGACTTTCCGAAAATCGCCGCAGTAGTGCATCCGAATCTTGCTGGCGTCCTTCCATGCCCAGTTGAGGATCCTCGTCACCACGGTTCCGGCATAGTCGTACTGGCGTGGTGAATGCGCCCATTGCTTGCGCCACTCATTGACCTCGCCGCGCGCCTCAGGCTCCTCAAACATCGCGGCGGGATCATTCTTGAACGCCGCCGCGAAACGCAAAGCCCACAGGCGATAATCCTGCCGGGTGCGCTCGCCCCTGGGCATTTCCGCGCTCGACAGAAAGTCATCAACCATCTGGACGGTCATGTAACGCGCCGGCTTGGGACGGGCGGTTGCCTCAGCAAACGCTACGAAGAAAGCCGGATCATTCGGAAAGCGGACACTGTCCTCCCAGAACTTGAGTCCACCGCGCCAGGCATAGAAATGGAATTTCATGCCCGCTTTCGTGATGCGCCGAACGCAATGAACACCCTTCGGGCGACTAGAACGTGGCATTGCGCGCCCTCCGTTGTGCCACCAGCGTCGCAGCACCATTGGGGCCGCGCGACGGCGTGAGGATCTCCATGCCCTGGGCAGCATCAAGACGCTGACGGACATGCTTGGGATCGAACCATCCGGGGCGCCCCGGTACATGGCGCAGGCCGAGCTTCGCGCAGAAATTGCGGAAGGCGCTATTAGCGCTGGCATAGCCCCATTCCTCGGCCAGATCCTCGGCACGGATCAGGCCAATCATCTGGGCAAAGTGAGATGGTAAAACTGACATATCGCAGATCTGTAGGTGGCCTCGGGATTTTCCTCGCCAGCAAGGGTGGGAACAAGGCGAGGCGTCTTGCTATCTTGGCAGTCTCATTGGGTCGTTTTGTACCAATATGGGCTCTGTTGCACAAATCGCGTGAGGGATTCATCTCGCGAATCCAGGGTGGTAGCTGGGAT
>NZ_JBHRXE010000048.1:0-72545 GCF_042648325.1 Paracoccus simplex | reverse complement strand
ACCGCGCAACCTTCGGCAGCACACCCTATCGGCAAAGGGAAGCCGCCGGCCGGTAGGGGGAGAGCCCGCTATTCCACCGTCACCGATTTCGCCAGATTGCGCGGCTGGTCCACGTCGGTGCCCTTGGCCACCGCCGCGAAATAGGCCAGGTACTGCATCGGCACCGCGTAAAGGATCGGCTGGAACAGCCCGCCGCCCGCCGGCATCGCCAGGCCGGCCCGCACGCCATGGCCGCCGGTCGCCAACCCCTCGGCATCCGAGATCAGCAGCACCTGGCCGTGCCGCGCCATGACCTCCTGCATGTTCGAGACGGTCTTGTCGAACAGCCCGTCGCGCGGTGCCAGCACCACCACCGGCACGTTGCGGTCGATCAGCGCGATCGGGCCATGCTTCAGCTCGCCCGAGGCATAGCCTTCGGCATGGATATAGCTCAGCTCCTTGAGCTTCAGCGCGCCCTCCAGCGCCACCGGGTAAAGCGCGCCGCGGCCCAGATACAGCACGTCCTGCGCCTCGGAAAGCCAGCCGGCCAGGCGGCGGCATTCGTCGCCCACCGCCAGCGCCTGGTTCAGCAGCCCCGGCAGGCTGCGCAGGTCGGCGAGATGCCCCGCCAGCTCGGCCTCCGAGAGCCGGCCGCGATCCCGCGCCGCCTTCAGCGCCAGCACCGCCAGCACCGCCAACTGGCAGGTGAAGGCCTTCGAGGAAGCCACGCCGACCTCGATCCCGGCCAAAGTCGGCAGGGCGATATCGGCATCCCGGGCGATGGCCGAGGTGCCGACATTCACCACCCCGACCGTGCGCGCCACCTTGCCCCGGGCATAATGCAGCGCCGCCAGCGTGTCCGCCGTCTCGCCCGACTGGCTGACGAAGATCGCCCAGCTTTGCGGCGACAGGGGCGGTTCGCGATAGCGGAACTCGGAGGCCACATCCAGGTCGCAGGGCAGGCCGGCAAGGCTCTCGAACCAATAGCGCGCCACATGCGCGGCATAAAAGGCGGTGCCGCAGCCGACCAGCGTCAGCCGGTCCACCTCGCGGAAATCCAGCGCCTCGGGCAGCACGATGCGGTCGCCCTTGATGTAGTGGTTCAGCGCATCGCCCAAAACAACCGGTTGTTCCGCGATCTCCTTGGCCATGAAATGCCGATAGCCGCCCTTGTCGATCTGGGTGGCGCCGACGTCGATCTGCTGGATCTCGCGATTGGCCGGACGGCCCTCGGCATCGAAGATCTCGGCGCCCGCGCGGCGGATGACGGCGTGGTCGCCGTCCTCCAGATAGGTGATCCGGTCGGTGAACGGCGCCAAGGCCACCGCGTCCGAGCCGATGAACATCTCGTCCTTGCCATGGCCCACCGCCAGCGGGCTGCCCTTGCGCGCCGCGATCATCAGGTCGGGCTCGCCCTCGAACAGGAAGGCCAGGGCGAAGGCGCCGTGCAGCCGCGCCAGCGTCGCCCGCGCCGCCTCGACCGGGCCTTGGCCCTGGTCCATGTGCCAGGCGGTCAGCAGCGCCACGGTCTCGGTATCGGTCTGCGATTCCGGCTGCATGCCAAGCGCCAGCACCTCGTCGCGCAGCTCGCGGAAATTCTCGATGATGCCGTTATGGACCACGGCGACCGGGCCGCGGCGATGCGGATGGGCATTGGCCTCGGTCGCGGCGCCATGGGTGGCCCAGCGGGTATGGCCGATGCCGGCATGGCCGGCCAGCGGCTCATGCACCAGCCGGTCGGACAGGTTCACCAGCTTGCCCACCGCCCGGCGCCGGTCCAGCCGCCCCGAGGCATCCACCGTCGCCACCCCGGCGCTGTCATAGCCGCGATATTCCAGCCGCTTCAGCGCCTCGACCAGTTGCGGGGAAACCTCGTGATCGCCCAGGATTCCGATGATGCCGCACATGGCTCAGTTCCCCTTCTTCTGGCGCAGCGCCTGCATCAGCCGCGTGGCAAGGCCGGGCTTGGTCACCTGTTTGGCGCGCCCCAGCGCCAGCGCATCGTCGGGCACATCCTCGGTGATCACCGAGCCCGAGCCGGTCATCGCCCGCGCCCCCACCCGCACCGGCGCCACCAGCATGGTGTCCGAGCCGATGAAGGCATGCGGACCGATCTCGGTCCGGTGCTTGCCGACGCCGTCGTAATTGCAGGTGATGGTGCCGGCGCCGATATTCGTGGCTTCGCCGATATGGGCATCGCCCAGATAGGTCAGGTGGCCGACCTTGACGCCCTCGTCCAGCACGCTGTTCTTGATCTCGACGAAATTGCCGACATGCACGTCGCCGCCCAGTTCGGCGCCGGGGCGCAGCCGGGCGAAGGGGCCGACCGTGGCGCCGGCGCTGACATGGCAGCCCTCGAGATGGCAGAAAGGCAGGATCTCGGCGCCGCTTTCGACGGTCACGCCGGGGCCGAAGACCACGTTCTGGCCGATCACCGCATCGCGGCCGATGCAGGTGTCGAGCGCGAACCAGACCGTCGCCGGATCGGACAGCGTCACGCCATCCTCCAGCGCCCGGGCGCGGGCGCGGGCCTGGAAGGCGGCCTCGGCCTGCGCCAGTTCGGCGCGGGTGTTGATGCCCAGCGTCTCGGCCTCGTCGCAGGTCACCACCTCGACGCGGTGGCCGGCGGCGCGGGCCAGTTCGGGAATGTCGGTCAGATAGTATTCGCCGGCCGCATTGCGGTTGCCGATCCGCGGCAGGAATTCGCGCAGCAAGGCCGCATCCGCCGCCAGCACGCCGGAATTGACCAGCCGGATCGCCCGGATCACCGCGTCGGCATCCTTGTATTCGACGATGCGCTCCAGCCCCTCGGGTCCGGTGACCAGCCGGCCGTAGCGGCCGGGATCGGCGGCCTCGAAGCCCAGCACCACCACGTCGGCGGCATGGCTGGCGAGATTGGCCAGCGTCTCCTCGCCGATGAAGGGGGTGTCGCCGTAAAGCACGATCACCCGGCCCTCGAAACCGTCCAGCAGCGGCAGGGCCTGGCGCACGGCATGGGCGGTGCCGAGCTGCTCCTCCTGCAGGGCGATGCGCGCCTCGGGGTCCAGCTTGGCGACCGCCTTGCCGACCGCCTCGGCGCCATGGCCAGCGACGACGATCACCGCCTCGGGCTCCAGCAGGCGGCCGGTGGCGAGCGCGTGTCCGACCAGCGGCACGCCGCCCAGCCGATGCAGCACCTTGGGCAGGTCGGACTGCATCCGGCTGCCCTGTCCGGCGGCCAGCACGATCAGCGCGACGGGTTTCTCGGTCATCTCTGCCCTCTTGCCTGTTCCTTATCCTTGCCGGGCGTTCTACCTAGAGGGCGGCGGTGGGGAAAGGCCCCCGCGGATCAAACATCTTGACGGAAGGTTACAGCATGGCGGGAACGGTGGTCTTCGATCTGGACGGCACGCTGGCCGATACCTCGGGCGATCTCATCGCGGCGGCCAATGCCTGCTTCCATGCCCGCGGCCTGGGCGCGCTGCTGGACCCCGTCGAGGACGCGCTGATCGCCTTTCACGGCGGCCGGGCCATGCTGCGCGCCGGCTATGCGCGGCTGCCCGGCGACACCATCCTGCCCCCCGGCGCCGAGGACGAGGATTATCCCCGCCTGCTGGGCCATTACGGTCAGGCCATCGCCATCCACACCCGGCTTTATCCGGGGGCCGAGGCGGCGCTGGACCGGCTGGCCGATGCCGGCCACCGGCTGGCGGTCTGTACCAACAAACCCGCCGCCCTGGCCGAAACGCTGCTGCGCGAACTCGGCATCCGCGACCGTTTCGCGGCGATGATCGGCGCCGATACGCTGCCGGTGCGCAAACCCGATCCCCGGCCTTATCAGGCGGCGGTGCAGGGCGCCGGCGGCGCGCTGGGGCGTTCGTTCCTGGTGGGGGATACGGAAACCGACCGCAAGACCGCGACTGCGGCGGGGGTCAGGGTGGCGCTGGTGGCCTTCGGCCCCGAGGGGGCAGGACTGGCCCGGCTGGCGCCCGAGGCGATGCTGCGGCATTACGACGACCTGCCGGAACTGGCCGAGGAATGGCTGGCGGGCTGAAAGCGTTTCAAGGGGGGCCGGCGGCCCCCCATGCGCGAGATGCTCCGCCGGTTACTCGGCCTGGTCCGCCGATTTGGCGTTGAGTTGGCCGTAGTTCTGCGCGCCGATCTGCTCGTAAAGACCCAGTTGGGTTTCGAGGAAGTCGATATGGCCTTCCTCATCCGCCAGCAGCGAATCGAACAGGCTGCGGCTGACGTAATCGCCGACCTTGTCGCAATATTCCCGCGCCTCGATATACAGGCTGCGGGCGTCGTATTCGGCCGCCAGATCGGATTCCAGCGTTTCCTTGAGATTCTGGCCGATCCGCAGCGGATCCAGCTTCTGCAGGTTCGGATGCCCTTCCAGGAAGATGATTCGCTGGATCAGCCGATCCGCGTGATGCATTTCCTCGATCGATTCGGCCCGGGACTTGTCGGCGACCTTGCCGTAGCCCCAGTCTTCCTGAAGACGGTAATGCAGCCAATATTGGCTGACGGCGGTCAGTTCAGACCGTAGCGCTGCGTTGAGATAGTCGATGACCTTTGCGTCGCCCTTCATGGCTCACCCCTGTACGGTTGGCTCTCAATCCTCTCAGGATGGGAGGCACCGCCAGATTATCGCATCCGCGCATGGTGTCCAGAAACAAGGGCATACAGCCGCCGCAATCCGCGCGCTTGCCAAGCGCGTGATAGATCTTGCCGGGGGTGATGATCGTCTCGGGATCGGCGGCCCGCATCCAGTCGACGGCGGCTCGGATGTCATGGTCGGAAATCTGGGTGCAATGGCAGACGATCATGGGCTCACCTTGATTGCCCCAAGACTTAGCAAAATCCTCGGAGAAGTAAAGCCTGAGTTTTTCACTTTGTGATGACCGCCGCCTTGACGCCTCCGAAGCGGCCGGACAGAACCTAAGCTCATGAAGCTGGACGATTTCGACTTTCACCTGCCCGAAACGCTGATCGCGACCCGCCCGGCGCGCCCGCGTTCGTCGGCGCGGCTGCTGCTGGCCCAGGGCGATTCGCTCCGCGACCTGCATGTGCGCGACCTGACCGACCTTCTGGAACCCGGCGACCTGCTGGTACTGAACGACACCAAGGTGATCCCTGCCCGGCTGACCGGCACCCGCACGCGCCGGACCGCACAGGGCGAGGCGGTGGCGAAGGTCGAGATCACGCTGCTGGAGCCCGCCGCCGACGGCTGGCGGGCGCTGGCCAAGCCGCTGCGCAAGCTGCGGCCCGGCGAGGTGATCCGCTTTTCCGAGGCGCTCTCGGCCGAAGTGGCGGCGATCTCGGACGGCGCCCTGACCCTGCGCTTCGACGCCGCGGGCGAGGCGTTCGACGCCGCGCTGGCGCAGGTCGGCGCCATGCCGCTGCCGCCCTACATCGCCGCGCTGCGCCCGCCAGACGAGGCCGACCGCGAGGATTACCAGACCGTCTGGGCCCGCCGCTCGGGCGCGGTGGCGGCGCCGACCGCCAGCCTGCATTTCGACCGCGCGCTGCTCGAGCGGCTGGCGGCGCGCGGCGTGCGCTTCGCCCATGTCACCCTGCATGTCGGCGCCGGCACCTTCCTGCCGGTCAAGGTCGAGGACGTGACCACGCATCGGATGCACGGCGAATGGGGCGAGGTCACGCCCGAGGCCGCCGCGGCGATCAACCGCACCCGCGCCGAAGGCGGGCGGGTGATCCCGGTCGGCACCACGGCGCTGCGGCTGATCGAATCGGCGGCGGCCGAGGACGGCAGCGTGCACCCGTTCAGCGGCGTTACCGAGATCTTCATCTATCCCGGCTATCGTTTCCGGGTGACGGATGCGCTGATGACCAATTTCCACCTGCCGAAATCGACCCTGCTGATGCTGGTCAGCGCCCTGATGGGCCAGGATCGCATCCGCAGGATCTATCGCCATGCGGTGGAATCAGGCTATCGCTTCTTCAGCTATGGCGACGCCTCCCTGCTGATTCCGAAGGATCCGTGATGCTTACCGTGCTCCGCACCACCTGGCCGCTGCTTCTGGGCATCCTGCTCTTGATGGTCGGGAACGGGATGCAGGGCACGCTTCTGGGCATCCGCGGCAAGATCGAGGACATCTCGACCACCCAGATGTCGGTGGTGATGTCGGCCTATTTCGGCGGCTTCCTGCTCGGCTCGCGCGTGGTGCCCGAGCTGATCCGCAATGTCGGCCATGTGCGGGTCTTCGCGGCGCTCGGCTCGCTGATCTCCTCGGTGCTGATCCTTTACGCGGCGGCGCCGCACTGGATCGCCTGGTCGCTGATGCGGCTGCTGATCGGCTTCTGCTTCTCGGGCGTCTACATCACCGCCGAAAGCTGGCTGAACGCCGGCACCACGAACCAGACCCGCGGCCAGGCCATGTCGGCCTATATGATCATGCAGATGCTGGGCATCATCTCGGCGCAGCTGCTGATGAACACGGCGGATCCGGCCGGCTACCTGCTGTTCGTGATCCCCTCGGTGCTGGTCAGCCTGTCCTTCCTGCCCATCCTGCTGTCGACCCAGCCCGCGCCGCAATTCGCCACGCTGAAACGCATGAGCTTCGGCGACCTGTTCCGCGTCTCGCCGCTGGGCTGCATCGGCCTCTTCCTGATGGGCGGGGTGTTCTCGGCGCTGTTCGGCATGGCCTCGGTCTGGGGCTCGACCAAGGGGCTGTCGGTGCGCGAGATCTCGGCCTTCGTCGCCGCGATCTATGCCGGCGGGCTGTTCCTGCAATATCCGATCGGCTGGCTGTCGGACCATGGCGACCGCCGCTTCATCGTGCTGGGACTCAGCGCGCTTGGCGCCCTGGTCTGTCTCGCCACGGTGACGCTGCAGCCGGGCATCTGGGGGCTGCTGCTGGCCGCCGCGCTGATCGGCGGCGTCGCCAATCCGGTCTATTCGCTGCTGCTGGCCTATACCAACGACTTTCTCGACGCCTCGGACATGGCGGCGGCCTCGGCGGGGCTGCTGTTCATCAACGGCGTCGGCGCCATGGCCGGGCCGCTGATCACCGGCTGGCTGATGTCGCTTTTGGGGCCGGACGGGTTCTGGATCTATATCGGCGCGCTGCTGGCGGCGCTGACCTTCTATGCCGGCTGGCGGCGCACCCGCCGCCCGACCCCGGCGCTGGATCAGAACTTCGCGGTCATCGCCCCCTCGGCCACCCCGGTCGCGGTCGAGGCGGCACTGGAAACCGCCAGTTCCGACGACACCGCCAAACCCGTCTGACGGGGTTGCGGCGACCAGCCGGCTCTGCAACCATCCCGGAAAACGGAGGGCGCAGCCATGACCGAGACCATGACACCCGAAGGCATCAACCGCTTCTGGCTGGACGAAATCGGCGAGGCGGGCTGGTACGCCCGCTCGGACGCACTGGACGAAACCATCCGCCAGCGCTTCCTGCCCGCCTGGGAACGCGCTGCCGACCTGGCGCCGGGCTGGGCCAGAACGCCCGAGGGCGCGCTGGCGGCGCTGATCCTGACCGACCAGTTTCCGCGCAACATGTTCCGGGATGATCCGTGCGCCTTCGACACCGACCCGCTGGCCCGCAGCCTCGCTCGCGAGGCCATCGGGAACGGCTTCCACCTGCGCATCGCCCCGCCCGGCCGGCAGTTCTTCTATCTGCCCTTCGAGCATGCCGAGGATCTGGCCGACCAGGAACGCGCGGTCGCGCTGTTCGCCGAGTTCATGCCGGGCGAAAACCTGCGCCACGCCGAGCTGCACCGCGACACCATCGCGAAATTCGGCCGCTTCCCCTGGCGCAACGCGGCGCTGAAACGCGTGCCGACGGCGGCGGAAACCCGCGTGATGGAGGCCGGCGGCTATGGCGCACTGGTCGCCGGCAAGCTGTCGCTTGCTGACCTGGAATAAATGGTTTAACGCTGAACTATCTTTTCTGAGAGGGGAGCATCCATGGCGCAGAGCTTCGACATGGTGGTGATCGGTTCCGGCCCTGGCGGCTATGTCTGCGCCATCCGCGGCGCGCAGCTGGGGCTGAAGGTGGCCTGCATCGAGCGCGAGCATCTGGGCGGCATCTGCCTGAACTGGGGCTGCATCCCGACCAAGGCGCTGCTGCGCTCGGCCGAGGTCTTTCACCTCATGCACCGCGCCAAGGAATTCGGCCTCTCTGCCGACGGGATCGGCTATGACCTGGGCGCGGTCGTGCAGCGTTCGCGCGGCGTGGCCAAACAGCTTGCCGGTGGCGTCGGCCACCTGCTCAAGAAGAACAAGGTCACCGTCATCATGGGCGAGGCCACGCTGGCCGCCCCCGGCAAGATCAGTGTCAAGACCGACAAGGGCGCCGAGGAAGTCACCGCGAAATCCATCGTGCTCGCCACCGGCGCCCGCGCCCGCGAACTGCCCGGGCTGGAGCCCGACGGCGACCTGGTCTGGAACTACAAGCATGCGCTGCAGCCGCCGCGTATGCCCGGAAAGCTGCTGGTCATCGGATCGGGCGCGATCGGCATCGAATTCGCCAGCTTCTTCAACACGCTGGGCGCCGATACCACGGTGGTCGAGGTCATGGACCGCGTGCTGCCGGTCGAGGATGCCGAGATCTCGGCCCTGGCGAAAAAGCAGTTCGTCAAGCAGGGCATGAAGATCCTGGAAAAGGCCACGGTCAAGAAGCTCGACCGCGCGCCCGATGGAAAAGGCGGCGGCAAGGTCACCGCCCATATCGAGACCGGCGGCAAGACCGAGACCCAGGAATTCGACACGGTGATCTCGGCCGTCGGCATCGTCGGCAACGTGGAAAACCTCGGCCTGGAAAAGCTGGGCGCCAAGATCGACCGCACCCATGTCGTCACCGACGAATATTGCCGCACCGGCGTCGAGGGGCTCTATGCCATCGGCGACGTGGCCGGCGCGCCCTGGCTGGCGCACAAGGCCAGCCATGAAGGCGTGATGGTGGCGGAACTGATCGCCGGCGGGCACCCGCATCCGATCAAGCCGAACTCGATCCCCGGCTGCACCTATTGCAACCCGCAGGTCGCCTCGGTCGGCCTGACGGAAGAGAAAGCGAAAGCAGCGGGTTACGAGGTCAAGGTCGGCCGCTTCCCGTTCATCGGCAACGGCAAGGCCATCGCGCTTGGCGAGCCGGAGGGGCTGATCAAGACCGTGTTCGACGCCAAGACCGGCGAACTCCTGGGCGCCCACATGGTCGGCGCGGAAGTCACCGAACTGATCCAGGGCTATGTCGTCGGCCGCACGCTGGAAACCACCGAGGCCGAGCTGATGGAGACGGTGTTCCCGCATCCGACGCTGTCGGAAATGCTGCACGAGGCCACGCTCTCGGCCTATGGCCGCGCCATCCATTTCTGAACGGCTCCGAGGCGGGGGCCGCGCGGCCCCTGCTTTCTCCGTTTCGCAAATACCCTCGGGGGTCCGGGGGCAGACGGCCCCCGGCCCGGCCGTCACGCCGGGATCGGCATCCGCGCCTCGACCATGCCGGCATACCAGCTCGACCCGGCCGGAATCGCATTGTCGTCGAAATTATAGGCCGGGTGGTGCATCATCGCCGTGTCGCCGTTGCCGACGAAGATATAGGCGCCGGGCCGTTCGTTCAGCATGTAGCTGAAATCCTCGCCCGCCATCAGCGGCTGCATGTCCGTGTTCACCTCTCCGGCGATCTCACGCGCCACTTCCATCGCGAAAACAGTGGCTTCCGGGTGGTTCACCGTCACCGGATAGCCGCGCTCGTAATGCAGTTCGGCGGTGGCGCCGAAGGCGGCGGCGACATTGGCCGCAACGCGCTTGATGCCGTCCTCCAGCTGGTCGCGCACCTCGGGGGCGAGGCTGCGGGCGGTGCCTTTCAGCTTCACCTCTTGGGGGATGACATTGTGGGCGGTCGAGTCGGTTTCGACCATGCAGACCGAGACCACGCCGCTTTTCAGCGGATCGACATTGCGCGACACCACCGATTGCAGCGCCACGATGATCTGCGCCGCCACCAGCAGCGTGTCGATCGCCTCGTGCGGCTTGGCGGCATGGCCGCCCTTGCCGGTGACCAGGATGTCGAACTGGTCGGCGGCGGCCATCATCGCGCCTTCGCGGATGGCGAAACTGCCCACCGGATAGCCGGGCATGTTGTGCATGCCGTAGAATTCCTGGATGCCCCAGCGCTCGACCAGCCCGTCCCGGACCATGGCCAGGCCGCCTGCCCCACCCTCCTCGGCGGGCTGGAAGATCAGCACGGCACGACCGTCGAAATTCCGCGTCTCGGCCAGGTATTTCGCCGCGCCGAGCAGCATGGCAGTATGGCCGTCATGGCCGCAAGCATGCATAACTCCCGGATTTTTCGAGGCATATTCCACGCCGGTCTGTTCCCGGATCGGCAGCGCGTCCATGTCGGCGCGCAGGCCGATCACCCGGCCGCTGCTGTCGCTGCGGCCCTTGACGACGCCGACCACGCCGGTGCGGCCGACGCCCTCGACGACCTCGTCCACGCCGAATTCGCGCAAGAGCTGGGCGACGCGGCCGGCGGTGCGGTGGACCTGGTAGTCCAGTTCGGGGTTCTGGTGGAAGTCGCGGCGCCAGGCGGTGATCTCGGGCAGCAGGTCGGCAAAGCGGTTCTTGACGGGCATGTGACAATCTCCTTCGCCGGGAAGGTTACGCCTTTCGCCCAGCGCCGCAAGGCCGCGCAACGGCTGCGGGCGTTGCGCCGTGCACCGCGCCGGGGCCGGAACGCGAAAACCCCGGCAATTGCCGGGGTTTTGGCGGTGATCGCCGTGCAGCGGCCGTACACCGGGCGTACACAGGGCGTCCACCGCCGGACGCAAGCACCCCGACCGCAACATCGCGCGGGGCGCCTCCGTCTCGGGCCCAGCGGTCAGCAGGCGGCTCAGCCATGCGTCACCGGATCGGTCAGCACCAGATGGCCCGGCGCCACCTCGGCATAGGTCGAGGGCGGCGGGACGTAACCGATGGGGTGGATCGGCGAGGGGATCGGCCGGAAGCGCAGATCCTCGCTGATCTTGCGGCGGCGCGGATCGGCCACCGGGACGGCGGCCATGAGCTGGCGGGTATAGCTGTGCTGCGGGGTCTCGAACACCTGCCGGCGGCTGCCGATCTCGACGATGCGGCCCAGATACATGACCGCGACATGGTGGCTGACGCGTTCGACCACCGCCATGTCGTGGCTGATGAACAGCATGGCGATGCCCAGGTCGCGCTGCAGTTCCATCAACAGGTTCAGCACCTGCGCCTGCACCGAGACATCGAGCGCCGAGACCGCCTCGTCGGCGACGATCAGCCGCGGGTTCAGCGCCAGGGCGCGGGCGATGGCGATGCGCTGGCGCTGGCCGCCCGACATCTCGTGCGGGTAGCGCTTCATGAAGCCGCGCGGCAGTTCCACCCGGTCGAACAGCTGGGCGATGCGGTCGCGGCGCTCGGCGCGGTTGCCGATGCCGTAATTCAGCATCGGCTCCTCGATCTGGTCCAGCAGCCGCATCTGCGGGTCGAGGCTGGCGAAGGGATCCTGAAAGATCATCTGCATGTCGCGCCGCGCCTTGCGCAGCGCGCGGGCGTCGAGCGCCAGGATGTCGCGCCCGCCCAGCCCGACCTGCCCCGATGCCGGCTCGACCAGCCGCAGGATCGAGCGGCCGGTGGTGGACTTGCCGCAGCCCGATTCGCCGACCAGCGACAGGGTTTCGCCGGCATTGACGGTGAAACTGACATCCTCGACCGCATGCACCTGGGCGACGGTGCGGCGCAGGACGCCGCCCTTGACCGGGAAGCGGGTGCTGAGGTTGCGGACCGTCAGCAGCGGCGCGGCGGCGCGGGGGACGACCGGCTCGGGCCGGGCCGCCTGCCCGTCGCGCATCAGCCGCATCGGCTCGGGCGCGTCGCGGCCGGCCATCTCGCCCAGCCGCGGCACGGCGGCGAGCAGCGTCCGGGTATAGGGCTGGCGCGGGGCCTCGAAGATCTGCTCGACCGGGCCTTCCTCGACCTTGTTGCCGCGGAACATGACCACGACGCGGTCGGCCATCTGCGCCACCACCGCCATGTCATGGGTGATGAACAGCACCGCCATGCCGGTTTCGCGCTTCAGCCGGTCGATCAGCGCCAGGATCTCGGCCTGGATGGTGACGTCCAGCGCCGTGGTCGGCTCGTCGCAGATCAACAGGCGCGGGCGGCAGGCCATGGCCATGGCGATGACGACGCGCTGGCGCATGCCGCCGGACAGTTCGTGCGGGTATTGCCGCAGCCGCCGCTCGGGCTCGGGGATGCGCACCTCGGCCAGAAGCTCCAGCGCCCGGGCGCGGGCCGCGCGCCGCGACAGGCCGCGATGCGCGATCAGCCCTTCGGAGAGTTGCTCGCCCACGGTGAAGACCGGATTGAGCGCCGTCATCGGCTCCTGGAAGATCATCGCGATCTCGTTGCCGCGGATGGCGCGCATGGCGGCGGGCGCGGCCCGGGCCAGATCGACCTGGCCCCCGTCGCGCTGGAAAAGCAGCCGGCCCTGGGCGATCTCGCCGCCGCCGAACTCGACCAGCCGCATCAGCGACAGCGAGCTGACCGACTTGCCCGAGCCGGATTCGCCCACCACGCAAAGACATTCGCCGGGCCGGATGTCGAAGGACAGCGACTCGACGCCGGTGACCGGGCCGTCATGGGTCTGGAACTCGACCCGCAATCCCTCGACCCGGACCAGCGGCTTTCCGTCCAGCATCCGCACCCCCGACCATCACCCGCCCATTGCTGCGGCATTCAGGCTAATGCCCCGCCGTCACATTGCAACCGCAAACCGGGGCGGAACTTGTTTCTTGCTTTTGATCCGGAACCTGTCTGAAACTCGGCGCAACCGAGGGACAGCAGGACCGGGGAAACGGCAGAGCAGGCAGACGGCCACCGGGGCCGGCGGCGCCAGACGTCCCGCGCAGATCCACCGACAGGAGAGAGCGATGAAACTGGAAACCCTGATGCTGGGCGCGGCGGCGACCACCGCCCTTGCCGCCACCATGGCCCCGGCCGCCCTTGCCGCGCGGGGCAGCGACGGGCAGCTGAGCATCATTATGTGGCAGGCGCCCTCGACGATGAACCCCTATCTCTCGGCCGGCACCAAGGACATCATCGCCAGTTCCATCGCGCTGGAGCCGCTGGCGAGCTTCACCACCGAGGGCACCATCGCGCCGCGGCTGGCGGCCGAACTGCCCACGGTCGAGAATGGCGGCATCGCCAAAGACCTGAAAAGCGTCACCTGGACGCTGAAGCCGGGGATCAAATGGGCCGACGGCAGCCCGTTCACCGCCGCGGACGTGGCCTTTACCGCCGCCTATTGCATGGACCCTTCCGGCGGCTGCGCGCAGCTGGCGAAGTTCGAGGGCGTCGAGACGGTCGAGGCGGTGGACGAGCTGACGGTGAAGATCAGCTTCGTCTCGCCGCGGCCCGACCCGTTCTCGGCCTTCGTGGGCGCGCAATCGCCGGTGCTGCAAAAGGCGCAGTTCGCGGATTGCACCGGCGAGAGGGCCCCGACCTGCACCCAGCAGAATTTCAACCCCATCGGCACCGGCCCGTTCAAGGTGGTCGAGTTCCGCACCAACGACACCATCACCTTCGAGGCGAACCCGGAATATCGCGACCCCGAAAAGCCCGCCTTCGCCCGGCTGGTGGTCAAGGGCGGCGGCGATGCGGCGGCGGCGGCGCGTTCCGTGCTGGAGACGGGCGAGTTCGACTATGCCTGGAACACCCAACTGGCCCCCGACGTGATCGCCGGCATGGAGGCGGCCGGCAAGGGCAAGAACGTCGCCGCCTTCGGTTCCCTGGTCGAGCGCATCCATGTGAACCTGACCGATCCGAGTTCCGACCTGCCCGAGGGCGAACGCTCGACGGCCAAGCATCCGCACCCGATCCTGACCGATGCCAATGTGCGCAAGGCGCTGTCCATGGCCATCGACCGCCAGCTGCTGACCGAGCTGGGCTACGGCCCCGCCGGCCAGCCGACCTGCAACCTGGTGCCGGCGCCCGCCGCCTGGGCGTCCGAGAACACCGAATGCCTGACCCAGGATATCGCGGGCGCCAAGGCGCTGCTGGACCAGGCCGGCTGGGTCGCGGGGGGCGACGGCATCCGCGAAAAGGACGGCAAGCGGCTGACGCTGGTGTTCCAGTCCTCGGTCAACGCGGTGCGGCAGGATTTCCAGGCGCTGATCAAGCAATGGTGGTCCGAGATCGGCGTCGAGACCGAGCTGAAGACGGTCGATCCTTCGGTGTTCTTCGGCGGCGACGCCGGCTCGCCCGACACGTTCCAGAAGTTCTATGCCGATATCGAGATGTATGCCAACAACTTCGAGGGCAACAACCCCGAGCCCTATCTGGCGCGGCAGACCTGCGACAAGATCCCCGGCCCCGACAACCAGTGGCAGGGCGAGAACACCAGCCGCTATTGCGACCCGGAATTCGACCGGCTGATCGGCGAGATGACGCAGATCGTCGACCCGGCCGAGCGCGGCGCCATGGGCAGGACGCTGAACGAGATGCTGACCAGGGACAGCAACGCCGTGATCCCGCTGGTCTATCGCGGCACCGTCTCGGCGGTGTCGAACACGCTGGGCGGGGTCGAGCTGAACGCCTGGGACAGCGAGCTGTGGAACGTCGCGGACTGGCACCGCATCCAGCAATAGGCCATGCTGGCGCAAAGCCGGCCCCCGTCGCGGGGCCGGTTCCCCACCCCGTCAACAGGCTGAAACACCATGATGATTTCCCGACTGATTGTCTCGGCGCTTGCGCTGGCCGTCGCCTCGCCCGCCCTGGCCGAACGCGGCGGCGACGGCGCGCTGCGCGTGCTGTACTGGCAGGCCGCCACGGTGCTGAACCCCTATCTGTCCACCGGCGCCAAGGACGTGGACCCGGCCTCGATGGTGGTCGAGCCCTTGGCGCTGGTCGCCGATGACGGCAGCCTTCTGCCGGTGCTGGCGGCCGAGATCCCCAGCCGCGAGAATGGCGGCATCGCCGCGGATTTCACCTCGGTCACCTGGACGCTGAAGCCGGGGCTGGTCTGGTCGGACGGCACGCCGGTCACCGCCGAGGACGTGCAGTTCACCGCCGAATATTGCATGGACCCCGCCTTTGGCTGCGCGGTGCTGGCCGAGTTCGAGGGCATCGCCTCGGTCGAGGCGCTGGATGCGCAGCGGGTGCGGCTGAATTTCGACGCGCCGCGCTATGCGCCCCTGCAAGCCTTCGTCGGCGGGCGCACGCCGGTGCTGCAAAAGGCGCAGTTCCAGCCCTGCATGGGCGCGGCGGGCGCCAGCTGCACGGCGCAGAATTTCGGCCCCATCGGCACCGGCCCCTATCGGGTGACGGATTTCCGGCCCGGCGACGTGGCGGTGTTCGAGATCAACCAGCATTACCGCGACCCCGCCAAGCCCGCCTTCGACCGGGTGACGGTCAAGGGCGGCGGCGACGCCATGGCGGCGGCGCGCGCGGTGCTGGAATCGGGCGAATACGATTTCGCCTGGAACCTGCAGCTGCCGCCCGAGACGGTGGCGGCGATGGAGGCGCAGGGCAAGGGCAAGCTGGTCGCCAGCTTCGGTTCAATGGTCGAACGGATCGAGCTGAACCAGACCGATCCCAGCTCGGACCTGCCCGAGGGCGAGCGGTCCACGGCCGCGCATCCGCATCCGGTGCTGAGCGATCCGGCGGTGCGCCAGGCGCTGTCCATGGCCATCGACCGGCCGCTGCTGGCCGAGCTGACCTATGGCCCGGCCGGCAAGCCGACCTGCACCATCGTGCCGGTGCCGGCCGCCTATGCCTCGGGCCGCGACGAATGCCTGACGCAGGACATCGCGGGCGCCAAAGCGACGCTGGACCAGGCCGGCTGGCTGCCGGGCGGCGACGGCATCCGCGAAAAGGACGGCCATCGGCTGTCGCTGGTGTTCCAGACCACGGTGAACCCGGTGCGCCAGGACGTGCAGGCGCTGGTCAAGCAATGGTGGTCCGAGATCGGAGTCGAGACCGAGCTGAAGGCGGTGGACGGCGCCGCCTTCTTCGGCGGCGACCCCGGCAATCCCGATTCGCAGCAGAAATTCTATGCCGATGCGCAGATGTTCACCGATGCCTTCTATATCCCCGACCCGGCCTCGTTCCTGAACAAGTTCGTCTGTTCGCGCATCCCCTCGGCGGCAAACCAGTGGCAGGGCAACAATTCCGTGCGCTTCTGCGACAAGGCCTATGACGCGGGCATCGAGGAACTGCATGGCAGCGCCGAGCCGGAAAAGCGGCAGGAGATCGCCAAGCGCCTGACCGACACGCTGACCGCCGAGGGCCATTACCTGCTGCCGCTGATGCATCGCGGCATGGTCTCGGCCCATGCGAACAGCCTTGCGGGCGTCGCCCCGAACGGCTGGGAGGGGCAGCTGTGGAACGTCGCCGACTGGAGCCGGGCCGAGTGAAAGGCGGGGGATCGCCATGCTGAGTTTCGCCCTGCGCCGGCTTATGCTGGCGATCCCGACGCTCTTGTTCATCTCGCTGGTGATCTTCCTGCTGCTGGAAGCCTCGCCCGGCGACCCCTTGGGCGACGTGCCGCTGACCGTGCCGCCCGAGGTCAAGGAGCGGATGCGCGAGGCGCTCGGCCTCGGGCAGGCCTGGTATATCCGTTACGTGCTGTGGCTGAAGCAGTTCTTCTGGGTCGAGCCGCTTTACTGGTTCGACCGCGCCTTCGGCACCGGGTTCAGCGAAGGCATGCAGCGCATCATCAGCTTCCAGAGCCGCAGCCCGGTCTTCGACGTGATCGCGCAGCGGCTGCCGCAGACGCTGACCGTCGTCGGCATGTCCTACCTGATCGGGGTGCTGATCGCGATCCCGATCGGCATCGTCTCGGCCTATCGGCAATATTCCTGGTTCGACCAGATCGGCACTTTCGTGTCGATGGTCGGCTTCTCGCTGCCAACCTTTTTCACCGGGGTGGTGCTGATCATCGTCTTCGGCATCAAGCTGCAATGGTTCCCGTCGATCTATGACACCACGCTGCGGGTGACGGATTGGGACAGTTTCGTCCAGCAGGTGCGGCAGATGGTGATGCCGGTCACGGTGCTGGCGCTTTACAACGCCGCGCAGATCAGCCGCTTCATGCGCGCATCCATGCTGGACAACCTGCGGCAGGATTACGTGCGCACCGCGCGGGCCAAGGGCCTGAGCGAGCGCATCGTGGTGCTGAAGCATGTGCTGCGCAACAGCCTGATCCCGGTGGTGACGGTGATCGCGCTGGGGCTGCCGGCGGTGTTCGGCGGCGCCATCATCACCGAGCAGGTGTTCAAGGTGAACGGGCTGGGGCAGTTGCTGATCCTGGCGATCAACGCCAACGACATCCCGATGGTGATGACGCTGACCTTCATCTTCGCGGTGCTGATCGTCAGTTTCACCCTGATCGCCGACCTGCTTTACGGCGTGCTGGACCCGAGGATCCGCTATGACTGACCGGCTGCTGATCGAGGAAAGCGCGGTCAACGCCGCGGCGCCGGGGGCCGAGGCGCTGCCGCCCGCCGATCCTGCCGGGGGCGGGACGCCGCCCGAGGTCCCGGCCCGCAGCCAGGGACGCGACATCTGGCGGCAGTTCCGCAGCCATCGCGTCGCCATGGTGGCGCTGGTGCTGTTCGTGGCGATCATCCTGTTCGTGACCGCCGGGCCGCTGGTCTGGACCATCGAGCCGACCTTCGTCGACATCCGCGCCCGCAACCAGGGCTTCAGCGTCGCGCATCCGCTGGGCACCGACCAGCTGGGCCGCGACCTGCTGGCGCGGCTGATGGCCGGGGGACGGGTGTCGCTGGCGGTGGGGCTGACCGCCATGGCGATCGCACTGACGCTGGGCAGCCTGATCGGCATCAGCTCGGGCTATTTCCGCCGGCTCGACGCGCCGCTGATGCGGCTGACCGAGCTGTTCCTGGCCCTGCCGCTGCTGCCGCTGCTGCTTCTGATGGTGACGCTGTTCCGCGAGCCTTTGGGCAAGGCGATGGGCCCGGCCGGCGGCACCTTCCTGCTGATCGTCGGCGCCATCGGCGTCACCTCGTGGATGCAGACCGCGCGCATCGTGCGCGGCGAGGTGCTGGGGCTGAAGGAGCGCGAGTTCATCCTGGCGGCGAAATCCATCGGCACGCCGGCGCCGCGGATGATCCTGCGTCATGTGCTGCCCAACGTGGTCTCGCCCATCGTGGTGGCGGCGACGCTGGGCATCGCCACGGCGATCATCACCGAAAGCGCGCTGTCCTTCCTGGGGCTGGGCTTTCCGCCGGATTTCCCGACCTGGGGCCGGCTGCTTTACGACGCGGTGGACCAGATGCAGATGTATCCCTGGCGGGTGGTGCTGCCGGGGCTGCTGATCTCGCTGACGGTGCTGTCGGTGAACTATATCGGCGACGGCTTGCGCGATGCCATGGACCCGCGGATCCGCAAGCGCTGAACGGCGCGGCTGCGGGGGTATTTGGAAAACGGTGAAGGCGGTCAGAGGGCGCCTGCGAGCGCCGGAAGCTCGGAACGCGGCAGGATCAGGAGCATCGGCCCCTCGCATTCCAGCGTGACCGGGCCCGTGGCTTCGTTCGAGGTGCCGCTGCGGCCGGTGGGCGCGAAGGCGAGCCCGTCGATGGGCCATTTCAGCCCGGTCGAGCGGCCCGAGGCCGGGCCCATCGGGAAAAGCGAGACCCGCGTGCCCGGCGCGAGGTCCAGCGCCAGGCGCGGCGGCGCAAGGGTGATCACGTCCTCGCCGGCGATCAGCAGGCAGGGCGGGCCGATGCGGCGGGCGAGCACGCCGAGCGCCGAGAGGAAATGGTCGTGGCGCGCGCCCGAGAACCCCAAGGCGATGACGAAGGGCGTGTCGAGCCGGGCCAGGCATTTCTCGAAATCGGTGCTGTCCTGTTCGGCGATGGGGTGCTGGTTCTCGGCCGGGATCTCGGCCCGGGCACGGGCCGAGATGCTGTCGAAATCGCCCCAGACCGCCGCCGGCATCAGCCCGTGGCTCAGCGCGGTGTCGGCGCCGCTGTCGGCGGCGGCCACCACCGGGGCAAGCCGCAGCGCCTGCTGCAGGTCGGCCCGGGCGACGACCGGCGCGCCGCCGATCAGCGTGACCGGGCGGGCGCTGGCGAGCCTCATTCGCCCTTGCCGATGCCGGTGAACACCTTGCGGAACGGCAGCGCCCAGAGGATGCCGAGGACCACATAGACTGCAAGCTCGACCAGGATCGGCTGGCGGCCCCAGCTCCGGTCCATCCAGTTCACCAGGCTTACCGCCACCACGATATAAAGCGGCAGCCCGACCAGCAGGATCAGCAGCGACCAGCGTTTGCGCGTCTTGAGGTCCATGGCGTCCCTATCAGTCCGCGAAGGGATCGGTGACCAGGATGGTATCGTCGCGCTCGGGCGAGGTCGAGAGCAGCGCGACGGGGCACTGGATCAGCTCTTCGATGCGGCGGACGTATTTGATCGCATTGGCGGGCAGATCGGCCCAGCTGCGCGCGCCTTGCGTCGAGTCCTGCCAGCCCTCCATCTCCTCGTAGACGGGTTTCGCGCGGGCCTGCAGCGCCGCGGCGGTGGGCAGGTGGTCGTAATGCTGGCCATCCACATCGTAGCCGGTGCAGATCTTCAGGGTCTTGAAGCCGTCCAGCACGTCGAGCTTGGTCAGCGCGATGCCGTCCACGCCCGAGATGGCGCAGGTCTGGCGCACCAGCACCGCGTCGAACCAGCCGCAGCGGCGCTTGCGGCCGGTGACGGTGCCGAATTCATGGCCGCGCTCGCCCAGGCGCTGGCCGTCGGCATCGTCCAGCTCGGTCGGGAACGGGCCTTCGCCGACGCGGGTGGTATAGGCCTTGACGATGCCCAGCACGAAGCCGATGGCCGAGGGGCCGAGCCCGGTGCCGCTGGCCGCCATGCCCGACATGGTGGTCGAGCTGGTCACATAGGGATAGGTGCCGAAATCGATGTCCAGCAGGCTGCCCTGCGCGCCCTCGAACAGGATGCGCTTGCCGGATTTGCGGGCGTCGTTCATCACCTTCCAGACCGGCTGGGCGTATTGCAAGAGCTTCGGGGCGATGGCCAGCAGCCTGGCGCGCAGCTCGGCCCGGTCGATGGGCGTGGCGCCCAGGCCCTGGCGCAGCGCGTCGTGATGCGCCAGCAGGCGGTCAAGGCGGGACTCCAGCGTCTCGGCATCGCCCAGATCGGCGACGCGGATGCTGCGGCGGCCGACCTTGTCCTCATAGGCCGGGCCGATGCCGCGGCCGGTGGTGCCGATCTTGCTGGCACCGGCGGCTTCCTCGCGCAGCTTGTCGAGATCCTGGTGCAGCGGCAGGATCAGCGGGGTGTTTTCCGCGATCATCAGGTTTTCCGGCGAGATCTCGACGCCCTGCGCGGCCAGCTTGTCGATTTCGGCGAACAGCGACCAGGGGTCCAGCACCACGCCATTGCCGATGACCGCCATCTTGCCCTTGCGCACGATGCCCGAAGGCAAGAGCGATAGCTTGAAGACCTGGTTGCCGATGACCAGCGTGTGGCCGGCGTTGTGGCCGCCCTGGAAGCGCGCGATCACATCGGCGCGTTCCGACAGCCAGTCGACGATCTTGCCCTTGCCCTCGTCGCCCCATTGCGCGCCGACGACCACCACATTGGCCATAGTGCTATCCCCTTGCGGTCATGAATGCCGCGGCTGGTATAATGGCCGAACCGCGCGGGGGAAAGCGCATTCCGCCCGCGGCACCAAATGCCGGGGATGCGCAAGACGCGCCGGCCGCCGGCCGCCCAGGGGCCGGGATTTCCCTTGCGCAGGCCCGCCTGGGCCGCCAATGCAATGCTGCATTGCAAAAGAAGCGGTGGCGGCGGCCGGAGGGCTGGCCTAAATTCGGCAGCAGGGGAGGAAACCATTCGCCGATACCGAAAGGGTTTCCCATGGCTACGATCTCGACCAACACTTCCGCGCCCCGGCTGCCGGCGCTGTTCGACGCGTTCCTGAAATGGCTGTCGCGCGGCACCGAGGCCTATATCGCCAGTCGTTCGCGCCGCGCCGAGATCGAGGCGCTGGAGGCGAAATCCGACGCCGAACTGGCCCGGATGGGTCTGACCCGCGACCGGATCGCGCTTTACGTCTTTGCCGATCGCTTCTACATCTGATCCCGCAGAGCGGCGGCTGCGGCCGGCGGAACCATCCGCTGGCGGCGGCCGGATCTGCGCGACCCCACCGGCGATTCAGGCGACGCTGCGCAGCGGCTCGGGCTGGAAGGGCGTGATCCCCAACTCGGCGCCGTCGAAGACACAGAAACTTTGCGCCGGCACTTCCAGCCAGCCGGTCTCGTCGCTTTCCAGCGGTTCCGAGACCACCGCCCGGCCGCCGCGCGTATCGGACCAGCGGTGGAACAGGCTCGGCGCGAGGTCGTCGCTGGCATAGCGCAGGGCATAAAGCCTTTGCCCGTCCGAGAAGGCCGCCGTCAGCCGCACATGCGGGGCGCTGCCCCTTTGTCGGGCCAGCGCCTCGAATTTCGCGGTGGCGCGGGCCATGGCGCCGGCGGGATCGTCCTCCAGCCCCTCGCCCAGGGCCATCAGGAACAGCGCCTCGCTGTCGGTGGCGCCCTTGCGATGCGGGTAAAGCTCATCCGGGATCAGCACCTCGGCATGGCGGCGATAGCTGTCATAGCCGCCGAACTGGCCGTTATGCATGAAGCTCCAGCGGCCGACCACGAAGGGATGGCAATTGTTGCGGCTGGTCGCCGTGCCGGTCGAGGCCCGCACATGGGCCAGGAACAGATGCGATTGCACCGTGGCGGTCAGGCTGCGCAGGTTGCTGTCCGACCAGGCCGGCATGATGTCGCGGTAAAGGCCGGGCTCGTCGCGTTCGCCATACCAGGCGATGCCGAAGCCGTCGGCATTGACCGGCGTGTGACAGCGCGTCGCCCCGTGGCTTTGCCGGACCAGCGAATGGCCGGGCCGGCAGATGACGTCCTCGAGATAGATCGGACTGCCGACATAGGCTGCCCAGCGGCACATTATCCTGCCCCTTTCCGCGCTTTTTCCAAGAGCTAGCACGAAAAGCCTGACGAATCACCAAAAAGTCTCAGGCGGGATTCTCTTCCACGATCACAAGGTCGCGCTCGGCCGCATCCCGGGCATGGTCCAGCGCCGCCTGGTATTCGGCCGAGCGGTAGCAGGCCACCGCATCCTCGACGCTGGGGAAGCGCGCCACGACATTGCGGGCGCGCTCCTTGCCCTCGAGCTGCACATAGCGCGAGCCGCGGGCCAGGAAGGTGCCGCCATGCGCGGCGATCGCCGGCCCCGCCAGCCGGGCATATTCGCCATAGGCTTCGGGGTCGGTGACGGTCACATGGGCGATCCACAAAGCGGTCATGCTTTCTCTCCGATCAGGGTTTCGACGGCCGAGATGGCGTTGTCCGCCGCGGCCAGGCTGGGCGCCCCGCCCTGGGCGCGGTCGGGACGGCCGCCGCCGCCCTTGCCGCCAAGCGCCGCGGTCGCGGCCTGCACCAGTTCGACGGCGCTGATCCGGCCGGTCAGGTCGGGGGTCACGCCCGCCGCCACCGTCGCCTTGCCATCCGCCTCGGCCAGCACCACCACGGCGCCCGAGCCGAGCCGCGCCTTCATTTCGTCGACCAGCGGGCCCAGTTCCTTGCCGGTCACGCCCTCGACGCGGCGGGCGATCAGCTTGATGCCGTTGATCTCTCTGGGCCCGTCCTCGGACCCGCCGCCGCCCATGGCCAGCTGGCGCTTGAGCTGCGCGATCTCGTTGGCGAGCGCCTTGCGCTCCTCGGCCAGGGCGCGGACCTTGTTCACCACGTCGCCCGATTGCGCCTTGAGGATGCCGGCGATCTCGGAAAGCTCGGCGTCCACGCGGCGCAATTGCTCCATCGCCGCCTGGCCGGTCAGCGCCTCGATGCGGCGGATGCCGGCGGCCGAGGCGGTTTCGGCGGTCAGGGCGAACATGCCGATATCGCCGGTGCGCGCGACATGGGTGCCGCCGCACAGCTCCAGCGAATAGGTCTGGCCGCCGGTGCCCTTGCCCGAGCCCGCCAGCTCGCCCATCGAGACCACGCGCACCTCGTCGCCGTATTTCTCGCCGAACAGCGCCTGCGCACCTAGGGCGCGGGCATCGTCGGGGGACATGATCCGGGTCTCGACGGGGCTGTTCTGGCGGATGAAGTCGTTCACCTCGCGTTCGACCTGCGCCAGTTCCTCGGCGGTCATCGCCTTGGCATGGCTGAAGTCGAAGCGCAGCCGGTCCGGCGCGTTCAGGCTGCCGCGCTGCGCGACATGCTCGCCCAGGGCGCGGCGCAACGCCTCGTGCAGCAGATGCGTGGCCGAATGGTTGGCGCGGATGGCGCTGCGGCGGTCGTGATCGACGGCAAGCTGCGCGCCCTGGCCGCGCTGGATCGTGCCCAGCGTCACCTCGGCGATATGGATGAAGACGCCGCCCGACTTCCGGGTATCGGTGACGCGCGCCGCGCCGGTTTCGGTCTTGATCAGGCCGGTATCGCCGACCTGGCCGCCGGATTCGCCGTAAAAGGGCGTCTGGTTCACCACGATCTGCACCGTCTGGCCCTCGGCCGCCGCATCCACCGCGGCACCGTCCTGCACCAGCGCCAGGATCTGGCCCTCGCTGATCTCGGTATCATAGCCGAGGAATTCGGTGGCGCCGTGCTGTTCAGCGATGTCGAACCAGATCGCGGCATCCTTGGTCTCGCCCGAGCCGGCCCAGGCGGCGCGGGCCTTGGCCTTCTGCTCGGCCATGGCGGCGTCGAAGCCGGCGGTATCGACCGCGCGGCCCTTTTCGCGCAGCGCATCCTGGGTCAGGTCCAGCGGGAAGCCATAGGTGTCGTACAGCTTGAACGCCGCCTCGCCCGGCAGGTTCGCGTTCTCGGGCAGCTTCGCCAGCTCGTCGTCCAGCAGCCGCAAGCCGCGGTCGAGCGTCTGCTTGAAGCGGGTCTCCTCCAGCTTCAGCGTCTCCTCGATCAGCGCCTGGGCGCGGCCGAGTTCGGGATAGGCGGCGCCCATCTCGCGCACCAGCGCCGGCACCAGGCGGTGCATCACCGGATCCTTGGCGCCCAGCATATGCGCGTGCCGCATGGCGCGGCGCATGATGCGGCGCAGCACGTAGCCGCGGCCCTCGTTCGAGGGCATCACCCCGTCCGCGATCAGGAAGCTGGTCGAACGCAGATGGTCGGCGATGACCCGATGATGCACCTTGCCGGGGCCGTCCGGCTCGGCGCTGGTCGCATGCGCGCTGGCCTCGATCAGCGACCGCATCAGGTCGGTGTCGTAATTGTCATGCTTGCCCTGCAGAAGCGCGCCGATCCGCTCCAGCCCCATGCCGGTGTCGATCGACTGCATGTCGAGCGCGCGCATCGAGCCGTCCTCGAACTGCTCGTTCTGCATGAAGACCAGGTTCCAGATCTCGATGAAGCGGTCGCCATCTTCATCGGCCGAGCCGGGCGGGCCGCCCCAGATCTGGTCGCCGTGGTCGTAGAAGATCTCGGTGCAGGGGCCGCAGGGGCCGGTGGGGCCCATGCGCCAGAAATTGTCGTCGGTCGGGATGCGGATGATGCGGTCGTCGGTCAGGCCCGCGACCTTCTTCCAGATCGTCGCGGCCTCGT
Organism: Paracoccus simplex; assembly: GCF_042648325.1. Taxonomy (NCBI): domain Bacteria; kingdom Pseudomonadati; phylum Pseudomonadota; class Alphaproteobacteria; order Rhodobacterales; family Paracoccaceae; genus Paracoccus; species Paracoccus simplex. The sequence goes on along the minus strand of NZ_JBHRXE010000048.1, from coordinate 48,003 downwards.
CGTCGGTGTGATAGACGGTGACCAGCAGCTTGTCCCCGGGAATGCCGAAATCCTTGGTCAGCAATTCCCAGGCAAAGGGGATGGCATCCGACTTGAAATAATCGCCGAAGCTGAAATTCCCCAGCATCTCGAAGAAGGTATGGTGGCGCGCGGTATAGCCGACATTGTCGAGGTCGTTGTGCTTGCCGCCGGCACGCACGCATTTCTGCGCGGTGGTGGCGCGCTTGTAATCGCGGGTCTCGACGCCGGTGAACAGGTTCTTGAACTGCACCATGCCCGAATTGGTGAACATCAGGGTCGGGTCGTTTCGCGGCACCAGCGGGCTCGAGTCGACGACGCGATGGCCGTTGCGTTCGAAATAGTTCAGGAAGGTTGAGCGGATCTCATTCAAGCTGGGCATATCGGGCCTTCATCGCAAAGCGGTCTTTCCGGCCAGAACCGGGTCGCCGCCCGGTCTAGCCCCAGCCATGGCGGCTGTCCAGCAATCCCGCACGGCCGGGCGCGGGCCCGGCTGCTTCACACGCAAATCGCCGGAAGGACACCTCCGGCACCCAGCGGGGGACAGAAGGTGAGACGTGCCGGCGAAGCATCGAAGCGGCGCGCACCCCGTTGAGAGCCGCGCGAAACGCTGAAGCAAAGCCCCCGGGGCACGCGAAATGCGCGGGGGCCGCGCCCCGCGCATCGGGAAGCGAGAGCCGCATGGGAAGCCGCGCAGCCTCCGATCAATCCTCGGTCAACGCCTCGTCGCCATCGTCCGTGGCGCCGAAATCCAGGCCGTGGCTGGCGCGGATCTTGTCCTCGATGGCATAGGCGGCATCGGGATTGTCGCGCAGGAACTGCTTGGCATTCTCGCGGCCCTGGCCAATGCGTTCGTCACCATAGGAATACCAGCTGCCGGATTTCTCGACCACGCCGGCCTTGATGCCAAGATCGATCAGTTCGCCGACCTTCGAGATGCCCTCGCCATACATGATGTCGAATTCGACCTGGCGGAAGGGCGGCGCGACCTTGTTCTTGACCACCTTGACGCGGGTGGCGTTGCCGACCACCTCGTCGCGGTCCTTGATCGAGCCGGTGCGGCGGATGTCCAGGCGCACCGAAGCATAGAATTTCAGCGCATTGCCGCCGGTCGTGGTTTCCGGATTGCCGAACATCACGCCGATCTTCATGCGGATCTGGTTGATGAAGATCACCATGCAGTTGCTGCGCCCGATGCTGGCGGTCAGCTTGCGCATCGCCTGGCTCATCAGCCGGGCTTGGCTGCCCATCTGCATGTCGCCCATGTCGCCCTCGATCTCGGACTTGGGGGTCAGTGCCGCCACCGAATCGACCACGACCAGGCTGACCGCGCCCGAGCGCACCAGCGTATCCACGATTTCCAATGCCTGTTCGCCGGTGTCGGGCTGGCTGATCAGCAGCTCGTCCAGGTTCACGCCCAGCTTCTTGGCATATTGCGGATCCAGCGCATGTTCGGCATCGACGAAGGCGCAGACGCCGCCCTTCTTCTGCTCCTCGGCCACGACATGCAGCGTCAGCGTGGTCTTGCCCGAGCTTTCCGGGCCGAAGATCTCAATGATCCGGCCCTTGGGCAGGCCGCCGATCCCCAGGGCGATGTCGAGCCCCAGCGAGCCGGTCGAGGTCGCCTCGATCTCGGCCACCGGGCTGTCGGCGCCCAGCTTCATGATCGAGCCCTTGCCGAATTGCCGTTCGATCTGGGCCAGGGCGCTGTCCAGCGCCTTCTGTTTGTCTGCGGATCGCTTGTCGTTCATGTCGAAAAGTGTTGCCCCTGCCATGCGGTCCTCATGCTTATTTCACACCCCGCCATCCGGGGCAATCAGCGCCCGCCCGCCCATTTTGTTCACGGGTTGTTCTTATTTGCGCCCTCTAGCGCGGAATTGCAAGTCCTGGTTGGCGAATCGGTCGGGCCGCGCCCTTCCCCACGCCAGACTGCCGGCGGAAGATTAAGAAACGGTTTACAGCCGTGAGGCGAATGGCTAATCCACGGCCTGCCGCAACGGCTTGAAGAGTCGGGAATGCTGATATTCTGGGAAAGACGTCTGGTCTTCCTCGCCACGCCGAAAGCCGGGTCCACCGCCATCGAATCCGCGCTCGAGCCGCTGGCCGAACTGGCGGTCCGGCGCCCGGCGGCGCTGAAACATGCCGACCTGTGCAGCTATCGCCGCCATGTCGAGCCCTGGTTGCATTCGGCCACCGGCGACCGCTTCACCACCGTGGCGCTGATGCGCGAGCCGCTGGGGTGGTTGCGCAGCTGGTATCGCTTTCGCCTGCGCGACGACGGCGAGACGCCCGACCATGTCATGCAGGGCGTCAGCTTCGCGGATTTCGCCCGGGCCTATGCCGATCCCGACGGCCCGCAGATCGCGCGGGTGGGCAGCCAGGCCGATTTCCTGACCGAGGCCGGGGATCGGGTGGACCGCATCTTCCGCTACGAGGACATGGAGACCTTCACCCATTTCCTCGAGGATCGGCTGGATTGCGCCATCAGCCTGCCGCGCGTCAACGTGCCGCCGGCCGTGGATGTCAGCCTCAGTCCCGAGCAGGAAGCGGACCTGCGCGACGTGATGGCGCGCGATTTCCGGCTTTACGACACGCTCTGACCGCCGTCCCCGGCAGCCGGTATCCCTAGCTAGCGCTCGACCCGTTCAAGCTGCCGCGTCACCAGCGCCGTCAGGTCCGACAGCGAAAAGGGTTTCGACAGGAACGCCGCGCCCGGCACCGGCGGCCGCCCCTCGGAGAAAATGTCCTCGGCATAGCCCGACATGAAGATCACCCTGGTGTCCGGCCGGTCGCGCAGCGCGGTGCGCACCCAGGCGGGACCGTCCATGCGGCATCACCACGTCGGTCACGAAGACATCCACCACAAGGCGCTGATCGGCCCGCAGCGACAGCGCGTCCTCGGCGCAGGCGGCCTCGAGCACGTTGAAGCCCTGCAGTTTCAGCGCCCGGCTGGCGAAAGCGCGGACCGGCGCCTCGTCCTCGACCAGCAGGACGGTGGCCTCGACCTCGCGCCGGGCGCGGATCGCACCGGCCGCGGCGGGCGATTCGGGCGTCTCGGCCATCTCGCCCCGGTCATGCGCCGGAAAGAACAGCGAAAAGCAGCTGCCCTCGCCCGGGGTGCTGTCGCAGAAAATGTAGCCGCCCGTCTGCTTCACGATGCCATAGGCGGTCGAGAGGCCGAGCCCCGTCCCCTCGCCGGTGCGCTTGGTGGTGAAGAAGGGCTCGAAGATCTTGGCCAGGTCGTCGGCGGCAATGCCGCAGCCCTGGTCGCGGACCTGCACGCGCACATAGTCGCCGGCCGGCAGGGTGGCGCGGCCGAATCCGGCCGAGCTCTCCAGCCGGACATTGTCGGTGCCGATGGCGATGTCGCCGCCATCCGGCATGGCATCGCGGGCATTCACCACCAGGTTCATGATCACCTGTTCCAGCTGGCGCCGGTCGGCGCGGATCATCCGCAGCGAGGGATCGAGATCGAAGGTCAGCACGATCCGCTCGCCCACCAGGCGATTCAGCAGATGCGTCAGCTCGGACAGGGTGTCGCGCAGGTCCATGATCTGCGGCTTGAGCGTCTGCTTGCGCGAAAAGGCCAGCAATTGCCGCACCAGTGCCGCCGCCCGGTTGGCGTTCTGGCTGATCTGGTCCAGGTCGGCGTAATCGGGATCGCCCTTGTCGTGGCGCAGCATCAGCAGGTCGCAATGGCCGGTAATCGCCGTCAGCAGGTTGTTGAAATCATGCGCGATTCCGCCGGCAAGCTGGCCGATCGCCTGCATCTTCTGGCTTTGCACGAACTGCGCCTCAAGCGTTTTCAGCGCGCTGGCATCCGACAGCACCGCAGTGACGCAATCGCCCCGCCCCCGGGTCAGCGAGACCTGCACGAAACGCTGCGGCCCCTCGGCCTTGACATGCAGCACCTCGGTGCCGCCCTGGGTGCGGCCGGCGCAGACATCCGCGACCCAGTCGCCGAGCTCGCGGCCCAGCCCGTCCAACAGGGCCGACAGGTTCTGGCCGGCAATCTCGCCGCCGAGCAACTGGCAGGCGGCGGCATTGGCCCGCAGGATGCCGGCCGCGGGATCCAGCACCAGCACCGCGACCGGCAGCAGGTCGAAATCGTCGCCCCCGGTTCGGGAGGGGGCCTGCGGCGGTGCCGGGCGTTCGGCCAGCGCCGCCTGCCAGAGCTGCACCGCCGCCCCGGCCTCGCGCGTCACGACATATTCGCCGAAATCGCCCAGATCGGCGCGCAGGCGGCCGTTCCGGGCCAGGCTGATACCCAGCTCGCGCCATTTCGCCTGCGGATCGGCATGCCGGCGGCCCAGCCGGTCCTGCACCTGCCGGCCGACCAGATCGCCCAGCCGGTCCAGCGCCAGCTGATTCTGGGCCAGGACCAACCCATCGGGATCGACGGCAAAGGCGGGAAGATCATGGCCCAGAACCCCCGGCGCGACCCGGGCCAGGTCGCGGCGGATGGCCAGCCCCCGCCACAGATGCCGGGCCGAGATGGCGCCGCCAAGCAGATACCAGGACGCCGCCGCCGCGCCGAAGCCCAGAAGCGCGATGCCGGCTTCCGCGTCGGCCGGCCGCAGCGCCAGCCAGAGCGCGCCGATCACCGCCGGCAGCGCCAGGAAAGGCACCAGGATTTGCGCGGAACGCAGGATCTCTGCCCGTTCGGAAATCATCAAACCCCTCGCCAGCGACCGTTTCCGCCGGGAATAGCGCATGGGCATTAACGAAGGGTTAACGGCGCCGCATCAGCGCGAGGTAAAAGCCGTCCGAGGCGGTCAGCGGCGAATAGCGGCGCTGCAGGATCTCGTCGAATTGCGGATTGCGGGCCAGGAACGCGGTCCTCTGGTTCTCGTTCTCGGCGGCAAGAACCGAGCAGGTCATATAGGCCAGCCGCCCGCCGGGCGCGACGAAGCCGGCGGCCTGGTCGAGGATGCGGGCCTGCAGCACCAGCAGGCGCTGCAGATCCTCGAGCGTCAGACGCCATTTCGCATCGGGGGTCCGCCGCCAGGTGCCGCTGCCCGAACAGGGCACATCGGCGACGACCGTATCGTATTGCCCGGCGACCTTCCCCGGCGCGGCGATGCGGATGCGCAGCCCGGCCCTGTCGGCCCGGGCCGGCAGGTCGGCCATGCGCCCGGCGTCGATGTCATGCGCGGTCACCGGCCCCGCCCCGCGCGCCGCCAAGGCCAGCGCCTTGCCGCCGCCGCCGGCGCAGAAATCCAGCAGGCTGCCGCGTGGCGGCAACAGGGCGCAGGCCATCTGCGGCGACAGGTCCTGCAGCTCGACCAGACCGTCGCGATAGGCGCGCGATCCCGCCAACCGCCGGGCGCCGTCGGTGACGCGCAGCGCCGAGGGCAGTTCGGCATGCGGCTCGGCCGCGATGCCTTCGCCGGCCAGCGCGGCCACGGCCGCCCCGGATTCGGCGCGATGCAGGTTGACGCGCAGCCAGACCGGCGCGCGATCGCGCATCGCCAACGCCACGGCTTCCGCATCCGGCCCCAGCGCCGCCCGCCAGGCCGGCAGGATCCAGCCGGGCAGATCCAGCGCCGCCTCGGCATCCGGCGCCTGGCCGCCGGCGCGTTCGGCGTCCGAAAGCGCCGGCGGGGCGTGCCGGTCGCCGGTGAAGATCGTGTCGGGGTCGATCCCCTCCTCGCGGCACAGGCCCAGCATCAGCCCGCGGCCGGAACGCCCGCCGCCCAAGGCCGCGCGCGAGCGCAGCCGGCGCAGGCTGTCGAACACCAGGTCGCGCACCGCTGCCCGGTCGCCGGACCCGGCAAAGCGGCTGGCGCGCGACCAGCGCAGCAGCGCGGCTTCGGCAGGCTGGCCGGCAAGGATCTGGTCGAGGATGGCGGTCGCCGCATCGACGCGGGCGGCTGGAGTCATGATGCCTGCGCCCCCGGCGCGGAAGGTTGCTGAACCGCGGTGCAGAAAATCCGCGGGGCCGCGAATGTCAATCCCAGGCGTCGGGCGGCCCGCCCCCGCGCGCCGGCACCGCCAGCAGCGGCCCGCGCGAGGCCAGCAGCAGCGGTCCGCGCGGCGCGGTGATCGCCGCGCCGCGCCCTTGGCCGATGGCAGCCAGCGAGCCGGGCGTGCCGGTGACGCCGGTGCCCAAGGGCGCGCCCAGCAGCATCACCCGTTCCCGCACCCGCTGGCGCTGGCCCGAGGCGATGGAGGCGAAGCTGTTATAGGTCTCGGGCCCGCCGGTCAGGCCCTGGAAGCCGCGCTCGCGCAGCATCTGGCGCAGCGTGTCGAAGCGGGCGAGGTATTTTTGCGCGTGAACCTGCGTGCGCGAGTGGAATGCCCCGGCCGCGCGGCGCCAATCCCCGGTCTCGCCATACAGATCGCGCACGAAACGCGCGGCATAGCGGGCATTCTGCAACGGATCGAACATCTGCGCGACCGAGGAGAAGTTCCCGCCATGCCAGCGATAGTTCAGCTGGAAGCAGCCGATGTCGATATTGGTGCGGCCCTGCGCCACGCGATCCTCGACAAAGGCAACGGCGCTGGCGGGGTCGTCGAACCATGTCCCCTCGCCCTCGGCATTGGCGCTCCAGGCCCAGGGGCGGACGAGGCCGTCCAGCCGCCGTCCCGTCTCGGTCAGGGTCAGGGCGCCCATGATGTCCATGGGCACGCCATATTCCTGCGCCGCCTGCTGCGCCGCCCATTCGCAGACTGCGGCCGAAGGCAGGGCCAGGCCCCGGCCGGGACCGAAAACCGCAAGGCAAAGCGCCAGAAGACAAGGGAAAGCCCGAAGAAACATGAAAGGCCGCGAAGGTGGTTCCCCCGCGACCTTAAGGCCAATCCGGTCAAGATTCGGTAAACGGCTCAGCCCATGCGGTAGTTCGGGCTTTCGCGGGTGATCTGCACGTCATGGACGTGGCTTTCCTTGAGCCCGGCGCCGGTGATGCGCACGAACTGGCAGCCGCCGCGCATCTCGGCCACGGTGGCGTTGCCGGTATAGCCCATGGCGGCGCGCAAGCCGCCGACAAGCTGGTGGATCACCGCGGCGGCCGAGCCCTTGTAGGGCACCTGGCCCTCGATCCCTTCCGGGACCAGCTTGTCGCTGGCCGCGTCCTTCTGGAAATAGCGGTCGGCCGAACCGCGCGCCATGGCGCCAAGGCTGCCCATGCCGCGATAGGATTTGAAGCTGCGGCCCTGATAGAGGATCACCTCGCCCGGCGATTCATCGGTGCCGGCGATGGCCGAGCCGACCATGGCGCAGGACGCCCCCGCCGCGATGGCCTTGGCGAAATCGCCCGAGAACTTGATGCCGCCATCGGCGATCACCGGCACCTCGCCGGCGCCGCGCACCGCGTCCATGATCGCGGTCAATTGCGGCACGCCCACGCCCGCGACGATGCGGGTGGTGCAGATCGAGCCCGGACCGATGCCGACCTTGATCGCGTCGGCGCCGGCATCGACCAGCGCCCGGGCCGCCTCGGCGGTGGCGACATTGCCGGCCACCACCTGCACCTGGTTGGAATGCGCCTTGATGCGGCTGACGGCGCGGGCCACGCCCTCGGAATGGCCATGGGCGGTGTCGATGACCACCAGGTCCACCCCGGCCTCGACCAGCGCCAGGCTGCGCTCATAACCCTCGTCGCCGACGGTCGAGGCGGCGGCGACGCGCAGCCGGCCCAGCTCGTCCTTGCAGGCCAGCGGGTTCAGCACCGATTTCTCGGTATCCTTCAGCGTCAGCAGGCCGGTCAGCCTGCCATCGGCATTGGTGATCAGCAGCTTCTCGATGCGGCGGGCCTTCATCAGGTCGATGGCCTCGGCCCGGTCGGCGGGCTCGCGCAGGATGGCAAGGTTCTCGGCCGTCATCACGGCCCGCACCGGCATGTCGTCGCTGTTGGCGAAGCGCATGTCGCGGTTGGTGATGATGCCGACGACCCGGCCGGCGGCGTCCACCACCGGAAAGCCGGTGACGTTGTAGCGTTCCTGCAGGGCCTTGGCATCGGCGATGGTCTGGTCGGGGGTCAGGGTGATCGGGTCGTAGACGATGCCCGATTCGAAGCGCTTCACGCGGCGGACCTCGTCGGCCTGCTGCTCGGCGGTCAGGTTGCGGTGGATCACGCCGATGCCGCCGGCCTGGGCCATGGCGATGGCCATGCGGCTTTCGGTGACGGTATCCATGGCGCTGGACAGCAGCGGAATGTTCATCCGGATCTGCTTGGTGACATAGGTCGTCACATCGGCGGTCGAGGGCATCACCGAGGACGCCGCAGGAACCAGAAGAACATCGTCGAAGGTCAGAGCCTCACGAATCTGCATGGGAGCATCCTTGTCAGGGGTTCGTTTGGCAGTTTCCCATTTCACGCGCGGCCGGGAATGTCCAGCCTGTCAGGCGACGGCCGCGTTGGTTTTCGCGGCCAGCCCGCCCGCCGCCCAGGCCCGCCAGATCCGGAACAGGATCCACAGCACCACCAGGCTGGCCATCACCAGCAGGATCAGCGCCGGCAGCGCCCAGCCGGGCGCGAAGCCGGCGACCGCGCTCCACAGCCCCGCCGTCGCCGCCAGCGGGAAGGTGAAGGCGCCCCAGAGCGGCGAGAAACCGGCCTCGGTCAGCCAGCGCCCGCGCAGCACGGCAAGCCCCAACACCGCCGCCGCGACGAAGGCGAGGCCCAGCGCCACCCGCGGCCAGCCCAGCGCGGCGGCGACATGGCCCAGCATGGCGACCGGCGCCAGATGGATCATCAGAAGCGGCCGCAGCGGCGCCGGCACGCGCTCGGCCAGGGCCTGGCGCAGGCTGAGCAACCAGACCAGACCGGCCGTCGCCGCCATCGGCCACCACAACCCCTGCGCGAGCGCGGTCCAGCCAAGCCCCGCCGCCGCCTGCGCGGCGACGATGGGCCCGACGAAGGTCAGTTGCCAGACCGGCGTCACCCGCCCCTGCCCCGGCACCCGCGTCATGACCGGGATCGCCACCGCCCAAAGCACCAGTTGCGCCGCCATGCCGGTCGCCAGCACCACCCGGGCCAGCGCCGGCGCAAACGGGGACAGCAGATGCGCCGCGGCATAGATGCCGACGACGGCGGCAGCGATACCGGCGCGGCCGGGCAGGATGCGCAGCTCCTCGGCCAGCACCGCGGGACGGCGCAGCAGCTTGCTGCCATAGGCCAGCATGGCAAAGCCCCATGCCGCGATGGCCATGCCCGCCATCAGCCCCGGGACCGCCGGCGCAAGACCCAGCGGCAGCGCCGCCTGCCATGCCAGCGCCAGCCCCAGCGCGCCCAGCAGCGGCGGAAAGATCGCGGGCGGGACGCTGCGCCAGAGTCCGGGCGGCCTGGGACGGGCCATCACCGGACGGGGCAGCACCGGGCGGGGCATCATGGGGCGGGGCAGCGGGGCACGGGGCGGGGTGAACGGCATGGCGACCTCCTGCCCCGCATCTCATAGCGTTGCCGGCCGGCCACGCCAGAGCGGCCGGGCGCTTCAGAACGCCGCGTCATGGAGCCCAGCCGATTGACGCAACCGGGGAGCGTGCCGCAGGCTGGATGCAGCGGCCCGGCAAGGGCCAGACCATGGGAGGAAATCATGAAAAAGATCGTCACCGGCATCGGCGCTCTGCTGGCCACGGCCGCGCCTGTCCTGGCCGGCGGGATCGAACGCGCGCCGCAATCGCTGGCGCCGCTGTTCGAGAACGGGAACTATGCCGAGCTGAGCTTCGGCGGCGTCAATCCCAGCGTGCGCGGCACCGACGCCGCGGGCTTCGAGACCGGCGATGTCGCGCAGGGCTATGGCTTCTTCGGCCTCGCCTACAAGCACCAGTTCACCGACAACCTTTCCGGCGCGATCATCGTCGAGCAGCCTTTCGGGGCGGATGTCCTTTATCCGATAGCGAGTTCGCCGGTACTGGGCGGCACGCGGGTCGAGGTGAACTCGACCACCTATACCGCGCTGCTGCGCTACAAGTTCGACAACAACTTCTCGGTGCATGGCGGTGTCCGGGGCTCGCATGCCGATGGCGGCGTCCGGCTGCAGGGCGCGGGCTATGCGACCACCTCGGGCTACAATCTGGACATCGACGGCGCCTGGGGCGTGGGTTGGGTCGCCGGCGTCGCCTATGAGATGCCCGAGATCGCGGCGCGGGTCTCGCTGACCTACAACTCGCCCATCGAGCACGACTTCGACATGTCGGAAAGCGGCGGGCCGCTGCCGATCACCTTCAAGGACCAGTATACCGTCAAAACCCCGCGCAGCTGGACGCTGGAGGGCCAGACCGGCATTGCCAAGGATACCTTGCTGTTCGGTTCGATCCGCTGGGTGAAATGGTCCGAGTTCGATGTGGACAACCTCCTGTTCCCGATCGCTTCACCCGCCGGAGAGATCCCGCTGGTCGAACTTGAGGACACCACCACCTACACCATCGGCGTCGGGCGCAAGTTCACCGATAACTGGTCGGGCTCGGTTTCGTTCCTCTATGAGCCCAGCGAGGGCGACACGGTGTCGCCGCTGGCGCCGGTGAACGGCCGCAAGGCGGTGACGCTGGCGGCGATCTACTCCATGGACAACATCAAGATCACCACCGGCATCAACTACACCAAGCTGGGCGACGCCACCCTGGGCGTCGGCCCGAGCGGCGCCAAGCGCGAGGTCGCCAAGATGGACGACAGCGAGGCCTGGGGCATCGGCGTGCGGATCGGCTATTCCTTCTGATCCGGGCGGCAACGATCAAGGCCCCGGCGGCTCTGCCCCGGGGCCTTTTCATGCGCTTCATGCCCCAGGCGGCCCGGCTGCATGCGCATTGGGGGAACGATGCGCCGGGTGCCGACCTCTGGGTCCACGCGCCTTGGGTATTTGGAAAACGGTGAAGGTCAGCCCTGCAGCGCCCGGACCAGGGCGATGAAATGCTCGCCGCGTTTCTCGAAGTTCGGGTATTGGTCGAAACTGGCGGCGGCGGGGGCGAGCAGCACGGTGTCGCCCGGCTGCGCCTCGGCCGCGGCATGGGCCACGGCCTGTTCCATGGTCTCGGCGATCTCGTAGGGGGTCTGGCCGATCTCCAGCGCGAAGTCGCGGGCGGAATGGCCGATCAGATAAGCCTTGGTGACATGGCCCAGATGCGGTTGCAGGGCGGCGATGCCGCCCTCCTTGCCAAGGCCGCCGGCGATCCAGCGGATGTTCCTGAACGCCGTCAGCGCCTTGGCCGCGGCATCGGCATTGGTGGCCTTGCTGTCGTTGACCCAGGCCACGCCGCCGATCTCGGCCACGGTCTGGCTGCGATGCGGCAAGCCTTCGAAACTGTGGAAGGCGCGCTCGATCTCGCGCGGGGCAAGGCCCAGGGCGCGGGTCGCGGCATAGGCGGCGCAGGCGTTCTGGTGGTTGTGCTCGCCCGGCAGGCCCTTGATGTCGCGCAGGTCGATCGCGGCCACCTGGCGGCCCTTGCGGTATTCCGCGAGATAGCCCTTGCGGGCAAAGACCGACCAGCCGAACCGTTCGAGTTTCAAACCCGAGGAGATGCGGATCACCCGATCGTCCGAGGGCGCCATGGCAAGCTGGTCGGCAAGATAGCGGCCCTCGATCTCGTCGACGCCGATCACGGCCCGGTCGGGGCCGCCCTCGGCGAAAAGCCGGCGCTTGGCGGCGAAATAGCCGCCCGGGCCGCCATGGCGGTCGAGATGGTCGGGCGAGAGGTTGGTGAACACCGCGATATCGGGGGTCAGGGCGCGGGCGAGGTCGGTCTGGTAGCTGGAAAGCTCCAGCACCACCACCTCGCCGTCATGGGCCGGGTCGAGCGACAGGACCCCGGTGCCGATATTGCCGCCGATTTGGGTCGGGCGGCCGGCCTCGCGCAGGATGTGGTGGATCAGCGCCGTGGTGGTGGACTTGCCGTTCGAGCCGGTGATGGCGATGACGCGCGGCGTGGTGTCGTAGCTTTCCCAGTCGCGGGTGGCGAAGCTGCGGAAGAACAGCCCGATGTCGTTGTCGACGGGGATCCCCAGTTCATAGGCCTTGGCGATGACCGGATGCGGTTTCGGGTAGAGATGCGGGATGCCGGGGCTGGTGATCAGGGCCGAGATGCCCTCCCAGTGGGCGTCGCGGGTCAGGTCGAGGATGCGCAGCCCCTGCTGTTCGGCCTGTTCGCGGGTGTCGGCGCCGTCGTCCCAGGCGACGACATGGGCGCCGCCGGCGGCGAGCGCGGCGGCGGTGGCGCGGCCCGAGCGGCCGAGGCCGAGCACGGCGATGGTCTGGTTTTCGACGCCTTGGACGGGGATCATGGTTCTGCCTTCGGTAGAGGAAGGCCGGGGGCGCTTCGCCCCCCGGACCCCCCGAGGGTATTTGTCAAACGGAGAAAGATCAGCGCAGCTTGAGCGTGGCAAGCCCGATCAGCGCCAGGATCAGCGCGATGATCCAGAAGCGGATGACGATCTGCGCCTCGCCCCAGCCCTTCTTCTCGAAATGGTGGTGGATGGGGGCCATCAGGAACACCCGCTTGCCGGTGCGCTTGAAGTAGAGCACCTGGATGATCACCGAAAGCGCCTCGACCACGAAGAGACCGCCGACGATGGCCAAGACGATCTCGTGCTTGGTCACCACGGCGATGGCGCCGAGCGCGCCGCCGAGCGCGAGGCTGCCGGTATCGCCCATGAAGACGGCGGCGGGCGGCGCGTTATACCACAGGAAGCCCAGGCCGCCGCCGATCAGCGCCGCGACGAAGACCGCCAGCTCGCCGGTGCCGGGCACGAAATGCACGCCGAGGTAATTGGCGAAATTCGCGTTGCCGACCATATAGGCGATCACCGCGAAGGTGGCGGCGGCGATCATCACCGGCATGATCGCCAGCCCGTCCAGCCCGTCGGTCAGGTTCACCGCATTGGCGGCCCCGAGGATCACGATAACGGTGAAGGGCACGTAGAGCAGCGACAGGTTGATCAGCGCGTTCTTGAAGAAGGGCAGCGCCAGTTCGCCGCTGAGCGGGGCCGGGTGCAGATAGGCGGCGGCGGCTCCGGCGGCGGCAGCGATGCAGAGGCCGATCAGCAGCCGGACCCGTCCCGAGAGCCCGGCGTGGTTCTGCTTGGTGACCTTGGCATAGTCGTCGGCGAAGCCGATGGCGGCAAAGCCCAGCGTCACCAGGAGCACGATCCAGACATAGCCGTTGTCGAGCCGCGCCCAAAGCAGCGTGCCGAGCGTCAGCGCCGCGAGGATCAGCAGCCCGCCCATGGTCGGGGTGCCGGCCTTGGACAGGTGGCTTTGCGGGCCGTCGTCGCGGATCGGCTGACCCTTTTTCTGCTTGCGGCGCAGAAGGTCGATCAGCGGCCGGCCGAAGAAAAAGCCGAAGATCAGCGCGGTAAAGAAGGCGCCGCCGGCGCGAAAGGTGATATATCTGAAAAGATTGAAGAAATCCCCGCCGTCGGAGAGGTTGGTGAGCCAATAGAGCATTACGCTGTCCTTTCGCCAGGCGGCGTGCTTTGGCGCGTCCGCCGCAGCGCGTCAACCACCGTCGAGACCTTCGAGGACTTCGAGCCCTTCACGAGCACGATATCGCCGAGCGCGACCAGCTCGCCCAGCCGCGCCGCCAGTTCAGCGGCGGTTTCGGCATGCAGCCCGCGGCGGGTTTCCGGCAGCGCCTCGTGCAGGGCGCGCATGCGCGGGCCGGCGGTATGGACCAGATCGACGGCGGCCATCGCCGGATCCTCGGCCATGCCGGCATGCATGGCGATCTCCTCCGGCCCCAGTTCCAGCATGTCGCCCAGGATCGCCACCCGCCGCCCGCCGGTCAGCCGCGCCAGCGTCGCAAGGCCGGCCGAGAGCGAGGTCGGGTTCGAGTTATAGGCATCGTCGATCAGCCGGATGCCGCCCAGTTCCTCGACCGCGCCGCGACCCAGCGGCGGGTTCCAGTCCGAGAGATGCTTCGCCGCCGCGGCCAGATCGGCGCCGGCGGCCGACAGCGCAGCCAGCACGCCGACCGCATTCATCACGAAATGCGCGCCGGCGGTGGCGAGGGTGAAATCCACCGTCTCCCCCAGGATGCGGGCGCGGACCCGGGTGGCGCCGTCCACGGTCTCGGCCTTGACCGGCTTGGCCATGCCGTGCTGGCCGAAGCCGATCACCAGCGCGCCCGCCGCATCCGCGCAGTCGCGCAGGATCTGCGTCACCGCCAGGTCCTCGGGGATGATGGCATGGCCGGCGGGTTCAAGGCCGGCAAAGATCGCGCCCTTCTCGCGGGCGATGCCCTCGATGGCCCCGAAGGCTTCCAGATGCGCGGCCGCGACGGTGGTGATCATCGCCACCTGCGGGCGGGCGAGGCGTGCCAGCGGCTCGATCTCGCCGGGATGGTTCATGCCGATCTCGATGATGGCGAAATCGGTGTCGGCGGGCATCCGCGCCAGCGTCAGCGGCACGCCCCAGTGATTGTTGTAGCTGGCTTCGGCCGCGTGGATTCGTCCCTGCCCGGAGAGGGCGATGCGCGCCATTTCCTTGGTCGAGGTTTTGCCGACCGAGCCGGTGATGGCGACGACCTTGCCGCGCATCCGGGCGCGGCCGGCGCGGCCAAGCGCCTCCAGCGCCGCCAGCACGTCGGGGACGACCAGCAGCGGCGCATCATCCGCCACGCCCTCGGGGATGCGGCTGACCAGCGCGGCGCCGGCCCCCTTCTGCAGGGCCTGGGCGACGAAGTCGTGGCCGTCGCGGGCCGCTTGCAGGGCGACGAACAGATCGCCCGGTCGGATGGTGCGGGTGTCGATGGAGACGCCGCCGATGGTGAAATCACGGGTGGCGCGGCCGCCGGTCGCGGCGGCGGCATCCGGCGAGGTCCAGAGCGTCATATCTTGCCATCCAGCGCCGCGACGGCGACCGAGGCCTGTTCGGCATCGTCGAAGGGATAGACGTCGCTGCCGATGATCTGACCGGTCTCGTGCCCCTTGCCGGCGATCAGCAGCGCATCGCCCGGCTGCAGCGCATCGACGCCGCGCAGGATCGCCTCGGCGCGGTCGCCGACCTCGATGGCGTCCGGACCGGCGCCGGCGATGACCTCGGCGCGGATCGCGGCCGGATCCTCGGACCGGGGATTGTCATCGGTGACAAAGACCACATCGGCGAATTGCCGCGCCGCCTCGCCCATCAGCGGGCGTTTCAGGCGGTCGCGATCGCCGCCGGCGCCGAAGACCACGACAATGCGGCCCATGACATGCGGGCGCAGCGATTGCAGGGCCGAGGCCAGCGCGCCGGGCTTGTGGCTGTAATCGACAAAGACCGCGGCGCCGTTTTCGCGCACCGCGGCCAGTTCCATGCGACCGCGCACGGTGGTCAGGCCTGGCAGGGTCCCGATCACGCGGGCGGGATCGTCGCCGGCGGCGATGGCGAGGCCGGCGGCGGCCAGCACGTTCTCGGCCTGGAAGCCGCCGATCAGCGCCAGCCGCACCAGATGCGCCTGGCCGAAAAGGCTGAAACGCAGATCCTGGCCGGTGGCGTCGTAGCGCTGGCCGAGGATGCGCAGGTCGGCGCGCTCATCCTTGCCGATGGTGGTCAGTTCCAGGCCACGCTCGCGCGCGATCTGCGCCATCTGCCGGCCGCGCGGGTCGTCGATGTTGATCACCGCCCCGGCGCCCTCGTCCAGGATATGGTCGAAAAGCAGCGCCTTGGCGGCGAAATACTCGTCGAAATCCTTGTGATAATCCAGGTGATCCTGGCTGAAATTGGTGAAGGCGCCGGCCTTCAGCCGCACCCCGTCCAGCCGGCGCTGGTCGAGCCCGTGCGAGCTGGCCTCCATCGCCGCATGGGTGACGCCGGCCGCGGCCGCCTCGGCCAGCACGCGGTGCAGGGTGATCGGTTCGGGCGTGGTATGGGCCAGCTTGGCCTGGTAGTCGCCCTGCACGCCCATGGTGCCCAGGCTGATCGCCTTGTGGCCCAGCGCCTGCCAGATCTGCCGGGTGAAGGTCGCGACCGAGGTCTTGCCCGAAGTGCCGGTGACGGCGACCATGGTCTCGGGCTGGGCGGCGAACCACAGCGCGGCGGCCCCGGCCAGCGCGGCGCGCGGATCCTCGGCCACCACCAGCGCCGCGTCCGATCCGGCCAGTTCGGCCGCCGCGATCTCGGCGCCCTTGCGGTCGGTCAGGATCGCGCCCGCACCCTGACGCAACGCGTATTGGATGAATGCGCCGCCATGCGTGGCCGAGCCCGGCAGGGCCGCGAACAGATGCCCGGGCCTGACCTGCCGCGAATCGACGGACAGCCCCGTCACCCCGGGGTCGCGCCCCTTGTCCCCCCGAAGCCCCAGAAGGGACAGCCGCATCACCCGTTCGGTCACGGAACCTCCGCTCATCAGTTCGAGACGAGCTTTAGCCCATCGGGCAAAGGCCGTTCAACCATCGGCAGTTCGGATTCGGTGGCGGGGCGCAGGCCCAGCAGCGGTGCGACGCGGCGGATCACCTCGGCCGCCACCGGGGCCGAGGTCGCGCCGGCGGTGCGGGTTTCGCCGCCCCCGCGCATGGTCGACGGCTCGTCCAGGGACAGCACCAGCACATATTGCGGATCGCTGGCCGGGAAGATCGAGGCGAAGTTCGACACCACCTTGTTGCCGTAATAGCCGCCGGTCGGGCGCGGCTTGTCGGCGGTGCCGGTCTTGCCCGCCACCTCGTAACCCTCGACATTGGCGCTGCGGCCGCTGCCGCGGATCACCACCTGGCGCAGCATCTGCACCGCGATGCGCGCCGCCTCGGGCGACAGCACCTGTTCTCCCGGGCGCTGCTGGTTGCGGTCGTGGATCAGCGTCGGCACCACGCGCCGGCCGCCATTCGCGACCGTCGCATAGGCGGTGGCAAGATGCAGCGGGCTGGCGGCCAGGCCATGGCCGAAGGCCACGGTGGCCGAGGTCACCGCCGGCCAGCGCTTGGGCACCAGCGGCTTGCCGGTCGGCGCCTCGCTCATCTCGATCGGCGTCGGCTCGAAGAAGCCCAGCTTTCCCAGGAACTCCTTCTGCCGCTCGGCGCCCAGCAGCTGCGCGACGCGGACGGTGCCGACGTTCGAGGATTTCACGATGATGTCGGTCACCGAAAGCGTGCCGTAATTGTGGCCGCGGAATTCGTTGATCAGGTATTTGCCGATTTTCATCGGCGCCTTGGCGTTGATCATGGTGGTCGGGCTGATCAGCTTCAGGTCGATCGCCTGCGCCACCGGAAAGATCTTGAAGGTCGAGCCCAGCTCGTATTGCCCCTGCACCGCGCGGTTGAACAACGGGCTGTCCGAGGGATCGCCCTTGAGCAACGGCCGCGGCCGGTCATTGGGGTCGAAATCTGGCAGGCTGGCCATGGCGACGATCTCGCCGGTCCTGACCTCCATCAGGATGCCGGTGGCGCCCTTGGCGTTCATGACCTTCATGCCGTTCGACAGCACCTCCTCCATCGCCGCCTGCACGGTCAGGTTCAGCGACAGCACCAGCGGCGCCCCGTCATTGGCCGGGTCGCGCAGCCAGTGGTCGAAGGCTTTCTCGACCCCGGCCACGCCGACGACCTCGGCGCTGGCCACGTCCTCCTTGCCGAAGGTGGCGCCGCCCAGGATATGGCTGGCGATGCGGCCGTTCGGATAAAGCCGCATCTCGCGCGGGCCGAACAGCAGTCCCGGCTCGCCGATGTCGTGGACGGCCTGCATCTGCTCGGGGCTGATCTTCTTCTTGATCCAGACGAAGGTGCGCTTGCCGGTGAAGTCCTTCAGCATCCGCTCGAGGTCCAGATCGGGGAAGATCTTCTTCAGCTCATGCGCGGCGCGTTCCGGCTCGACCATCTGCTGCGGGTGGGCGTAAAGCGAATGGGTCAGCAGGTTGGTGGCCAGCACCCGGCCCTGCCGGTCGGTGATGTCGGCGCGCTGCGAGATGATCTGCGCCCCGGTGGTCTGCACCCGCGGCTCGCTGGGCTGGCTCGAGGCCAGGACGCCCATCTTGGCGCCGACGGTGCCAAAGGCGACGGCGAAGGCGCAGGACATGAAGAACAGCCGCGTGCGGGCGCTGCCGCGCGCCCGTTCCTGGATCTCGGCATGCCTCTGGGCGCGGTTCTCGGCCTCGATGGCGTCGGGATTCTCGCCTTTTTCGCGGGCGCGAAGGATGCGGGCCAGCGGGCGCAGCGGGGTGCGGATCATGGCGTGCTCTCCTGTGGTCGGCGCGGCGGATAGCCGGCGGGGCGTTCGGCCGGGATGCCTGCGGCGGCGGGCGGCGGCTCGGGGGCCTTGGGCGCCGGGAAGGCCACCTGCCCCACATCGACGAACTGGTCCGAGCCGAAAGGCACCAGCTTCAGCTTGTCGAAATTCAGGTTCACCAGCTGGCGCAACCGCTCGGGCCGGTTCAGATAGGCCCATTCGGCGCGCAGGACACCCAGATCCTCGCGCAGCCGGCCGATCTGGCGCTGGATGTCGCTCATCTCGCTGATCGCGGACTGGGTGCGGTAATTCTCGCGATAGGCCCAGAAGGCCAGGCCCATCACCACCAGCGCGGTCAGCAGGTACAGCACGGATCGCATCACGCCCCCCTTCCGGACAGCTGCGGCAGGCCCAGCATCGCCGGGTCGACCCGGCCGGCCGGCGCCCCGGTGCGGATGCCGACGCGCAAGAGCGCCGAGCGCGCCCGCGGATTCGTCGCCAGTTCCGAATCGTCCGGGCCGATGGCGCGGCGGAAGGGCAGCGTGAAGGCAGGCTCCTCGCGCGCGGCCTCGGGCGCGTAGCGACTGCCGCCGCCGGCGCTGTTCGAGCGCGCCTGCATGAAGCGCTTGACGATGCGGTCCTCGAGCGAATGGAAGCTCACCACGGCGAGCTTGCCGCCCGGCCGCAGCGCCCGCTCGGCCGCCGCCAGCCCGGCGACGAGCTGGCCGAACTCGTCGTTCACCCAGATGCGGATCGCCTGAAAGCTGCGGGTCGAGGGATGGCTCTGCCCCGGCTTCGCGCGCGGCAGGCAGCCGGCGACGACATCCGAAAGCTGGCCGGTGCGCGACAGCGGCCGCGCCGCCACGATGGCCTTGGCGATGCGGCGCGAGGCACGTTCCTCGCCGTAAAGGTAAAGCACGTCGGCGATGACGGATTCGGGCGCGGTGTTCAGCAGGTCGGCCGCCGTCGGCCCCTCGCCGCTCATGCGCATGTCCAGGGGGCCGTCGCGCAGGAACGAGAAGCCGCGCTCGGGCTGGTCGAGCTGCATCGAGCTGACGCCCAGGTCCAGCACCACGCCGTCGACCGGCCCCCCGGCCAGCGTGTCGAGTTCCGAGAAGGTGCCCTCGACCAGCCGCAGCCGGTCGCCGTATGCGCCGGCCCAGGCCGCGGCCATGCGGAACACGGCCGGGTCGCGGTCGATGCCGATCACGCACTCGGCGCCCTGTTCCAGCAGGCCGCGCGCATAGCCGCCGGCGCCGAAGGTGCCGTCGACCCAGGTGCCCTTCACAGGCGCAACGGCCCGCAACAGCGGGCCAAGCAGGACGGGAATATGCGGATCCTCGGCCATCTATCCCTCGTCCTTCGAGACCGGGGCCAGCAGCGACAGCGGATCGGCGCCCGGCTCCAGCTCGGGCACGCGGGCCTCCAGCGCACGTTCTTCCTCGGCATAGGCTTCGGGGGTCCAGACCTTCAGGCTGTCGCCGGCCGAGATGAAGAAGGCGCTGTCGGTCAGGCCGATCTTCTCGCGCAGCTTCTGGGCCAGGACCAGACGGCCGTCGCCGTCGATCTCGGCCTCGTCGGCATGGCCCTGATAGATGTTTTCCAGAAGGTTGCGGGCGGCCGAGCCGCGCGGCATGCGGGCGATGCCGTCCTCGATCTCTTCCATGGCGTCGATGGTGAAAAGCTGCAGCCAGTTCCAGTCGCGGGTGCCGTAGACGATCACCAGTTGCGCGCGCTTGCCGGCCTGCCAGTCGGGATCGGAGGCTTCAAAGACCCGGCGGAACTTGGCCGGGATGGAAACGCGGCCCTTCGCGTCCACCTTGACCTCTTCCGATCCTCTGAAACGGCGTGCCAAGGGCGCGCCCTCCTTTCACTGTCCCGACCCTTTCGGTCATTGCCGAAAAGGAAAGGCGGACCGGGCTGCTGCCACTGCCCGATCCGCCGCCCTCGTTCCCATCTCTGGGCCCCGTAGTTTCGGGGATCGCGCCCTGCGTTTCGCGCCACCTGGGGGAGGTGCTGCTCGCGCGCCGCAGAGGTCGTTTCGGAAGCGGGTTGCCTGTATGAAAGCTGCTTGTCGCCTTATGGGGTCTTGCTGCCCCTTCTGCCCGTTCCGTGAGGAAAGGGATGCCATGGGAATTTATGGGACGCAATGGATTTATTCGGGCCCAAACCCCAGGCAGGCAAAGCTCCGCCGGCGAACAGCCAGCGAACAAGTTCACAGCAATGCGAGGTATCGGAGTTTGACGCGGCGCCACCACTAGATATGGTGTCAGCCCAGCTGTGGCAAATAAATCCCACGCATTCCCGAAATCGACAGCGGCGGCCCCGAAGGCCGCCGTTCGGCCCCGGTCGGAGCCGCAGTCCCTAGGCAATTCCGCCCATGCTCACGCGCAATCACGCGGCGGTGATTCGGGATCGGCCGGCATTCCCGTGAAATCCCAGCCGCCATTCCCATGCTTTCCCGAAAGCGGCGTCAGGCCATGCCGCCGGCGATCAGCCGATCGGCCAGCCGGGCGAAGGCCTGGGCCACCGGACCGTCGCCGGCCGCGACCGGGGTGCCCTCGTCCCCGGCCAGCCGCACCTCCAGATTCAGCGGGATCTCGCCCAGGAAGGGCAGGCCCAGCTTCTGCGCCTCGGCCGCGACGCCGCCATGGCCGAACAGATGCGCCTCATGGCCGCAATTCGGGCAGATATAGGTGGACATGTTTTCGACCAGGCCCAGCACCGGAGTCTTGAGCTTGTCGAACATGTCGATGGCGCGGCGCGCGTCGATCAGCGCCACGTCCTGCGGGGTCGAAACGATCAGCGCCCCGCTGACCTGCGCCTTCTGGCACAGCGACAACTGCACATCGCCGGTGCCGGGCGGCAGGTCGACCAGCAGCACGTCCAGCTCGCCCCATTTCACCTGGTTGAGCATCTGCTGCAGCGCGCCCATCAGCATCGGGCCGCGCCAGACCACCGCCTCGCCTTCCTTCATCATCAGGCCCAGCGACATGACGGTGACGCCATGGGCGTGCAGCGGCTCGATCATCTGGCCGTCGCTGGTCGGGCGCTGCCCGGTCAGGCCCAGCATCCGCGGCTGCGAGGGACCGTATATATCGGCATCCAGCAGCCCGACCCGGCGGCCCTTGCGCGCCAGCGCCACCGCCAGATTCGAGGTCAGGGTGGATTTTCCCACCCCGCCCTTGCCCGAGCCGATGGCGAGGATCCGCGCCACGCCGCTGACCGGGGCCGGTCCGGCCTGGGGTGTCGGGTGGCGGCCGATCTTCAGGCTGGGCGGCGCCTCGCCGCCCGAACGTGCCGCGACCTGCGGCGGGGCGGCGCCACGCGGCGCGGCGGGGGCGGTGGTGACGATCTGCACCTTCTCGACCCCGGGCAGCGCGGACAGCAGGCGCTGCGCCTCGGCCTCGACCGGGCCGAGCGCGCGGGCGGCGCCGGCATCCTCGGCCTCGATGACGAATCGGATCACCCCCGATTCCACGTTCAGCGCCCGCACCAGGTCGCGCGAAACCAGGGTTCCACCCCCCGGCACCGCGATCCGTGCCAGCTCCTCAAGCACACGTTCCCGTGAAATCGCCATGACTTCCCCCGATTTGCAGCGGCGGCAGCATGGCAATTTGCGCCGGGAACGGCAAGCAAGCGCAAAGGTCCAGCGCGCCTAAGTTGCTGTGACCCCGCGTAAAATACGACCGATCAGATAGGAAATGACCGTGACCGCCGTGAATCGGGACAGAAAATTTCGCGAAATATTAAGCATTTGTAACAGGGTTCCTGGAACAGCCATGCCGTTTCTGCATAGCAGCATGTCGCCTTCGGCCGTTGTGCAATCGCAGAAAAAGCCCCATGTTCGCCCTAACAGCACGGCAGGCTGAAGACGAAACGCCCGCCGCGCCATCCGCAAGACGAAGAAGAGTGTATGAAATGGCTGTCCTCGACCTGATCCATGGCGGTATGCACCGCAACGACGTCGCCGGCAATGGCGGGATCGCGAAGTTCGTGGCCAATATCCGTGAGAATATGGCCCGCCGCGCGGTCTATCGCCAGACCCTGCGCGAACTGGGTGAACTCTCGAACCGCGACCTGGCCGATCTGGGCCTGAACCGCGGCAGCATCCGCAGCGTGGCCTATGAGGCCGCCTGGGGGGCCAAGTAAGGCATAGAACACCCGACCCACTCCTCCTCCCTTGGGTCCGGGTTCAGGCGGCATCCTCCCTCCTCCTCCCTGAGGATGCCGCCGCTCTGATACGGTGAAGCCCCTCCTCCTCCCTGGGCTTCCCGGTTCCGGCGGCACCCTCCCTCCTCCTCCCTGAGGGTGCCGCCAAGAAATACCGCCGCAGGGCGGAACAAGATGCGACGGTCCTCTCCTCCTCCCTGGGATCGTCAGCACGCGGTAATGGCTCCCTCCTCCCTGCCATTGCCGCACCCCATACGGCGAGACCCCTCCTCCTCCCTGGGTCTCGCGGTTCCGGCGGCCGCCTCCCTCCTCCTCCCGGAGGCGCCGCCAAACCGATACGGTGAAGCCCCTCCTCCTCCCTGGGCTTCCCGGTTCCGGCGGCACCCTCCCTCCTCCTCCCTGAGGGTGCCGCCAAGAAATACCGCCGCAAGGCGGAACAAGATGCGACGGTCCTCTCCTCCTCCCTGGGATCGTCAGCACGCGGTAATGGCTCCCTCCTCCCTGCCATTGCCGCACCCCATACGCGGCCCCTCCTCCTCCCTGGGCCAGCGTTGCGCGGCGGTGCCCCCTCCTCCTCCCTGGGCGCCGCCGCTTTTCATTTCCGGGCCATCGGGTTAATCGCGGGACATGTTGTCCTATCAGCACGCCTATCACGCCGGGAATCTGGCCGACCTGCACAAGCACGCGCTGCTGGCTTGGATGCTGGCCTATCTGACCGCCAAGCCGAAACCGCTGTCCTATCTGGAAACCCATGCCGGGCGCGGGCTTTACGACCTGGCGGCGCCCGAGGCGGCAAAGACCGGCGAGGCGGCGGCCGGCATCACCCGGGCGCTGTCCGAAAGCTGGCTGCCGCGGGACCACCCGCTGCGGCTGGCGCTGGACGCGGTGCGCACCCGCCACGGCGCGACCGCCTATCCCGGCTCGCCGCTGATCGCGCGGCATTTCCTGCGGCCGGGCGACGCGGCGCATCTGGCCGAACTGCACCCGGCCGAGCACGCGGCGCTGGCGCAGGTCGCCGGTTTCGCGCATCTGCACCGGCAGGACGGGTTTCAGATGGCGCAGGCGCTCTGCCCGCCGCTGCCGCGCCGGGGCCTGCTGCTGATCGACCCGAGCTATGAGGTCAAGACCGATTACGACGCCATCCCGCGTCACATCGCCAAGCTGGCGCGCAAGTGGAACGTGGGCGTCATCGCGCTGTGGTATCCGATCCTGACCGACAGCCGCCATGCACCCATGGTCGAGGCGCTGCGCGGGGACCATCCCCAGGCGCTGATCTCGGAGGTGCGGTTTCCGCCGGCCCGGCCCGGCCACGGCATGATCGGCTCGGGCATGGCGGTGCTGAACCCGCCCCATGGGCTGGCCGAGGAAGCCCGGCGAATCGAGGCGCTTTTCTAGGGCCGCGGGTCCGGACATCGTTGCGGGGGGACTGCGCGTCCCCCGTCCGCCGCTGGCGCGGCGGCCTTCCCCTGCGGGGTATTTCGGCAACGAAGAAGCGGATGGTCGGCCAGCGCCGCGGCCAGCCGGCGATCGGTGGCGTCCTCGGGGCCGCAGGCCCAGGGGCGGAAGCGCAGGCGGAAGGCGGCGAGCCGCGCCGGGTGTTCGGGATAGCCGATGCGGGTCAGGCTATCGGCCAGCGGCCGGTCTTCGGCCGCGCCGTCCGGCCAGAGCGCCAGCCGCTGCAAGGCCAGCCGCCGCCAGTCGAAGCGCGGGCCGGGGTCGATCTTGCGGCCCGGCGCCAGGTCGGAATGCGCGATCACGCCGGCGGGCCCGATCGGCCAGCGCGCCATGATGCCGCGCAACAGCGCCTCCAGCGCCGCCATTTGCGGCTCGGGGAAGGGTCGGTCGCCGGGATTGGCCAGCTCGATGCCGATGCTGCGCGAATTCACGTCCTCGCGCCCCTGCCAGGATCCGGCCCCGGCATGCCAGGCACGGCGCGGCTCGGGCACCAGCGGCTCGGTCCGGCCATCCTCGTGGATCAGCCAATGCGCGCTGACCTCGGCCCCGGGATCGCAGAGCCGGGCGCGGGCCGAGACCGCGTCCGCCATGCCGGTGTAATGGATCACCACCAGCGACGGAACCTGCCCGCGCCGGTCGCCGTGATTGGGCGAAAGGCTCAAAGCCGGGGCTGGCGGAAGGGGCGCGGATCCCAGCCGCAGACGAAGCCGTCGCCGTCGGGGTCCAGTCCGCGCGGGTCGATCACCGGCCCGCCCGCCGCGATGAAGGCGGTCTGCGCCGCATCGGCGCCGGCATAGCCGCGGCAGGTCCGCGCCGCCGCCGATTCGGAGCCACCGCTGCGCTGATATTTCCGCGTGCCCCGCGCCTGGGTTTCCTGATGCGCGTAACGCACCAGCACCGGGGTCGAGCCGGGATAGGGGCCGGTGGTGGCGACCTGCGCATTGGCCGGAACCGCCGCGGGGGCCGGGGCGCGCACGGTCGTCGTCCCCGCCCGTTTCGCCGGCGTGCCGGCGATATCGGCGGCGGTCGGCGCCTGCACCGGCAATTGCACGGGAATTGCCGCCGGCACCGGTCCCCTGCCCTGCAGCGCGATCTCGCGCTGCTGAAGGTATTCGGCATAGCGCGAGCCATTGTGCATGGCGCTGTAATTCGGGTTCCAGCCGGTATTCTCGCCGCAGGCCGCCAGCGCCAGCAGCGGGGCAAGGCCCAGGATCGCCAGGTTCCGCATCGGTCTCTCCCGTTTGAAGCCGGTCACCACCAGCGCGAGGGTTTCGCCGTGAAGCCTGCCGCAGATTCGAGGGCCTGCGCAAGGTTCAACAGGTTGCCCTCGTCCCAGGGGCGGCCGATCAGCTGCATGCCCAGCGGCAGGCCCTGCTTGTCCAGCCCCACCGGCACCGAGATGCCCGGCAGCCCGGCAAGGTTCACGGTCACGGTGAAGACGTCGTTCAGATACATCTCGACCGGATCCTTGCCCGCCATCTCGCCCAGGCCGAAGGCGGCGCTGGGGGTGGCCGGGGTCAGGATCGCGTCGATGCCCTCGGCATAGGCCTGGTCGAAGTCGCGCTTGATCAGCGCCCGCACCTTGCGGGCGCGGTTGTAATAGGCGTCGTAGAAGCCCGCCGACAGCACATAGGTGCCGATCATCACCCGGCGCTGCACCTCGGGGCCGAAGCCTTCGGCACGGGTCTTTTCATACATCTCGACGACGCCGTCGCCGGCACCCAGCTTCGCGCGGCGGCCGTAGCGCACCCCGTCATAGCGCGCCAGGTTCGAGGAAGCCTCGGCCGGGGCGATGACATAATAGGCCGGAAGCGCATATCTTGTATGCGGCAGGCTGATATCTACAACTTCCGCGCCGGCATCGCGCAGCATCTCGGCCGCCTGGTGCCACAGCGCGTCGATCTCCTCAGACATGCCCTCCATGCGGTATTCGCGCGGAATGCCGATGCGCTTGCCGCGGATGTCGCCGGTCAGCGCCGCCTCGTAATCGGGCACCGCGCGCTCGGCGCTAGTCGAATCCTTGGGATCGACCGAGGCCATGGCGCCCAGCATGATCGCGGCGTCGCGCACCGATTTCGTCATCGGCCCGGCCTGGTCCAGCGAACTGGCGAAGGCGATCACCCCCCAGCGGCTGACCCGGCCATAGGTCGGCTTCAGCCCCACCGTGCCGGTGAAGGCCGCCGGCTGGCGGATCGAGCCGCCGGTATCGGTGCCGGTCGCGGCCAGGCACAGGTCGGCGGCCACCGCCGCCGCCGAACCGCCCGAGGAGCCGCCCGGCGTCAGCCGGCGTTCGTCCACCTTCCACGGGTTCACCACCGGGCCGTAGCAGGCGCTTTCGTTCGAGGATCCCATGGCGAATTCGTCCATGCTGAGCTTGCCCAGCATCACCGCGCCCGCATCCCACAGATTCTGCGTCACCGTCGATTCATATTGCGGCAGGAAGCCTTCGAGGATCCGGCTGGCCGCCTGCGAGGGCACTGCCCTGGTGCAGAACAGGTCCTTGATGCCCAGCGGGATGCCGCACATGGCCGGCGCCTCGCCGGCCGCGATGCGCTTGTCGGCCGCCTCAGCCATCTGGCGCGCCTTTTCCGGGGTCTTGTGGGAATAGGCGTTCAGCGCGCCCGCCGCCTCGATGGCGCCCAGACAGGCTTCGGTCAGCTCAGCGCTGGTGAACTCGGCCTTGCGCAACCCGTCGCGGGCGGCCGAGATGGTCAGTTTGTTCAGATCGCTCATTCCACCACCTTCGGCACGGCAAAGAAGCCCTCGCGCGCATCGGGCGCGTTCTTCAGGATCAGCTCCTGCATCTCGCCATCGGTGACGACGTCCTGGCGGCGCTTGAGGCGCATCGGTTCGACGCCGGTCATCGGCTCGACGCCTTCGACATCGACCTCGTTCAGCTGTTCCATGAAATGCAGGATGCCGTTCAGCTCCTGCGCCAGCGCGGGCAGGTCGGCGTCCTTGACCGCAATCCGCGCCAGATGCGCGACCTTGCGGGCTTCGTCCTCGGTGATCGCCATGAGAGGCTCCTTTCGCTTGCGCCGGGTTTTACCGGGGCGGCCGGGGCGGGGCAAGCACCCGC
Organism: Paracoccus simplex; assembly: GCF_042648325.1. Lineage (NCBI taxonomy): Bacteria > Pseudomonadati > Pseudomonadota > Alphaproteobacteria > Rhodobacterales > Paracoccaceae > Paracoccus > Paracoccus simplex. The sequence continues at coordinate 21,212 of NZ_JBHRXE010000048.1, read as the reverse complement.
GCGGGCGGAACTTGCGGCGGAACTTTACGCCCGCCGCCCGGCTTGGCAGGATGCGGCAACGCAAGCAAAGGAGCCTTCCGATGAAACTGACCTGGCTTGGCCATTCCGGCTTCCGGCTGGAGATCGAACAGGCGGTGATCCTGATCGACCCCTGGCTCTCGGGCAACCCGATGTTCCCCGAGGACAGGCGGGACGAGGCGATCCGCGGCGCCACCCATGTCCTGCTGACCCATGGCCATGGCGACCATACCGGAGACACGCTGTCGATCGCGCGCGAGCTGAAGATCCCGGTGGTCGGCATCTACGACCTGATCAACACCTGGCAGACGCATCAGGACATCGAGGGCATCGGCTTCAACAAGGGCGGCACCGTCGATCTGGGCGGCGCCAGGGTGACGATGGTCAATGCCAGCCATAGCTCGTCCTTCGACGGCAACGAGGGGCCGGTCTATGCCGGTCACGAATCCGGCTACATGATCGCCGGCGAAGGGCATGTGATCTATGTCTCGGGCGATACCGACATCATGGCCGACATGGAATGGATGGGCGAATACCATCGGCCCGATATCGGCATTCTCTGCGCCGGCGGGCATTTCACCATGGACATGGAACGCGCGGCCTGGGCGGCGCGGAAATATTTCGACTTCAAGACCGTGATCCCCTGCCACTACCGGACCTTCCCGCTGCTGGCGCAGGATGCCGAACCGCTGAAGGCCGGCCTGCCCGGCGTGCAGGTGATCGAGCCCGAGGTGATGCGGCCGATCACGCTCTGACGCGTTTCCGGCGCAAGCCGCTGCGGGCTTTGCGCCCGGACATGCGCGGGATCCAAGCCGCTGCAGCCCTCCGGGCGCATGGCCGAAACGCTACTCGGGCCAGCGATAGCCGCTGGGGCGGGGCTGCGCGCGCGCCGCGGGCCGGGCCGGCGCGAAGATCTCGACCAGCAGCGGATGGCAGGCGGCGGCGTCGCTGGAATGCTCGCTGCCGCAATCGCCGCCCGGACAGGCGGACAGCCCGCCGATCAGGTCGATCTCGGCGAAGAACTCGATATGGTCGCCGGGGCGCACCGGGCTCGCCTTCATGAAATACTGCCCGGTGTCGCGGGTGAAGCCGGTGCACATGAAGACGTTCAGCACGTCATGCACCAGCGGCTCGGCCTCGGCGCGCGGCAGACCCAGTTCGGCCATCAGCGCGTTGACCAGGTTGGAATGGCAGCAATGGTGGTAATCCTGCCCGTGCAGCAGGCGATGGGTATAGGGATCGCAGCGCGTGCCGATCACGTCATGGACCGAGCCGCCATATTCGTCGATGCCGTACCATTCCAGCGTGTCCTCGGTCACGGTGGCCAGCGGGCGCAGGTTGGGAAAGTTCGACCACATGCGGTCGCCGCGCGTCAGATGCGTGCCATGCAGCGCCCGGGTCTTGCCGGAATAGAACCGCTCGCGCGGATCGGCGGCGGACCACAGGTTCAGATCGCCGACCTGCGGCCCCTCGACGCTGGTGATGCGGAAGAAATGCCCGGCCGGGACATGGAAGCAGCGCGCCTCGCGCGGCGGCACCAGGCATTCGCCGGATTTGCGGGCGGTCAGGCGCACCGCCTGCAAACCGAGCAGGTCCGGGTCGGGAAGCGTGTGGTTCGGATAACAGATGACCGGGCGGACGGCTCGGCGCTCGGCGGCGTCTTCGGGAATGGTTCGGATCATGGCGCGGATGCTATGCGCGCGTCCACGGCAGCGCAAGCGCGCGCTGCCCCATGGGTATTTGGACAACAGAGAAGCGAGGCGCCGCCTTGCCGGCTTCTCTGTTGTCCAAATACCCAAAAAACAAAAGCGCGGCCGGGAAGCCGCGCCGGAAGGCCCGCGAGACGCGGGCGGGTGACCGGGCCTCAGGCGGCGCGGCGGATGTCGGCTTCAAGCGGCAGCGGGTCGAAGCTGAAATAGCCATACATCTGCTCGAGAACGGCCAGGGCGGCACGGCTCTCGGCCTTGGCCGGTTTCAGCATGGTCAGGTTGGCGGTCGGTTTCCGGGTTTCGGCTTGGGATGTCATCTGGGAATCTCCGGGTCGCATTGTGCTCTCCCCGCCGAAAAGATAACGCCGCGACGCAGAAAAATCCAGTTCTGCGACGCGGCGTCAATCGGTATGTCACGGCATACCGGCCATGACCGGCCTGCAGATCAGACGATCCGATCCACCATCATGTGCTTGATCGAGGCGATGGCCTTGGCCGGGTTCAGGCCCTTGGGGCAGGTATTGGTGCAATTCATGATCGTGTGGCAGCGGTAGAGCTTGAACGGGTCTTCGAGCGCGTCCAGCCGCTCGCCCGTGGCCTCGTCGCGCGAGTCGATGATCCAGCGATAGGCGTGCAGCAAGGCCGCCGGGCCCAGATAGCGGTCGCCGTTCCACCAGTAGCTCGGGCAGGCGGTCGAGCACGAGGCGCACATCACGCATTCATAGAGACCGTCCAGCTTCTTGCGGTCCTCGATCGACTGGCGCCATTCCTTGTCCGGGGTCGGCGTCTCGGTGATCAGATAGGGCTGGACCGAGGCGTGCTGGGCATAGAAATGCGTCAGGTCCGGCACCAGGTCCTTGACCACCGGCATATGCGGCAGCGGATAGATGTTCACGTCCTTGCCCTTGACCTCGTCGATGCCGAAGATGCAGGCGAGGTGGTTGCCGCCGTCGATGTTCATCGCGCAGGAACCGCAGATCCCCTCGCGGCAGGAGCGGCGGAAGGTCAGGGTCGGGTCAATCTCGTTCTTGATCTTGATCAGCGCGTCCAGCACCATCGGCCCGCATGTGTCCAGGTCGATGAAATAGGTGTCGATGCGCGGGTTTTCCCCGGTGTCCGGGTCCCAGCGATAGACGTTGAAGCGGCGGACATTCTTGGCGCCCGCCGGCTTCGGCCAGGTCTTGCCGACCCGCATGCGGCTGTTCTTGGGAAGGGTAAGTTGGACCATTGGGTAACTCCTGGTGGTCAGAGCGCCGCCTTGCGACGGCCCGTCATGCGGTGGGCTTGGGCCGGGGCGTCAGCGCGCCCTCCAGCCGGGTTGTTCGTAGAGCGGCCGCGTCGGCATCTGGCCCGAGCGGCGCTGCACGCATTCCTGGAAAATCTGCGACGGATCGCGGCCCATGACATAGTCGGACGAGATGCCGACCTCGATGAAGCCGCCCCGCACGCCTTCGGAGCCGACGCCGAAGCCGGCCCGGGTCCGGGGGCCAAGCGCGTCGCGCGCGCTGTCGCGGCAGATGCGCTCGGCCTGGTCGACGGGCAGCGGCGCGCAGGCGGCCAGGCCCAGCATCGCCGGGGCCAAAGCCATCAGAACGCGCCGCGCCCCCGGCATCACGCCCGCTTGGCCGCGGCGGCGGCGCCGGCGATGCATTGCGAGGTCGCCGGACGGCCGACGATGGCCGCGACGGCACCGCTGGCATTGGCGCTGTCGGCGATGCCGGCCAGTTCGGCCGTGGTCGCGTTCTGCATCACGCAATCGGTATAGGGCGCGACATTGGCGCCGGGCAGGCGCCGGGCCATCTCGCGGTTCACGACCACCCGGGCCGAGGAGCGGACGGCCGCATCGGGCGCCGGGGTGGCGATCGGCGGAACCGGCCCGGGGGCGGGTGCCATGCCGGGATTCTGCACCACGCAGCCCGAAAGGGCCAGCGCGGCGGCGGTCAGGATCAGGGGAAGACGCATCAATAAACCCTCGCTTTGGGTGCGATCTTTTTCAGGTCGATCCCGCCCTCGTCCTGGGTCGTCAGGGGTTCAAGATGAACGGGCCGATAGGCCAGTTTAACATCGTTGCCTTCGACCCAGGCAAGCGAGTGCTTGCGCCAGTTGGCATCATCCCGCTCGGGCCAGTCCTCGTGGGCATGGGCGCCGCGGCTTTCCTTGCGCGCCTCGGCGCCGACGATGGTGGCCAGCGCGTTGGGCATCAGGTTGGTCAGTTCCAGCGATTCCATCAGGTCGCTGTTCCAGATCAGGCTGCGGTCGGTGACCTTGAGATCGTCCATCTTGGCGGCGATGCGCGTCATCTTCTCGACGCCCTCGGCCAGGGTCTTGTCGGTGCGGAACACCGCGGCGTCGGCCTGCATGGTGCGCTGCATCTCCAGCCGCAGCTCGGCCGTCGGCACCGCGCCATTGGCGTTGCGGATGCTGTCGAAGCGGTCCAGCGCCTTGTCCACCTGTTCCTTGTTGGTCGAGGGGATCGCCGCCTTGCGGTCGATCACCTGGCCGGCGCGGATCGCCGCGGCGCGGCCGAAGACCACCAGGTCGATCAGCGAGTTCGAGCCCAGCCGGTTCGCGCCATGGACCGAGGCGCAGCCGGCCTCACCCACCGCCATCAGGCCGGGGAACACGGCGTCGGGGCTTTCCTCGGTCGGGTTCAGCACCTCGCCCCAATAGTTGGTGGGGATGCCGCCCATGTTGTAATGCACGGTCGGCAGGATCGGGATCGGCTCGCGCGTGACATCGACGCCGGCGAAGATCTTCGCCGATTCGCTGATGCCCGGCAGCCGTTCGGCCAGGCTTTCCGGCGGCAGGTGCATCAGGTTCAGGAACATGTGATCCTTGTGCGGGCCGACGCCGCGCCCTTCGCGGATCTCGATGGTGATGCAGCGGCTGACCACGTCGCGGGACGCCAGATCTTTGTAGGTCGGGGCATAGCGTTCCATGAACCGCTCGCCTTCCGAGTTGGTCAGGTAGCCGCCTTCGCCGCGCGCGCCCTCGGTGATCAGGCAGCCCGAGCCGTAGATGCCGGTCGGGTGGAACTGCACGAATTCCATGTCCTGAAGCGGCAGGCCGGCGCGCGCCACCATGCCGCCGCCGTCGCCGGTGCAGGTATGGGCCGAGGTGGCGCTGAAATAGGCGCGGCCATAGCCGCCGGTCGCCAGCACCACCATCTTGGCGTTGAAGACATGGATGGTGCCGTCGTCCAGCTTCCAGCACACCACGCCGGTGCAGGCGCCGTCGGTGATGATCAGGTCGAGGGCGAAATATTCGATGAAGAACTCGGCCTTTTCCTTCAGCGACTGGCCATAGAGCGTGTGCAGGATGGCGTGGCCGGTGCGGTCGGCGGCGGCGCAGGTGCGCTGCACCGGCGGGCCTTCGCCGAATTCGGTGGTGTGGCCGCCGAAGGGACGCTGATAGATCTTGCCCTCCTCGGTGCGGCTGAACGGGACGCCGTAATGCTCCAGCTCGTAGACCGCCTTCGGGGCCTCGCGCGCCAGATATTCCATGGCGTCGGTGTCGCCCAGCCAGTCCGAGCCCTTGACGGTGTCATACATGTGCCACTGCCAGTTGTCGGGGCCCATGTTCGACAGGCTGGCGGCGATGCCGCCCTGCGCCGCGACCGTGTGCGAGCGGGTCGGGAACACCTTGGTCACGCAGGCGGTGCGCAGCCCCTGTTCGGCCATGCCCAGCGTCGCGCGCAGGCCCGCGCCGCCGGCTCCGACGACCACGACATCGTATTCGTGCGTTTCGTATTTGTAAGCAGCCATGGCGGAACCTCAGACGACGACGATCGCGCCAAGACCCATCCGGGCCAGCGCATAGACGGCGGCGGCGATCACCGCCCAGCCGAAGATGACGGAAAAGATGATGGCCGCCTTGCGCGTGCCACCCTGGAAATAGTCGTCGATCATGATCCGCGTGCCCTTGATGAAGTGGACCATGCCCACGATCACGAACAGCGCGGTGATGAGCGCCGGGAAGGGCCGGCCGAAATAGGCCAGGAACTGCTCGTGCGGCAGGCCGATGGCGCGGGCGACGACGATCATGAACAATGGCGTCAGCACGGTCAGCGCCACGGCGCTGACGGTCATGGCCCAGTGATGCTGGGTGCCTTCATGGGCCGAGCCAAGGCCTTCGGCGGCTTTGCGGGGGGTGATGTAACGCATGATCCCTGCCCTTTCCTCAGAACGCGAAGAAGATGATCAGCGTCAGCACGGCCAGCACGACCGAACCGGCGATCAGCGCCTGGCTGGACCGCTCGGCCTGCCGGATCTCGAGCCCGTAGCCGGCATCGTAGAACAGATGGCGCAGCCCGGCGAGCAGGTGATACCACAGCGCCCACATCGAGCCGGTCAGGATGATGAAGCCGAGCCAGGACCGCACCACCCAGTCGGCGCAGGCGAAGGCGCCGGGCGAGGCCACGGCGGCGACCAGCCACCAGACGATCAGCACGATCCCGGCGACCAGGGCGTGTCCGGTGATGCGGGTCATGATCGAGGTGATTGCGGCAAGTGGCAGGCGATAGACCTGCAGATGCGGTGACAGTGGCCGGTTGCCCCGGTTGACGTCAGCCATGATGCGCTCTCCTGCGTTCAGGCCCCGCACGCGACGGCTGGCGGCGAGGGCTGGCCGAAATTTGGTTTGCTTTTAGCCGTCTTGTTGCATCTGTCACGGGCGGAAACCAGACCGAAGCCGGATATGCGGAAGATTTTCCGGTTTTGTGATCACGCAAACGCCGGCTGTGATCACACGATCCTTCCCGACAGCGGAAATGATGCCGGTCTCACGCCGGACTCGGCCGGTCCGCCCGGATGGCCGAGAGTTTCTGTCATGTTCCGCCCGGGCAGCGGGCCGATTCGTCAACCGTCGGACGTGGCGCTGCGGGCCGGTCATTTCGGCATCAGGGCCCAGTAATCCAGATCCAGCAGCACCTGCGGCGGGTACTTGCCGTCCCCGGTCTTCAGCACCTGATCACCGGCCGGGCCCTTGTGGGCGACCAGCCGCAGACGGATCGCGCCGATGCCCGGCGCATGGGTGTCGGCCTTGTCCAGCACCTCGGACCAGGCACGGATGGTGTCGCCGGCAAAGCAGGGATTGGCATGGGCGCCACCGTTCAGCGCCACGATCATCTGCGCATTGGCCAGCCCGTTGAAGCTCAGCGCGCGGGCCATGCTGATGACATGGCCGCCATAGATCAGCCGCTTGCCGTCCTCGCGCGCCGTCACGTCGAAATGCACCTTGGCGGTGTTCTGCCACAGCCGGGTGGCCAGCATGTGTTCGGCCTCCTCGACGGTGACGCCATCGACATGGTCGATGATCTCGCCGACCTGGTAGTCGCCCCAGCGATGCGGCTCGCCGGCCAGATCGAAATCGTATTGGGCGAAATCCATGCCCTCGGGCACCACCAGATCGGCGGGCGCGACCGCCTTCGCCAGGTCCGGCACCACCGGCTCGGGCGCCGGGGCCGCGGCGTCGCGCTTGCGCACCATGACCCAGCGCACATATTCCAGCACCACCTCGTCGAGCTGGTTCAGCCCGCGCGTGCGCACATAGACCACGCCGGACTTGCCGTTCGAGTTCTCGCGCAGGCCGATCACCTCGGATTCCGAACGCAGCGTATCGCCCGGCCAGACCGGCTTCAGCCAGCGGCCCTCGGCATAGCCCAGATTGGCGATGGCGTTCAGGCTGATATCCGGCACCGTCTTGCCGAAGACGATGTGAAAGGCGATCAGGTCGTCCATCGGGCTGCCCTCCAGCCCCGAGGCCGCCGCGAACTCGTCCGAGGAATAAAGCGCGTGCCGCGCCGGATAGAGCGCGTGGTACAGCGCGCGCTCGCCCTCGGCCACGGTGCGGGGGACGGCATGGCGGATCACCTGGCCGATGTGGTAATCCTCGAAGAAGCGGCCCGGATTGGTCTTGCTCATGACGGTCCCTTACTGTTGGCCCAGTTTCATCTCGGGGTGATAGTCGGCCTCGATCTCCTTGGTGACGGCCTGGGCGCAGCGCATCACGCCGCGCGCCGCGTCGAAGGCATAGGCCGGGGCGCCATGCAGCGCCCAGCCTTTCGCCAGCGCCTCGCTGACCTTGTGGCAGAAGGCCGAGGTGTCGTCCTCGGTCAGCAGGCGATAGATCTTCGGCATGTCAGCCTCCAAAGGGATTATAGCCCAACCAGGCGTGGATCAGCCCCACGACCAGCATGACGATCAGCGCGCCGACCACCGCCATCGCCTCCTTGCGGGCCGGGAACGGTCCGGCGGGCGGGGTCCAGCGCGGCTCGGCGCGGTTGATGACCGCCATCTCGACCAGCGCCCAAAGCAGCAGGCCGCCGAACAGCACGAAGCTGGGCAGGTCGCCGTTCGGCACGAGATGCGCAAAGGCCCAGAGCGCGAAGCCGGTCAGTTGCGGATGCCGCAGGCGGCGGGTGATACGGGTCTTCATGCCGTCGGCGGCGAACAGGTAAAACGCCGCCAGCACCAGCAGGTTGTTGACGCCCTTGAGCGGCGCCGAGGCACCCCACCAATAGGGCCCGTCGGTCATGCGATAGCCGACCACCATCAGCACCACCGACAGCAGCAGCAGCCCCGCGACGCCGCCACGGCCCAGCCGGGCGCGGGCTTGCGGCGCCAGGCGCTTGAGCAGATGCGCACCCCACCACAGGGCGAGGCCAAGGATCAGGATCAACATCTGGCTATTCCTTTCCGCTGGATGTTAATGGCCCTTACTTTGCCATCACCCTGCCAGTTCGGCAATCGCCGCCGCCTTGGCCAATGTGGCCCGCGCCGTCTCGACATGCAGGTTCTCGACGATCTTGCCGTCCACCACCGCGACGCCCCTGCCCTGCCCGCTGGCCTCGTCGAAGGCCTCGATCTGACGGCGGGCCAGTTCCACCTCCGAGGCCGAGGGCGCGAAAACCTCGTTGGCGATGGCCAGTTGCGCCGGGTGGATCAGCGTCTTGCCGTCGAAGCCCATGTCGCGGCCCTGTTCGCATTCGGCGCGCAGGCCATCCTCGTCCTTGAAGGCGTTGAAGACGCCGTCGACGATCACCCGGCCATGCGCCCGCGCTGCAAGCAGGCACAGGCCCAGCCCCGGCATCATCGGCAACCGGTCGGCGCGGAAGCGGCTGTTCAGTTCCTTGGCCAGGTCATTGGTGCCCATGACCATGCCCTGCAGGCGCGGATGCGCGGCGATCTCGGCGGCGTTGAGCATCCCTGCCGCCGTCTCCATCATCGCCCAAAGCGGCGTATCGGGCACCAGCGCCGCCACCCGGTCCAGATCGGCGCCGCAGCTGACCTTGGGCACCAGCACCGCATCGGCGCCGGCGGCAAAGGCGCGGGCATCGCCCTCGCCCCATTCGGTGTCCAGCCCATTGATGCGCACGATCCGGGCCCGGCCGCCGTAATCAGCCAGCAGCGCCTTGGCCAGAAGCTCACGCGCGGCGAGCTTTCCCGACGGCGCCACCGCGTCCTCGAGATCGAAGATGATCGCATCGGCCGCCAGCGTCTGGGCCTTTTCCATGGCCCGCGGATTGGCGGCCGGAATATAGAGGACGGAGCGGTAGGGACGGGTCATCGGGGCCTCGCGTAATAATCTTGCGCGAAACTGCCCGGAAACGACCCGAATCGCAAGCACTCATTTGCCGCGCTGCGGCATCAGATCCCGTCCCAGATCAGCTTGGCCGAAACCAGCATCAGCGCCCAGGTGATGAAGCCGTAGAAGACGCGCGGCGACATACGCCTGACCAGCCACAGCCCGGCCAGCACCCCCAGCACGCCGGGCAGCATCAGCACCGCCGCCACCGCCAGGTTATGCGCCGAAAGCTGGCCCAGCATCGCATAGGGAATCAGCTTCACCGCATTGCAGATGGCAAAGAAGATGGTCGTGGTCCCGGCATAGGTCATCGGCGTCATGCGCAGCGGTTGGGCATAGACCTGATAGGGCGCCGCCCCGGAATGCGACACGAAGCTGGTATAGCCCGAGACCACGCCCCAAAGACTGCCCGCCCCCCAGCGCGGCGGCCGGGCGCTGCCGTTCACATGGCTGCGCAGCAAGGCGTTCAACGCGAAAGCCAGGCCGATCACCCCGACGATCAGCCCGACCTGCGCATCGTTGACGTGACGCGCGGTGGCCCAGCCCAGCCCGATGCCGGTGATCGCCCCCGGCACCACGGTCCGCAGCACCCGGGCGTCGAAATCGCGCCGGAAGGCGATCAGCCCGCCGATATCCGAAACGATATAGACCGGCAGCAGGATCCCCGCCGCCTGCACCGGCGACATGACCAGCGCCATCAGCGGCACCGAGATGGTGCCGACCATGGACAGCCCCCCCTTGGCCAGCCCGATGGAAAAGGCGGCGACCACCGCCAGCACCCAGCCCAGCATGTCCATGCGCGCGCTCCTTCGGCCTTTGCACGCAGCAGTAAGCCAGGGCGGGCGGCTCCGCAACGCAGGAGGGGTCTGCCTGTTAGCGCTTGACATGGGGCGATTTCATCCGTCGCGCCGCAGGCAAGGCTTGCGATTCCCATTCCAAGGGACTAGGCCACCGCCCGAACCATGATGGAAATCGGAGGTTACCATGGCCCGACCCAAGATCGCACTCATCGGCGCGGGGCAGATCGGCGGCACGCTGGCGCATCTGGCCGCGATGAAGGAACTGGGCGACGTCGTCCTGTTCGACATCGCCGAGGGCACCCCTCAGGGCAAGGCGCTGGACATTGCGGAATCGGGCCCGTCCGAGGGCTTCGACGCCGTGCTGAAAGGCACCAACGACTATGCCGACATCGCGGGCGCCGATGTCTGCATCGTCACCGCCGGTGTGCCGCGCAAGCCGGGCATGAGCCGCGACGACCTGCTGGGCATCAACCTCAAGGTCATGAAATCCGTGGGCGAGGGCATCAAGCAGCACGCCCCCAACGCGTTCGTGATCTGCATCACCAACCCGCTGGACGCCATGGTCTGGGCGCTGCGCCAGTTCTCGGGCCTGCCGCATGAAAAGGTCGTCGGCATGGCCGGCGTGCTCGATTCGGCGCGCTTCCGCCACTTCCTGTCGCTGGAATTCGGCGTCTCGATGCGCGACGTGACCGCCTTCGTGCTGGGCGGCCATGGCGACACCATGGTGCCGCTGGCCCGCTATTCGACCGTCGCCGGCATCCCGCTGCCCGACCTGGTCAAGATGGGCTGGACCACGCAGGAGAAGCTGGACGCCATCGTGCAGCGCACCCGCGACGGCGGCGCCGAGATCGTCGGCCTGCTGAAGACCGGCTCGGCCTTCTATGCCCCGGCCACCTCGGCCATCGAGATGGCGGAAGCCTATCTCAAGGACCAGAAGCGCGTGCTGCCCTGCGCGGCCTATGTGGACGGCGCCTATGGGCTGGACGGGCTTTATGTCGGCGTGCCGACCGTGATCGGCGCCAAGGGCATCGAGAAGGTGATCGACATCAAGCTCGACAAGGACGAACAGGCGATGTTCGACAAGTCGGTCGACGCGGTGAAGGGCCTGGTCGCCGCCTGCAAGGGCATCGACGCCACCCTGGCCTGAGCCGGACCGCACCGGAACGGACAACCCCGCGGGTCGCGCCCGCGGGGTTTTTCTTGCGCGCTCGCCCTAGATGAAGACGAAATCCGAAGCGTTCAGCGCCCCCGCCTGCACCCCGGCCAGGGTGATCGAGGTGCCGCCGAAGCTGACCACGGCATTGCCGCCCGCCTGGGTGACGGTCAGGTCGTCGAAACCGTCGTAGCGCTGGCCCTGCCAGTTGCCCGAGACGATGCGGATCCGGTCCAGCCCGTCCTGCCAGTCGGTGATCCGGTCGACGCCGTTGCCGACCGCGAAGACGAAAGCGTCCGCCCCAGCGCCGCCGGCCATGAAATCGTTGCCGGCGCCGCCGGTCACCACGTCATTGCCGACACCGCCGAAAAGCGTGTCGCTGCCGGCGCCGCCCTGCAGCACGTCGTTGCCCCCCAAGCCCTCCAGCCGGTCATGGCCGCCGCCGCCGTTCAGCCGGTTGTTCACGCCATTGCCGACCAGCCGGTCCCCGTAATTCGAGCCGTTCACCGCCTCGATCCCCAGCAGCAGGTCGCTGCCATGGCCGCCGCCGATCGCCTGGGCCGTGGTCAGCCGCAGGTCGACGCGGATGCCGCCGGTGGCATTGCCATAGCCGGCGGTATCGAAGCCGGCGCCGCCGTCCAGCCGGTCGTTGCCGACCCCGCCGTTCATCAGGTCGTTGCCAAGGCCGCCGAACAGCTGGTCATGGCCGCCCAGCCCGTTGAGCACGTCGTTGCCGGCAGCGCCGTTCAGCACGTTGCCCACCACGCTGCCGGTGATCGCATCGGCAAAGCGCGAGCCGTTGACGTTCTCGATATTCGTCAGCGCATCGGTGCCCTGCCCGCCGCCGATGACCTGGGCCGAGGTCAGCGACAGGTTCACCCGCACGCCGCCGCCGGCCGCGCCATAGCCGACCAGGTCGATGCCGGCGCCGCCGTCCAGCCGGTCGTTGCCGGCACCGCCGAACAGCAGGTCACGCCCGGCCCCGGCATCGACATAATCGCTGCCCGCATAGCCGACGAAGATGTCGTTGCCGTCCTGCAGATAGATCGTGTCATAGCTGACGGTCTGGCGGATGCCGCTGATGTCGAAGACATCGTTGCCGCCGGTGCCTGCGATATCGTAGATCGAGAAGTCCAGCGTCTCGGTGCCGATCACCTGGGCGGCGGTCAGGGTCAGCCGGGCCACGGTCACGTCGCTGGTCAGCCGGATCCGGTCGGCGCCGGCGCCGCCATCATAGACGTCCTGCCCGAAATCGGTGCCGCCGATATAGAAAGTGTCGTCGCCGGTGCCGCCGATCAGCCGGTCATTGCCGGTGCCGCCGGTCAGGTAGTCGCTGCCGGCCCCGCCATTCAGCGTATCCACCCCCGAGCCGCCATTGACCTCGTCGCTGCCGGCATAGCCGACGAAACTGTCGTTGCCGTCCGACAGATGGATCCAGTCATAGCTGACGGTGTAGGTGATGCCGCTGATATTGAAGACATCGTTGCCGCCAGTGCCCTGGATGTCGTAGATCGAAAAGTCCAGCGTCTCGGTGCCGATCACGTTGGCGGCGGTCAGCTGCAGGCGCGAGACGGTGATATCGCCGGTCATCCGGATCCGGTCTGCGCCTTCGCCGCCATTATAGACATCCAGCCCGAAATCGGTGCCGCCGATATAGAAGGTGTCGTCGCCGGTGCCGCCGATCAGCCGGTCATTGCCGCCGCCGCCGGTCAGATAGTCGTTGCCGGCGCCGCCATTCAGCGTATCCGCCCCCGAGCCGCCATCGGCCTCGTCGCTGCCGGCATAGCCGATGAAGCTGTCGTTGCCGTCCGACAGATGGATCCAGTCATAGCTGACGGTGTAGGTGATGCCGCTGATGTCGAAGGCATCGTTGCCGCCGGTGCCGCGGATGTCGTAGATCGAGAAATCCAGCGTCTCGGTGCCGATCACGTTGGCGGCGGTCAGCTGCAGACTGGCCACGGTCACGTCCCCGGTCAGCCGGATCCGGTCCGCGCCTTCGCCGCCGTCATAGACATCCAGCCCGAAATCGGTGCCGCCGATATAGAAGGTGTCGTCGCCGGTGCCGCCGATCAGCCGGTCATTGCCGCCGCCGCCGGTCAGATAGTCGTTGTCGGCGCCGCCATTCAGCGTGTCCGCCCCCGAGCCGCCATCGACCTCGTCGCTGCCGGCATAGCCGATGAAGCTGTCGTTGCCATCGTAAAGATAGATCCAGTCGTAGCTCACCGTGTAGGTGACGCCGCTGATGTCGAAGACATCGTTGCCGCCGGTGCCGCGGATATCGTAGATCGAGAAGTCCAGCGTCTCGATGCTGGTCAGATGGTTGCCGTTCAAGAGCAGGCTGGAGACGGTGACATCGCCGCTCAGCCGGATGCGGTCGTCACCGTCGCCGCCGTCAAAGACGTCCTGGCCGAAATCGCTGCCGACGATATAGAAGGTGTCGTTGCCAGAACCGCCATGCATGGTGTCGTTGCCGCTACCGCCGGTGATGGTGTCGTTGCCGCTGCCGCCGGTGATGGTGTCGTTGCCGCCGAGTGCATTTATGACATCGGCATCCGCGGTTCCCACAAGGGTATCCGCCGCGTCGGTTCCGTTAATGGTCGCCATGACAAGTCTCTCGTTCAATCAAATAAGGAATGGTGCGGGAAATACCGCCCATCGCGTCGCGCTTGTCAAAGGGAAATGCCGCGCCGGGCGGGGTTTTGGCAGGCTTTTCCGCAGGTCACGGGAATCGTTTCGCGGCCGCCCCGCCCGGCACCCGCCGGAGCCCGCCGGCCTTGCCGGCAGCCTCTGTCCTGGGTTTTGTGATCGCAGGGTCGAAGGCTGTGATCACAAAACCGCAAAACCACGCAATTTTCCGCAAGGCGCCGCGCATAGGGCTTTAGAGCCCAGGGCGGATGTGGCACAAGCCCGCCAACCGATAACTGCGGGGAAGTAGCATGAACATCCATGAATACCAGGCCAAGGCGTTGCTGCGCCAATACGGCGCGCCGGTCTCCGACGGGCGGGTGGTGATGAAGGCCGATGAGGCCAAGGCGGCGGCGGGGGAACTCGACGGTCCGCTCTGGGTCGTCAAGGCGCAGATCCATGCCGGCGGCCGTGGCAAGGGTCACTTCAAGGAGAAGGAAGCCGGCGAGAAGGGCGGCGTGCGCCTGGCGAAATCCGTCGCCGAGGCCGAAGAGCTGACCCGCCAGATGCTGGGCCGCACCCTGGTCACCCACCAGACGGGCGAGACCGGCAAGCAGGTCAACCGCATCTATATCGAGGACGGCTCGGATATCGAGCGTGAGCTCTATCTGGCGCTGCTGGTCGATCGCGGCACCTCGCGCATCAGCTTCGTCGCCTCGACCGAGGGCGGCATGGACATCGAGGAAGTCGCGGCCTCGACCCCGGAAAAGATCGTCAGCTTCAGCGTCGATCCGGCCTCGGGCCTGTCGGATTTCCACGGCCGCCGCGTGGCCTTCGCCCTGGGTCTGAAGGGCACGCAGGTCAAGCAATGCGTCCAGCTGGTCAAGAACCTGTATCGCATGTTCATCGAGAAGGACATGGAGATGCTGGAGATCAACCCGCTGATCGTGATGAAGGACGGCAACCTCAAATGCCTCGACGCGAAGATGGGCTTCGACAACAACGCCCTCTATCGCCAGTCCGACGTGTTGGCGCTGCGCGACGAGACCGAGGAGGATCCCAAGGAACTGGCCGCCTCGAAATTCGACCTGAACTACATCGCGCTGGACGGCGAGATCGGCTGCATGGTGAACGGCGCCGGTCTGGCGATGGCCACGATGGACATCATCAAGCTGTTCGGGGCCGAGCCGGCGAACTTCCTTGACGTCGGCGGCGGCGCCACCAAGGAAAAGGTCACCGAGGCGTTCAAGATCATCACCTCGGACCCGAACGTGAAGGGCATCCTGGTCAACATCTTCGGCGGCATCATGCGCTGCGACATCATCGCGGAAGGCATCATCGCCGCCGTGAAAGAGGTCGGCCTGCAGGTCCCGCTGGTCGTGCGCCTGGAAGGCACCAACGTCGAGCTGGGTAAAGAGATCATTTCGAAATCCGGCCTGAACGTGATCGCGGCCGACGACCTGTCGGACGCGGCGCAGAAGATCGTGAAAGCGGTGAAGGGATAAGAAGATGGCCGTTCTCGTCAACAAAGACACCAAAGTCATCTGCCAGGGCATCACCGGCTCGCAAGGCACCTTCCACACTGAACAGGCGATCGCTTACGGCACCAAGATGGTCGGCGGCGTGACCCCCGGCAAAGGCGGGTCCGAGCATCTGGGCCTGCCGGTCTTCAACTCGGTCCACGAGGCCGTCGCGAAAACCGGCGCCAATGCGACCGCGATCTATGTCCCGCCGCCCTTCGCGGCCGACTCGATCCTGGAAGCCATCGACGCCGAGATCCCGCTGATCGTCGCCATCACCGAGGGCATCCCGGTCCTTGACATGATGAAGGTCAAGCGCGCGCTGCAAGGCTCGAAATCGCTGCTGATCGGGCCGAACTGCCCCGGCATCATGACGCCCGACGAATGCAAGATCGGCATCATGCCCGGCAGCATCTTCAAGCGCGGCTCGGTCGGCGTCGTGTCGCGTTCCGGCACGCTGACCTATGAGGCGGTCAAGCAGACCTCGGACGTGGGCCTTGGCCAGTCCTCGGCCGTCGGCATCGGCGGCGACCCGATCAAGGGCATGGAGCATATCGACGTGCTGCGCATGTTCCTGGACGACCCCGAGACCGAGTCGATCATCATGATCGGCGAGATCGGCGGCTCGGCCGAGGAAGAGGCCGCCGAGTTCCTGGCCGAGCAGAAGCGCAAGGGCAAGTGGAAGCCGACCGCTGGCTTCATCGCCGGCCGCACCGCGCCGAAGGGCCGCCGCATGGGCCATGCCGGCGCCATCGTCTCGGGCGGCAAGGGCGACGCGGAATCCAAGATCGAGGCCATGAAATCGGCCGGGGTCGTGGTCGCCGACAGCCCGGCGGGCCTGGGCGAGGCGGTGCTGAAGGCTCTCGGCCGGTAACGTCTTCGCAAGACTTTTGACTTAGGCTTGGCCCCCGCCTACCTTCAGGGGGCCTCGCCGAACCCATGCAAGCCAGGTGCCAGATTGGACGTCCTTCGTCGCCAGATCGTCGCCAGACCCGCCGGGGCATCGTCTTGTCCTCGCCGCGGGCGACCTGCCGGCCAGCCGCTGCGAGGGACGAGATGAGCGCCCCTGCCGCCGCCGCCCTGCCCGACGCGCCGCCGGTCCAGGCACGGGATTGGGCGCTTTGCGTCGCGACCTACAATCGCGGCGACATCCTGCGCGAATGCGTCCGCCACGCGCTGGCTTCGGACGAACCCCCGGCCGAGATCGTCGTCGTCGATGCCAGCACCGACTGGCAGGCGAACCGCTCGGGCGTCGAGGCGGCGATCGCCGAGGCCGGCGGTTGCCCGCTGAGCTATGCGCCGGCGCTGCGCCGTTCGCTGACCGTCCAGCGCAACCAAGCCATCGCCATGGCGCGGGCCGACATCCTGTTCCTGATCGACGACGATGCGCTGCTGCATCCCGTCTGCGCCGGGCGGATCATGGCGCATTACCGCGCCGATCCGCAGGGCCGCATCGTCGCCATCTCGGCCTGCGATACGCCCCTGCCGCACGAGCCGGCCGCGGACGGCGCGCTCAAGCAGACCAACCGGGCCGGGGCGCTGGTCTCGGGCCGGCCGGCGGCGCTGCAACGCGGCATCGACTTCGCCCTGCGCCACCTGCTGATGATCCCCGCCGATCAGCGGTTCCTGAGCTATGACCGGCCCGAGCGGCGCTATTCCGGCGACACCTCGCTGCCGCCGGATCTGGTGCGGGTCGCGTTCATCGTCGGCTTCGCGCTGACCGTCCGCCGCGCCGTCGCCCTGCGCGAGCCCTTCGACGAGGGGCTGGTCGGCAGCGCCATCGCCGAGGATCTGGACGCGAGCTATCGCTTCGGCCGGCACGGCCTGCTGGCCTTTGCCGCCGACGCGCCGATCCGGCATCTGCAAGCGGCGGCGGGCCGGGACCGGCGCCGGGTGAACACGGCGCTGGCGCTGCTCAACATCGCCTATTTCGTCCGCCGCCAGTCAGAACGGCAGGGCCGCGACTTCGCCCGCTATGCGCTGTGGTACCTGCGCATGACGCTGGCCGAACTGCCCAAGGATCTGGCCGGCGGCCGCTGGGATCTGCCGCAACTACGCGGCGCCCTGCTGGCCGGCCGCAGCCTGCCCGCCCTGCTGCGCCGGCCCCGCGCCGGCCTGCCCGAATGGTATCAGGACCACCAGACAAGGCTCATGACCGGCGCGCCGCGCGGCCGTGGCCGGAACCATGCAACCGCCCCTGATCAAGGCGGGAACCGATAGAATTTCCCGGAGGCAATCCAATGAACGATCAATCCCCCAACTCGGCCTTCCACGATTCAAGCTTCCTGCAAGGCCACAACGCCGCCTATGTCGAGCAGCTCTACGGCCAATGGGCGCAGAACCCGGCGGCGGTGGATCAGGCCTGGGACGCCTTCTTCCGCAGCCTGGGCGACGAAGAGGCCGTGGTCACGCGCGAGGCCAAGGGCGCCAGCTGGCGCCGCACCGACTGGCCGCCGCTGCCGTCGGACGACAACACCGCGGCGCTGACCGGCGAATGGCCGATGCTGCCCAAGGCCGATGCCAAGGCGGCGCTGGACAAGATCGCCGCCAAGGCCGGCGAAAAGGGCGTCAGCCTGACCGACGAGCAGCTGAAGCGCGCCGTGCTGGACAGCGTCCGCGCCATCATGCTGATCCGCGCCTTCCGCATCCGCGGCCACCTGCATGCCGATCTGGATCCGCTGGGGATGCGCGACGTTCCCGACCACGGCGAACTGAAGCCCGAGACCTACGGCTTCACCGCCGCCGACCTGGACCGGCCGATCTTCATCGACAACGTGCTCGGCCTGCAGATCGCCACGATCCGCCAGATCACCGACCTGATGAAGCGCACCTATTGCGGCACCTTCGCCATCCAGTTCATGCATATCTCGAACCCCGAGGAAGCCGCCTGGCTGAAGGAGCGGATCGAGGGCTATGGCAAGGAGATCGCCTTCACCCGCGAAGGCCGCCGCGCCATCCTGAACAAGCTGGTCGAGGCCGAGGGCTTCGAAAAGTTCCTGCATGTCAAGTACATGGGCACCAAACGCTTCGGCCTTGACGGCGGCGAGGCGCTGATCCCGGCCATGGAGCAGATCATCAAGCGTGGCGGCGCGCTTGGCGTCAAGGACGTGGTGATCGGCATGCCGCACCGCGGCCGCCTGTCGGTGCTGGCCAACGTCATGGGCAAGCCCTACCGCGCCATCTTCCACGAGTTCCAGGGCGGCAGCTACAAGCCCGAAGACGTGGACGGCTCGGGCGACGTGAAATACCACCTCGGCGCCAGCTCGGACCGCACCTTCGACGACAATACCGTGCACCTGTCGCTGACCGCGAACCCCAGCCACCTGGAGGCGGTGAACCCGGTGGTGCTGGGCAAGGTCCGCGCCAAGCAGGACCAGCTCTCTGACCAGACGCATCGCATGGCGGTGCTGCCGATCCTGCTGCATGGCGACGCGGCCTTTGCCGGCCAGGGCATCGTCGCGGAATGCTTCCAGCTTTCCGGCATCAAGGGCCACCGCACCGGCGGCTGCATCCATATCGTGGTGAACAACCAGATCGGCTTTACCACGGCGCCGCATTTCAGCCGCACCTCGCCCTATCCGACCGACATCGCGCTGATGGTCGAGGCGCCGATCTTCCACGTCAACGGCGACGACCCCGAGGCGGTGGTGCATGCCGCCCGCGTGGCGACCGAGTTCCGGCAGAAGTTCCACAAGGACGTGGTCATCGACATCTTCTGCTATCGCCGCTTCGGTCACAACGAGGGCGACGAGCCCATGTTCACCAACCCGGCGATGTACAAGGCGATCAAGGGCCACAAGACCACGCTGCAGCTTTACACCGACCGGCTGGTCGCCGACGGGTTGGTGCCCGAGGGCGAGATCGAGGAGATGAAGGCCGCCTTCCAGGCGCATCTGAACGAGGAGTTCGAGGTCGGCAAGAACTTCAAGCCGAACAAGGCCGACTGGCTGGACGGCAAGTGGTCGGGCCTGGCCGCGGAATCCGAGGAATACGCCCCGGGCCAGACCGGCATCGCCCCCGAGACCATGGCCGAGATCGGCACCGCGCTGACCCGGGTTCCGGACGGCTTCGACCTGCACCGCACCGTCGGCCGGCTGCTGGAATCCAAGAAACAGATGTTCGAGACCGGCAAGGGCTTCGACTGGGCGACCGGCGAGGCGCTGGCCTATGGCTCGCTGCTGGTCGAGGGGCATCCGGTGCGGCTGTCGGGCCAGGATTCGACCCGCGGCACCTTCTCGCAACGCCATTCCGCCTTCATCGACCAGGCGACCGAGGAACGCTTCTACCCGCTGAACCACATCCGCGGCGGGCAGGCGCGTTACGAGGTGACCGACTCGATGCTGTCGGAATATGCGGTGCTGGGCTTCGAATACGGCTATTCGCTGGCCGAGCCGAACACCCTGACCCTGTGGGAGGCGCAGTTCGGCGACTTCGCCAACGGCGCGCAGATCATGTTCGACCAGTTCATCAACTCGGGCGAGAAGAAATGGCTGCGCATGTCGGGCCTGGTGGTGCTGATGCCGCATGGCTACGAGGGCCAGGGCCCCGAGCACAGCTCGGCCCGGCTGGAGCGCTGGCTGCAGATGTGCGCCGAGGACAACTGGATCGTGGCGAACTGCACGACCCCGGCGAACTATTTCCACATCCTGCGCCGCCAGCTCAAGCGGCCGTTCCGCAAGCCGCTGATCCTGATGACGCCGAAATCGCTGCTGCGCCATCCGCTGGCGATCTCGACGACCGAGGACTTCACCACCGGATCGAGCTTCCACCGCGTGCTGTGGGACGATGCCGAACGCGGCAATTCGCAGCTGGCGCTGAAGCCCGACAATGAGATCCGCCGCGTGGTGATCTGCTCGGGCAAGGTCTATTACGATCTGCTGCAGGCGCGCGATGCCGCCGGGACCGACGATGTCTACCTGATGCGCCTGGAGCAGTTCTACCCGTTCCCGGCCCAGGCGATGTCGAAGGAGCTGGAGCGCTTCAAGGATGCCGAGATCGTCTGGTGCCAGGAAGAACCCAAGAACATGGGCGGCTGGACCTTCGTCGAGCCGAACATCGAATGGGTGCTGTCGCGCATCGGCGCCAAGCACGGCCGCGCCCGCTATGTCGGCCGCGCCGCCGCCGCCTCGCCGGCGACGGGCCTCGCCTCGCGCCACAAGGCCGAGCAGGAGGCGCTGGTGACCGAAGCCATCACGATCGGTGCCTGAGATGGCCGTGGAACTACGCGTCCCCGCGCTTGGGGAATCGGTATCCGAGGCGACCGTGGCCACCTGGTTCAAGAAGCCGGGCGACCGCGTCGCCGTCGATGAGATGCTGTGCGAGCTGGAAACCGACAAGGTGACGGTCGAGGTGCCCTCGCCCGTCGCCGGCAAGCTGGCCGAGATCGTCGCCCCCGAGGGCGCGGTGGTCGCGCCCAACGCCCTGCTCGCGCAGATCATGGAAGAGGGCGATGCGGGCCCCGAGGAAATGTTGCCCAAGGCAGATGCGGGCACGAAAGCCCAGGAAGGACAGAAGAAGATGAGCGGAAAATCCGTCGACGTGATGGTGCCCACCCTGGGCGAAAGCGTGACCGAGGCCACGGTGGCGACCTGGTTCAAGAAGGTCGGCGACACGGTCGCCCAGGACGAGATGCTGTGCGAGCTGGAAACCGACAAGGTCTCGGTCGAGGTGCCTAGCCCCGCCGCCGGCGTGCTGGCCGAGATCCTTGCCCCCGAGGGCGCGACGGTCGAGGCCAGCGCCCGGCTGGCCATCGTCACCGAAGGCGCGGCCGGCGCTGCAACCGCGGCCAAGGCCGAGGCCCTTG